>NZ_LEKF01000001.1:0-422519 GCF_001029595.1 Pseudomonas sp. ARP3
GCTTGATGGCGATCATCACGCGCCTGCGCGACGAGGGCAAAGTGGTGCTCTACGTGTCGCACCGCATGGAAGAAGTGTTCCGTATCTGCGACGCGGTCACGGTGTTCAAGGACGGCCGCTACGTGCGTACGTTCGAGGACATGAGCGCGCTGACCCACGACCAGTTGGTGACCTGCATGGTCGGTCGCGATATTCAGGACATCTACGACTACCGCCCGCGCGCGCACGGCGAGGTGGCGCTCAAGGTCGACGGTCTGCTTGGCCCTGGGCTGCGCGAGCCGGTGAGTTTTCAGGTGCGCAAAGGCGAAATCCTCGGCCTGTTCGGCCTGGTGGGGGCCGGGCGCACGGAGCTGTTCCGTCTGCTCAGCGGTCTGGAGCGTGCCAGCGCCGGCAGCCTGGCGCTGGAGGGTGAGCCATTGCAGTTGCGCTCGCCGCGCGACGCCATCGCCGCCGGGGTGCTGCTGTGCCCCGAAGACCGCAAAAAGGAAGGCATCATCCCGCTGTCCAGCGTGGCCGAGAACATCAACATCAGTGCTCGTGGCGCCCACTCGCGGTTCGGCTGGCTGCTGCGCGAGGGCTGGGAAAAGGGCAACGCCGCGCACCAGATCCAGGCGATGAAAGTCAAAACCCCGAACGCCGCGCAGAAGATCCTGTACCTCTCCGGCGGCAACCAGCAGAAAGCCATTTTGGGCCGCTGGCTGTCGATGCCGATGAAAGTGCTGTTGCTCGACGAACCGACCCGCGGCATCGACATCGGCGCCAAGGCCGAGATCTACCAGATCATCCACAACCTGGCGGCGCAGGGCATCGCGGTGATCGTGGTGTCCAGCGACCTGATGGAAGTGATGGGCATCGCCGACCGCATCCTGGTGCTGTGCGAAGGCGCGCTGCGCGGCGAACACCCGCGCGAACACGCCACTGAATCCAACCTGCTGCAGCTGGCCTTGCCGCGCCGCGTGACGAACTGAGAGAAAACCATGACCACTCAAAACAATGCGCTGCCCACGGCACGCAAACCCCTGGACATGCGCGCCTTGCTCGACAACTGGGCAATGCTGCTGGCGGCCATCGCCATCTTCGTGCTGTGCGCCTTGCTGATCGACAACTTCCTCTCGCCGCTGAACATGCGCGGCCTGGGCCTGGCGATTTCCACCGTGGGCATCGCCGCCTGCACCATGCTGTTCTGCCTGGCCTCGGGGCATTTTGACCTGTCGGTGGGCTCGGTAATCGCCTGCGCCGGGGTGGTCGCGGCCATCGTCATGCGCGACACCGACAGCGTCATGCTGGGCATTGGCGCGGCATTGCTGATGGGCCTGGTGGTGGGGCTGATCAACGGCATCGTGATCGCCAAACTGCGGGTCAACGCGCTGATCACCACGCTGGCGACCATGCAAATCGTGCGCGGCCTGGCCTACATTTTTGCCGACGGCAAAGCGGTGGGGGTGTCCCAGGAGCAGTTCTTTATCTTCGGCAACGGCCAACTGTTCGGCGTGCCGGTGCCGATCCTGATCACCCTGGTGTGCTTCGTGTTTTTCGGCTGGCTGCTCAACTACACCACCTATGGGCGCAACACCATGGCCATCGGCGGCAACCCGGAAGCGGCGCTGCTGGCGGGCGTGAACGTGGACCGCACCAAGATCCTGATCTTCGCCGTACACGGCCTGATCGGTGCCCTGGCCGGCGTGATTTTGGCCTCACGCATGACCTCGGGCCAACCGATGATCGGCCAGGGTTTCGAACTGACCGTCATCTCGGCCTGCGTACTGGGCGGCGTGTCGCTGAGTGGCGGCATCGGCATGATCCGCCACGTGATCGCGGGTGTGCTGATCCTGGCGATCATCGAAAACGCGATGAACCTGAAGAACATCGACACCTTCTACCAGTATGTAATCCGCGGCTCCATCCTGCTGCTGGCCGTGGTTATCGACCGCATGAAACAACGCTGACTCCATGCCCCGTAAGGACTCAATGTGGGAGGGGGCTTGCCCCCGATAGCGGTAGATCAGAAACAAAAATGCAAACTGACACTCCGCAATCGGGGGCAAGCCCCCTCCCACAGTAAGGCTGTTCGATGTTGTTGCTGACAGCGGTGATCGAGCCCATGAAACAGCGATGAGCCCTGGTCATGTGAAATCAAAAGCTGGGAGGGGGATCGATGCTGGTGCTGGCAGCGGTGATCGAGCCCATGAAACAACGCTGAGCCTTGGTCATGTGAAATCAAAAGGTGGGAGGGGGCTTGCCCCCGATAGCGGTGTGTCAGACCCGGATGTTCAAACTGACCCACAGCCATCGGGCAAAGCCCCCTACATAGATATCCGCACTGTGTTGCCCTCGGGTATTTGCCATAATGGCGCCCGTTTTCGTACTTCCCAATAGGCCCGATATGCAGGAAAACGCCCACACCCCCGTCAAAGACGCCGCCCCCACCGGCACCCAGACCCTGTTGCGTGGCCTGGGGGTGGTGCAGGCGGTGGCGGCGGGTGCGCGGGATCTGAAAGAGATCGCCAAGCGCATCGGCACTACCCGCAGCACCACCCACCGCCTGGCCAGTTGCCTGGTGGACGAGCGTTACCTGCGTGTGGTGCCGCAAGTCGGTTACCTGCTGGGGCCGAAGTTGATCGAGTTGGGGTTCCAGGCGCGCGAAGAGTTGCCGCTGGTCACCCTGGCGGTGCCGTACCTGGACGAACTATCGGCGCTGACCGGCGACACCATCCACTTGGCCATCCGCGAACACGATGATGTGCTCTACCTGCACAAGAACCCTGGCCGCTACGGCCCGGAAATGCGCTCGCGGGTCGGCCATCGCATGCCGTTGGCGCGTACCGGGGTGGGCAAGGCGATGTTGCTGGATGATTCGGTACAGGAATGGCAACGCTTGTACGACGCCAGCCTGCCGGCAGGCGGGAAGAATCTGCAGTGGCCCCACCATCCTGAGCAATCCTGGGCGCAGTTCGAGCAACGCATGCACGAGTACGTGGCGGGTGGTTATGCGTTCGATCTGGAAGACAACGAACCGTCGATCCGTTGCGTGGCCGCACCGGTGCGCGATGCCAGCCGGCGGATCGTCGCCGGCATCAGCATCGCCAGTACCGTGCCCTACATGCCGCTGGAAAAAATGGCCGAGCTGATCCCTGTGATCAAACAGGTTGCAGCACGGCTGTCGGCGGAGTTGGGCGCGAAGGCCTGATCAGACCTTGAGGGTCGCCATGTCGATGACAAAGCGGTACTTCACATCGCCGGCGATCATGCGGGTGTAAGCCTCGTTGATCTGGCGGATGTCGAGCATTTCGATATCGCAGGTGATGCCATGCTCGGCACAGAAATCCAGGACTTCCTGGGTTTCGGCAATACCGCCGATCAACGAGCCGGCCAGCACTTTGCGCCCCAGCACCAGTTTGGCGGCATTGACGGGCGGGTCCACCGGCTCGATCAGGCCCACCAGAATATGCACGCCGTCAAAGCGCAGGGTGTCGAGGTAGGGGTTCAGGTCGTGCTGCACCGGGATGGTGTCCAGCAGGAAGTCGAAGTGCCCGGCGGCGGCTTTCATTTGCTCGGCGTCGGTGGACACGATCACATGATCGGCGCCCTGGCGACGGCCTTCTTCGGCCTTGCTCGCGGAACGGGTAAACAGCGTCACTTCCGCGCCCATGGCCTTGGCGAACTTGATGCCCATGTGGCCCAGGCCACCCATGCCGAGAATCCCGACTTTGTCGCCAGCCTTGACCCCGTAGTGTTTGAGCGGTGAGTAGGTGGTGATGCCCGCGCACAGGATCGGCGCAGCGCTGGCCAGGTCGAGCTTGGCCGGGATCTTCACCACAAAATGTTCGCTGACCACGATGCTGTCGGAGTAGCCGCCCATGGTGTTGCTACCGTCCACGCGGTCGGGGGTGGCGTAGGTCATGGTCGGGCCTTCAAGGCAGTATTGCTCCAGGTCCGACTGGCAAGCCTGGCACTGGCGGCACGAATCGACCATGCAGCCCACGCCCACTAGGTCGCCGACTTTGTGCGCGGTGACGCTGGCGCCCACGGCGGTGACTTTGCCGACGATCTCGTGGCCGGGCATCAGCGGGTAGACGGCGATGCCCCACTCGTTGCGCGCCTGGTGAATGTCAGAGTGGCACACGCCGCAGTACAGAATCTCGATGGCCACGTCGTCGGCCCGTGGGCTGCGACGTTGGAAACTCATGGGGGCGAGGGGAGTGGTGGCCGACTGGGCGGCGTAACCGATGGCGGTGTACATGCAGAGAACCTCGCAAAAACAATGACAAGTGAGGCGGGCCATTGTCCCCATCGACTTGGTTGGCGGCCATGGCGATTGCTCCGAGTCTTATGCCTAAAGCTCCGGGGGAGCAGCTAAAAGCAGCAAGCTACAAGCCGCAAGCTATAAACTGCGCGCTCTCTTGCAGCTTGAGGCTTGAAGCTTGCTGATGCTCAGATCTGAAAACTCCCGAGAACTGCTTTTATGCTATTGACCCGCCATCTCGACGCCAACGCCACGTTGGTTTCCTTGATCGAGGGCCTCACGACCCGTGACGGTTTCTCCCCGACCCACTTGCCTGGCGTACAGGTTTTGCGTGCCAGTTGTGATGTGGCACGCGGCCCGCAGATCTACGAGCCGAGCCTGATGTTCGTGGCCCAGGGCAGCAAAGTCGCGTACCTGGGCCCGCGTACGCTGGAGTACGGCGCCGGGCATTACTTGATCCAGGCGATGCCGGTGCCGTTCGAGTGCGAGACCTTTGCCATGGCGCCCGGCGCGCCGTTGCTGGGGGTGACGGTGGGGATCGACCGCGTGGTGCTTGGCGAGCTGGTCATGGCCATGGGTATTCAGGCCGGACCACCGCCCACTGCGCAGACATTGGCGTCGATGAGTTCGGTGGTGCTCGACGACGCGATGCGAGGTTGCGTCGAGCGACTGTTGCAGTGCCTGCACGATCCGCTGGAAAGCCGGATCATCGGCCCGTCGCGGGTGCGCGAATTGCTGTTCACCGCCTTGCGCGGGCCTCAGGCCGATGTGCTGCGCGCATTGGTGGAGCAACAGGGGCAATTCTCGCGCATCGCCACTTCGTTAAATCATCTGCATGCCCATTACGCCGAGCCGCTGAATATCGAGACGTTGGCCGGCTTTGCGCACATGAGCGCGTCGACCTTTCACGAGCACTTCAAGCGCTGCACGTTGTTGTCGCCCGTGCAGTACCTCAAGCGTTTGCGGTTGTTGAAGGCGCAGCAGTTGCTGCTGGTGGACGGCATGGGCGTGGCGCAGGCGGCGCACAGCGTGGGGTATCAGAGTACGTCGCAGTTCAGCCGGGAATATAAGCGCTACTTTTTGCGCAATCCGGGTGAAGAGCGTGCGGCGTAGTGAGTTCAGGCGAAGACACAATCCAAAGGTGGTAGGCGGGCTTGCTCCCTTCCACACAGGACTGATGTTGACTATAAAAAAGGCTCCCATGTGGGAGCCTTCGCTGGCTTACATATTCGGGTAAGTCGGCCCGCCAGCGCCTTCCGGCGTGACCCAGGTGATGTTCTGCGAAGGGTCCTTGATGTCGCAGGTCTTGCAGTGCACGCAGTTCTGGGCGTTGATCTGGAAGCGCTTCTCGCCGTCTTCCTGGGTGATCACTTCATACACGCCGGCCGGGCAGTAGCGTTGCGCCGGTTCATCGTAGAGCGGCAGGTTGGTGCCGATCGGGATGCTTGGGTCTTTGAGCTTCAAGTGGCACGGCTGTTCTTCTTCGTGGTTGGTACCGGAGATGAACACCGAGCTGAGTTTATCGAAGCTCAGTTTGCCGTCGGGCTTGGGGTAGTCGATCTTCTGGCAGTCCTTGGCCAGCTTAAGGCAGGCGTAGTCCGGCTTGGTGTCGTGCAGGGTGAACGGCATTTTGCCGCCCAGGATGTTCTGGTCGAACCAGTTGAAGCCGGCACCGATGATCGGGCCGAACTTGTGCATCGCCGGGCCGAAGTTGCGGCTGGCGAACAGTTCTTCGTACAGCCAGCTGGCTTTGAAACTGTCGACGTAGTTGGTCAACTCGTCACCGCCTTCGGACTCGGCGAACAGACGCTCGGCCACGGCGTCAGCGGCGAGCATGCCGGACTTCATGGCGGTGTGGCTGCCTTTGATCTTGGCCACGTTCATGGTGCCCAGGTCGCAGCCGATCAGCGCGCCACCCTTGAAGACCATTTTCGGCAGCGAATTAATGCCGCCCTTGGCCAGTGCACGAGCACCGTAGCTGATGCGCTTGCCGCCTTCCAGGTACTGGGCCAGCACCGGGTGATGCTTGAGGCGCTGGAACTCATCGAACGGCGACAGGAAGGTGTTGCTGTAGGACAGGTCAACGATCAGGCCGACGACCACCTGGTTGTTTTCCAAGTGATAAAGGAACGAGCCACCGGTGTTCTCGTTGCTCATGATATCCAGCGGCCAACCGGCGGTGTGCACCACAAGGCCTGGCTGATGCTTGGCCGGGTCGATTTCCCAGATTTCCTTGAGACCGATACCGTAGTGCTGGGCGTCGGCATCGCTGTCCAGCTTGAAACGCTGGATCAGTTGCTTGCCGATGTGGCCACGGCAGCCCTCGGCGAACAGCGTGTACTTGCCGCGCAGTTCCATACCGGGGGTATAGACGCCTTCTTTCGGCTTGCCTTCGCGGTCGACGCCGAGGTCGCCGGTGATGATCCCGCGCACCACGCCGTTTTCGTCGAACAGCGCTTCCTGGGCGGCGAAGCCTGGGTAGACTTCCACGCCGAGGTTCTCGGCCTGCTGGGCCAGCCAGCGGCATAGATTGCCCAGGGAAATAATGTAGTTGCCTTCGTTGTGCATGGTCTTGGGCACAAAGAAGTCAGGCACCTTGGTCGAGGTATCGCTGCTGCGCAGTACATAGATGTCGTCGCGCACCACGGGGGTGTTGAGTGGGGCGCCGAGTTCTTTCCAGTCCGGGAACAGTTCGTTCAGGGCGCGTGGTTCGAACACGGCACCGGAGAGGATATGGGCGCCGACTTCAGAGCCTTTCTCGACCACGCAGACGCTGATTTCCTTACCGGCTTCGGCGGCCTTCTGCTTCAGTCGGCAGGCGGCGGACAGGCCAGCCGGGCCAGCGCCGACGATGACCACGTCGAATTCCATGTATTCGCGTTCCACAGGCTATCTCCTACTCAAGGCTCAACAGGCTTTTTTTCTAATGGATGGAGGTTCGGCATCGTCTTACAGCAACGGTAAGACCCACCGTTCTCTCTAGGTGGCGCATTATATATAGACCACTGTCAGCGTCCAATACAAACGTTTGTTTGAATTGCCCGCAGGCTAGGTAAATCAAAGCAACGCGGCTTATGACTGACCATTTTGCCGTATTGACCAGAATAGGCGTTCCGGTCAAGATACGGTCGGTTTTGCGCTTACCGTAGGCAGACAGCGGGTTTCAAGAGCACGTCCAAAAGCAACGCAACGGTATAAACGGCAGGTATGCGTGCAAAGAATGGCACGCAGTCTACACGCCGCGATTAAGAATGACCTCCCAGTCACCCCTGACGAACGGTCGTCACTTGCGTCGGTTTGCCGCTGCTGAGGTTTTTGGAGGTGCCCTTGTGTGCCGATGAGCATCAACCGCCAGGTTCGCCTAGGCGACTTTCTTTTCACCGGAGAGTAACGAGGAATCCATGAAGGTTCTTGTAGCTGTCAAACGCGTTGTCGATTACAACGTGAAAGTTCGCGTCAAGGCGGACAATTCCGGCGTCGATCTTGCTAACGTCAAAATGTCGATGAACCCTTTCTGCGAGATCGCTGTTGAAGAAGCAGTGCGTCTGAAAGAGAAAGGCGTTGCGACTGAAATCGTCGTGGTGTCCATCGGCCCAACCACCGCTCAAGAGCAGTTGCGCACTGCCCTGGCCCTGGGCGCGGACCGCGCCATCCTGGTCGAGTCTGCCGAGGACCTTACCTCCCTGGCCGTGGCCAAGTTGCTCAAAGCCGTTGTCGATAAGGAACAGCCTCAGCTGGTGATCCTCGGCAAACAAGCTATCGACAGCGACAACAACCAGACCGGCCAGATGCTGGCTGCACTGACCGGTTACGGCCAGGGCACCTTCGCTTCCAAGGTCGAAGTAAGCGGCGACAGCGTTGCCGTGACCCGCGAAATCGACGGCGGCGCTCAGACGGTTTCCCTGAAACTGCCGGCCATCGTCACCACCGACCTGCGTTTGAACGAGCCGCGCTACGCGTCCCTGCCAAACATTATGAAAGCCAAGAAAAAGCCGCTTGAGTCGCTGACTCCGGATGCCTTGGGCGTTTCCACCGCCTCCACCAACAAGACCGTTAAAGTCGAAGCGCCGGCTGCACGCAGCGCGGGCATCAAGGTCAAGTCGGTGGCCGAACTGGTCGAGAAACTGAAAAACGAAGCGAAGGTAATCTGAACATGACTATCTTGGTAATCGCCGAACACGACAACAAGGTGCTGGCTCCGGCCACCCTGAACACCGTGGCTGCCGCCGCTAAGATCGGTGGCGACATTCACGTACTGGTCGCCGGCCAGGGCGCGGGCGCCGTGGCTGAATCCGCTGCAAAAATCGCCGGTGTGAGCAAGGTTCTGAACGCTGACAACGCCGCCTACGCGCACCAGCTGCCAGAAAACGTTGCGCCGCTGGTCGCCGAGTTGGGCAAGGGCTACAGCCACATCCTGGCCGCCGCCACCTCCAACGGCAAAAACATCCTGCCACGGGTTGCCGCGCAGCTGGACGTTGACCAGATCTCCGAGATCATCTCGGTCGAAAGCGCTGACACCTTCAAGCGCCCAATCTATGCCGGTAACGCCATTGCCACCGTGCAATCGAGCGCTGCGATCAAAGTGATCACCGTGCGTGCCACCGGTTTCGACCCGGTCGCCGCCGAAGGTGGTTCGGCCGCTGTTGAAGCGGTTGCGGCTGCCCACGACGCCGGCACGTCCAGCTTCGTCAACGAAGAATTGGCCAAGTCCGACCGTCCTGAACTGACCGCTGCCAAGATCGTCGTTTCTGGCGGGCGTGGCATGCAGAACGGGGACAACTTCAAGCACCTGTACGCCCTGGCCGACAAGCTGGGTGCTGCGGTTGGCGCTTCCCGCGCGGCCGTCGACGCAGGTTTCGTACCCAACGACATGCAGGTCGGCCAGACCGGCAAGATCGTTGCGCCACAGCTGTACATCGCCGTCGGTATCTCCGGCGCGATCCAGCATTTGGCCGGTATGAAGGACTCCAAAGTGATCGTCGCGATCAACAAGGACGAAGAAGCACCGATCTTCCAGGTAGCCGATTACGGTCTGGTAGCGGACTTGTTCGAAGCCGTACCTGAGTTGGAGAAGCTGGTCTAATCCAGTCGCTTCACTTATAAAGGGCCCGGTCGTATGACCGGGCTTTTTTATGCCCGGCTTTTTTGAAAATTGGAGAACCGTGCCATGGACCTGCGCCCTTGGACCGCAATGCTGGGTATCACACTGTTGCTGCCGACCCTGTCGCTGGCTGCCGGTAAATGTGATCGTCTGGTGATTACCGGCAGCCCGGATGCACCGCCGCTCTTATGGCGCGACCCGCAGGACCCCACGCACCTGATCGGTGCCACTGCCGATGTGTTGCAGCAAGTCGCCAGTGACCTGGGGCTGAAAATCGACCTGCTCTACGGCGGCAAGCGCACCCTGGCTTCGGATGAAGCACGCAGCGGACGCATGGATATGCTGGCCGATGCACCGCTTAATCTGGCGGAGCTGGACCACTTCGACTATATCCATCCGGCCCTGATGCAGACCGATTATCTGGTCTGGACGCGCAAGGATTCGGCGCTGGCCTATGCCACGGCCGCCGATCTTCACGGTCATAAAGGCGCTATTTCCGAGCGTGCGCGCGTAAGCCGTGAATTTGAAACCTTCGCCAATCAGCAACTGACCCTGCAACGCTTTCCCACGTTGACGCCTGCGTTTCAAAAGTTGTTGCTGGGGGAGGTGGAATATGTGCTGGCCGGTCGCTATTCCGGCACCGCCATGGCGCAGTCGCTGGGTATGAGCAGCGACCTGGTCGCCCGTGATGTGCCCGTCGATCAACCTGGCCTGTACCTGGCGATTTCCCACAACTCGGCCTGCAATGATCCATGGCTGCGCGGACAGCTGGCCAAAAAGATGACAGAATTGGCCGGGTCCGATGGGGTACAAGCCGCTCTGCAGCGCAATATCGAGCGCTGGAAGGCGCAACTGCAACAATCTGTCGGCACCCCAACAAAGTAGGGATTTTCAGTGACTCTTCGACCTCTTTTCGCGGCCCTCGCCGTTGTCGCTCTGGCGGGATGTGCAGCCGATCCTGCGCCGAATGAACAAATACGCCTCACCCAGCAAGCCCTGGAACAGGCCAGTGCCGTCGGCGCCAATGCCGATGAATCCCCCGAGTTGAAGCTGGCCGAGGACAAATTCGCCCAGGCCAAGGCCGATATGGCCGAGCAATCCTTCAAGGATGCGCGCATGCAAGCCGAACAGGCCGAGCTGGATGCGCGGCTGGCCGAAGCCAAAGTGCTGACTCGCAAGAGCCAGGAACAACTGAACGTGCTCAATACCCGTATCACGCGCCTGCGCAAGCAATTGCAATTGGGAGACGCCCAATGAGCCCGATGATCCGAGGTGTGAGCTGCGCAGTGCTGCTAGGCAGCGCGTTGCTGGGCGGATGTGCCAGCCACCCGAGTGGCGAGCAGGCCTTGCAACAGGCGGGGAGCGACTTTCAGAAGGTCAAGGAAGACGCCAATGTGTTGCGCATCGCGCCCAAGGACGTGATTCGCGCGGGTGAATCCCTGGCCCGCGCCGATCGCTTGTCCAGCTACTGGGGCAGCGGCGCCGACGTCGTGCACTACGCCTACTTGAGCCAGCGCTACAGCGCCATCGCCCGCGAACACACCGAACAGGCACTCAATGAAGAACGCGGCGCCAAGCTCGAACTGGAACGTCAGCGCCTGCAACTAGCCCTACGCGAAAGCAAACTGAGCAGCGTGCAGCAACAGGGCAAATGGCTCGAAGAGCAGATCGCCAGCCTGGCTACCACCCAGACCGATCGGGGCCTGGTGATGACCCTGGGCGATGTGCTGTTCGACACCGGCGAGGCGGAACTGAAAAACTCGGCCAACCGCACCGTGCTCAAGATCGTGCAATTTCTGCAACTGAACCCCAAGCGCGTGGTGCGCATCGAGGGTTACACCGACAGTACCGGTGGCGAGCAGGAAAACCTCAAACTGTCCCGTGACCGCGCGCAATCGGTAGCTGATGTGCTGGTAGACCTGGGCATCGACGAAAAGCGCATTCAGGTCGAAGGCTATGGCGACCAGTACCCGGTGGAAGCTAACGCTTCCGAGCGCGGCCGCGCGCAGAACCGTCGCGTAGAAATCGTGTTTTCCGATGCCAAGGGCCAACTGGGCGCCGCCCGCTAAAGCCTTACGCTGGTTAAAAATGTGGGATGGGGGCAAACCCCTACCCACATTTTTTTTGCACGAGCCTGAATATCCTCAGCGCCACCCTTACAGTTTTTGCTATCACTGCCCGTCGTGCTCGACTATTGTGGCAACTGTCCCCGTACACTTCTAAACTGTGCCGGTATGTTTCACACAAAAATAAAATGCCCGTGAAATCGAGTGCTGCGACATGACCAATCTCTTGCTGTACCAACGTATCGCTCAGCAACTGGCTGAGGATATCCGGCGTGGTGTCTATCAACCGGGCGAACGCGTGCCTTCGGTACGTAAGATGAGTTCCCAGCTCAATGTGAGCCACGCCACGGTATTGCAAGCCTATGCCAACCTGGAGGACCAGGGGCTGATCAGGGCGCGACCGCAGTCCGGTTACTACGTGCATCAAACCCCCGCGCTCACCGCGCCCACGCCGGATATCGCACGGGTGGAGCGCCCGGGGCTGGTCACGCGCAGCAGCATTATCCAGCAGGTTTTGGGCGAGTCGCGCCGCGAAGGTGTGTTCCCGTTGGGCGCTGCGGTGCCGAGCGTCGACTACCTGCCGGTGCGCGCCCTGCATCAGCAATTGGCCAAGGTCACGCGTTTCCAGAGCCCGCGGGCATTCAGCTATATGTTCAGCCCCGGCTTCGAGCCGTTGCGCCGCCAGGTGGCGATCCGCATGCGCGATGCCGGCGTGGTGGTAGACCCTTCCGAAGTGGTGATCACCCACGGGTGCGTCGATGCGTTGCAGATGTCACTGCGTGTGCTGACCCGCCCCGGCGACCTGATCGCGGCGGAATCCCCCACTTATTACGGCCTGCTGCAACTGGCGGACCTGCTGGGCCTGAAGGTCATTGAGATCCCCAGCGACCCGGCCACCGGCATGAGCCTGGAAGCCCTGCAACTGGCGGCCAACCAATGGTCGATCAAGGCGCTGGTGCTCACCACGCGGCTGAGTAATCCCTTGGGTGGCACCATGCCTGAGGAGCGGCAGAAACACCTGCTGCGGTTGGCTTCGGATTTCGATATCCAGATCGTCGAGGACGATATCTACGGCGAGCTGATGTTCGAGCTGGGCCGCACCAAGGCCCTCAAAGCCTATGACCGCCTGGACCGGGTGATCTATTGCTCCAGCTTCTCCAAAACCTTATCCCCCGGCGTGCGTATCGGTTGGATGATTGCCGGCAAGTACCAGCAGGAAATCCAACGTTTGCAGATGTTCAGCACCCATTCGGCCTGTAGCGTGACCCAAATGGGCGTGGCGGCATACCTGGAGAACGGCGGTTATGACAGGCATTTGCGCTACATCCGCCAGGAATACCGCAAGAACCTCAGTGCCTTCCAACTGGCGGTGCAGCAGTATTTTCCGGAAGGCACACAGATGACTCGTCCCACCGGCGGTTTTATCCTGTGGGTCAGTTTGCCCGGACGGGTCAATACCCAGGAACTGCATGTGCGTGCCTTGCAGCAGGGCATCAGCATCGCGCCCGGGTTGATCTTCAGTAACACCGAGCAGTTCAACCACTGCATCCGGCTTAACTGCGGTACGCCGTGGAACCGCGAGGCAGAGCGGGCGTTGATGACCTTGGGAATGCTGGCCAGTCAGTTGTGCCAGGAGACCGCCGCCGGATTTTAAGGCACGGCCGACATACACAATGGGCACATTGCCGATAGCTGGCTAATCACCGAGCTTGTCATGTTGCCCTCAACAGGCGAGCATGTGGCCTTCTGCCGTTAATGCTGTAGGCGATATGACCTCGATGTTCCGAGCTGTTTTGGTGATTGGCCTGTTAAGCCTGTGTAACGTCCCCACGCTGCTGGCGGCGACTCCCGTGAGCGAAAGCAAGCCCGCGGCGAGCGCACAGAACACTAAGCCGGCGCCGGCTAAGACGGCCGCTACTGTGAAGAAAAACGCCGCCAAGAAACGCGCGGCGGCCAAAAAGGCCAAGTCTGCCCACGAAGTGGCCGAGACCAAACTGCCGCCGGCCCAGTTGGACCTGTCATTGCCTTCGGACATGGTCAGGCACTTGCAGCCGCTGGGCACCATGCCCCAGCCCAAGAGCGTGCCGTTGCTGCCGCCGATGTTCGCTGAGAAGCCCACCGACAATAGCGCTTTCCAGATTAACGGTCGCCTGCTCAGCAACGAAATGCGCCTGCAATTGCGCAACGAAGAGCGGCGTGATGTTGAGGGCGCGGCGCTGGATTTCGAATTCAAGCAGTAAACTTTTCCTACCAAGTGACTCGACGTTTCGACCATCTGTCGCAGACTGGTCAGTCACTTTCTTTTTGTGTGAAAAACCGCTGTTGGACCATTTTAAAACGGCTGTTTAAGGGCGTACTCTAGCCCGGCCATCCTATTGAGTCGTCGAGGACCTGCTGGTCATGAAATGCCGTGAAGGCTGTGGCGCTTGCTGCATCGCCCCCTCCATCAGTTCGCCGTTGCCCGGCATGCCCAATGGCAAGCCGGCGGGTGAACGCTGTATGCACCTGTCTGTCGAATTGCTGTGTCAACTGTTCGGCCAGCCGGAACGGCCGGCGGTGTGCAGTGATTTCAAGGCTGATATCGAGGTGTGCGGCACCGACCAGGCCGATGCGATCCGTTTGATCGGCTGGTGGGAACATATGACGGCGGCTTGATGGGCTTTACTCTCGGAACTTGAACAATAAGGAATACAACAATGGGTTCGCTGAAACGAATGGCTGTGGTGTGCGGCTTTACCGTGTTATTTGCGGCCACCGCCCAGGCTGAAGAATGGGTGACCGCCAAAGACGACGACGGCATCAAGGTATCCCTGAGCGAAGTTGCAGGCTCCAAATACAAGGCGTATCGCGGTGTAACGGTGATCAAGGCGCCCGTGGCCAAGATCATCGCTATCCAAGAGGACGTGGTTGGCGCATGTGCCTGGATTCATGAGTGCAAGTCGCAAAAGCTGATCGACAGCAAAGGCGACGAGGCCTGGACCTACACCCAGTTCAACACGCCATGGCCTGTGACGCCGCGTGACTCTTATACCCATGTCACCTCCACCAAAGCGGCTGACGGCAGCGTGACCCGCAAGCTGGAAGGCGTGCCGACTTACAAGCCTGAGGAAAAAGGCTTCGTACGTGTGGCCCAGGTCGAAGGTTTCTGGAGACTGGTGCCAAAGGGCGCTAACGAAACCGAAGTGACCTACCAGGTGCACACCGAGCCAGGCGGCAGCGTGCCTTCGTGGCTGGCCAACAAGTTCGTGGTCGACGCGCCGTTCAACACCCTCAAGGCGCTCAAAGCCCGCGCGGAAAAATAAGCGCGATTGATCGGGTGCTTCCTGCCTTGGGTGGAACGTTTGGCGAACCCCCAAGGTCCAGATAAAGGTGAGCCCACACACGGGTTTTATCGAGGAGGCACCGATGCAAACGTGGCAAATTACCTTCGTTGATGATCACGGCGAAAAATCCGTAGAGCAGTTCACCTGCGAACAAAAGCCCAGCCTCGAAGACGCTGCGCATATGATTCGCAGCAAACTGGTGCCGGTCGCCGCCGAACTCGACCTCAATGACCTTGAGGGGCGCAAGCCAGAGCCGACGGTCAAGATCCTCAAAGACCAGAACAGTATCCAGATTCTCGACATTTCTCCCGCCGCCTGAATATTCCCTGTCCTCCACCCAAGCGCCTCTGGTGGAGGCGATTGCTTCGCGCTACTCTGCAAACGAGATCAGCGAATGAATCGCTAAGGTCTGGTCTTGTCAGCTACATGCTTGTTTTCCAGCGGTGAAACCATTGCCGTAGTTCCCGTGCCAGTAAGGCGCGGGCTTCGGGAAGCACGGAAAGTCTATCCATCGTATTGAGGAGCACTTTTCATGAGCACAGCCTATCAAGAAGACATCAGCACCCACGTTCTGCGCCGCATGAAAGAAGGCGGTTTCGATTTTTCACGGTTTCATCCCATTGAGTTCTACGCGATTTTCCCGGACGAAGAACGGGCGCGCAGAGCAGCGGGCGAATTTCGTGGCGAATCCCTGAACGCTCAGGTCAGCGCGCGCGATGATGGCGCCTGGTACTTGGAACTGAGCAAGATCATGTCTGCAACCTACGACGGCATAGGAGACTTCGAGCAAGACTTTGAAGCAGTGGTCGAGCCCTTGGGCGGCATTATCGAGGGCTGGGGCGTCAAGCAGGAGGTGCGGGGCCGGCCGATGTAATTGTGCGTCTTCCACATCGTTAGCAACGCAGCGTATCGGCTGACCTTCGGGTCGGCCGATTTTGTTTGCGCCGGCGCGAACCCCGGCGGAACTTGCGGGCTCTTTTCATGCACCAAAAAAAAGCCACCCGAGTAGGGTGGCCGAAGGGAAGAGCGGAGCGCTGAAGGTCTGTTCAGCAGATGGTGGCGATTATCCGCAGCTATGGCGGGCCAGTGAAATCAACTCTGACTATGCTCTTGATAGTCAAAGCCCGCATTACGATGAAGCGCGCCACGACACACCAGGCATTCGACGCACCAGGAAGGTGCGATTAACTGCCTGGGTCTATTCAACTCACTGATTTTTAAGTGTTTATGCCGATGGCACGGGCCTTGCGATGGTTCTTGCGTCCGGGTGACAAGGAGTACGGCATGATCCGCACTTATTACGACGAAATGTACGACGGGGCAGGGCAGGTCCGCCCCCATTACCGCGAGTTCGCCCGCTGGTTGGCCCAAACCCCTGATGAACTGCTGGCCCAGCGCCGGCGCGAAGCCGATTTGCTGTTTCACCGCGCCGGGATCACCTTCACCCTGTACGGTGACGAACAGGGCACCGAGCGCCTGATCCCTTTCGACACCATCCCCCGCAGCATACCGGCCAGTGAATGGCGGATTATCGAGCGTGGCTGTATTCAGCGGGTCAAGGCGTTGAATATGTTTCTCGCTGACCTTTACCACGAGCAACGCATCATCAAAGCGGGGATCATTCCCGCCGAACAGGTGCTGGCTAACGAGCAATACCAATTGGCAATGCAGGGCCTGAACTTGCACGGCAATCTGTATGCCCACATTGCCGGGGTCGATCTCGTACGCGATGGCGACGGCACGTACTACGTGCTGGAAGATAACCTGCGTACACCCAGCGGTGTCAGCTACATGCTTGAAGACCGCAAGATGATGATGCGCCTGTTCCCCGAACTGTTCGCCGCCCAGCGCATTGCGCCGATCGATCATTACCCCAACCTGCTGCTCGATACCCTAAAAAGCGCCAGCCCCCTGGATAACCCCAGCGTGGTGGTGCTGACCCCGGGCCGATTCAACAGCGCGTTTTTCGAACATGCGTTTCTCGCCCGGGAAATGGGCGTGGAACTGGTTGAAGGCGCCGACCTGTTCGTGCGCGATGACCGTGTATTTATGCGCACCACCGACGGCCCCAAAGCGGTGGATGTGATTTATCGCCGTCTCGACGACGCGTTCCTCGACCCCTTGGCCTTCAACCCGGAGTCCATGCTCGGAGTGCCCGGCCTGTTGGCTGCCTATCGTTCGGGCAATGTGGTGCTGGCCAATGCCATCGGTACAGGCGTCGCGGATGACAAGTCGGTGTACCCCTTCGTCACCGAGATGATCCGCTTTTACCTGGATGAAGAGCCGATCCTGCAGAACGTTCCGACCTTTCAATGCCGTAAGCCTGACGAGTTATCCCACGTACTGGCTAACCTGCCGCAGTTGGTGGTCAAGGAGACCCAAGGCTCCGGCGGCTACGGCATGCTGGTCGGCCCGGCCTCCACGGCGGCGCAAATCGAGGCCTTTCGCGCGCGCATCATGGCCAAGCCCCATGCCTATATCGCCCAGCCGACGCTGTGTCTATCCACGTGCCCGACCTTTGTGGAAAACGGTATTGCCCCGCGCCATATCGACCTGCGCCCGTTTGTGCTGTCCGGCAAGGAGACGCGTGTGGTCCCCGGCGGCCTGACTCGCGTGGCCCTGCGCGAAGGCTCGCTGGTGGTCAACTCGTCCCAGGGCGGCGGCACCAAAGACACCTGGGTGGTGGAGGACTGATGCCATGTTGAGTCGAACTGCTTCGGATCTGTATTGGATGTCGCGCTACCTGGAGCGTGCGGAAAACCTCGCGCGCATGCTCGACGTGAGTTATTCGCTGTCGCTGATGCCCCAGGACGGACGCGGCGATGGCCTGCATGAACTGGCGATGCCGTTGTTGATCACCGGCACCCTGGAGGATTACCACGAGCGCCACGGCCAGTTGCACGCCGAGCGCCTGCTGCACTTCTTTGCCCTGGACGCAGCAAACCCCGCCAGTATCTACAGTTGCCTGGGCGCAGCGCGGGCCAGCGCCCATGCGGTGCGTGGGCGAATCACCGCAGACATGTGGGAAAACATCAATGCCACTTGGCTGGACATTCGCGATATCGCCCAGCAAGGCCTGAGCCGTTATGGCATGAGCCGTTTCTGCGAGTGGGTCAAGGAGCGCTCCCACCTGTTCCGTGGCGCGACCTACGGCACCATCATGCGTAATGACGCATTTCGTTTCATTCGCTTGGGGACCTTTATCGAGCGCGCCGACAACACGCTTCGTCTATTGGATGCGCGCTATGAAATGGCCGGCGACCACGCCGACGCGGTCACCGATGGTACGGCTCACGCCTACTACCAGTGGAGCGCGTTGCTGCGTGCTTTGTCCTCGTTCGAGGCTTACACCGAAATCTATCGCGACGCCCCCGGTGCCCGGCAAGTGGCGCAGTTGCTGCTGTTGCGCGCCGATGTACCGCGCTCGCTGCGTGCGTGCAGCGAAGAGATCGACCAGATCCTCGCCAGCCTACCGGGCCTCAATGGCCGCCCGGCGCAGCGCCTGGCCGCCGAGATGGATGCGCGCCTGCGCTTCACCGCCATCGATGAAATCCTTGAAGAAGGCCTGCATGCCTGGCTGACCGACTTTATCCCCCTGGTCCGCCAATTGGGCGATGCCATCTACCATTCCTACTTGGAGGCGGCATGAGACTTTCCATCAGCCACGAAACCACCTACCACTATGAAGACCAAGTGCGCGCCAGCATCCAGTACCTGCGCCTCACGCCCCACGACAGCGAGCGCCAGCATGTGCTCAGCTGGCAACTGGATCTGCCGCGCCCGGTGCGCGCGCAGGTCGACCCGTTCGGCAATATCCTGCATGTGCTGACCCTGGATGAGCCCCACGACGCCATCATCATCGGCGCCCGTGGTCAGGTGGATATCGATGAGTTGCGCGAGGCCGAGCACGAGCAACAGTCGGCCTATCCATTCCTGCGCGGCACTCGCCTGACCGAGGCCGATGAAGCCCTGCGCGGGTTCGCCCAGCAGCAGTGCGGCCAACGGCGCGACCGCAGCGCCCTGATTGATTTGATGCACGCACTCAACGAAACCATGGTCTACACGCCTGGCGCCACTGAAGTCGACACCTGCGCCGCTCATGCTTTCGCTGGCCGTGCGGGGGTATGCCAGGACCATGCCCATGTGTTCCTGGCTTGCGCGCGCAGCCTGGGGATTCCTGCGCGATATGTGTCGGGGTATTTGTACAGCGAAGACAGCACTCACTTGGCCAGCCACGCCTGGGCCGAAGCCTGGCTTGACGACGCCTGGTACAGCTTCGACGTGACCAACCGTCTGGCACGTCCGGAACGCCACTTGAAACTGGCCGTGGGCCTGGATTATCTCGATGCCTGCCCGGTACGCGGCATGCGCCGGGGTGGCGGGCATGAACAGATGCACGCCAAAGTGTCCGTGGCGCCGATGCCGGTCATTTCAGTCCAGCAGCAATAACCAGCCTCCACCGTGAAGCTCACCCGCCAAACGAAGGTGAGCGCTGAGCTTTACGGCTGCTTACGCCCCGCCATGTGCTTCAGATAGCCCACCAGCAGGTCCAGTTCATGGTCCGGCAACACGCTGGCGGTGAACGCGGGCATTTTTGCCTGTGGCCAATGCCGTAGGCTTTGCGGATCACGGATGTAGCGCTTGAGGAAATCGGCGGCGAAATATTCCGTAGGGTTGAAGGGAATATTCAGGTCCGGTCCCACCTGCGCATCCCCCGCGCCATTGAGGCGATGGCACGCCAGGCAGTTTTTCTGGAACAGTGCAAAACCCTGATTGATCGGGTCATCGGCTGCGAGTTTCGGGTCGGGTAGGAGGGCGGGAAAGCGCTCCGCCACGGTTTTCAACTGTTTGATGCTGGAAATTTGGAATGGCCACTGTTCGGGGCTGATAGGCCCGGCCTGTGGGTCGGTCCACACCAGATAGAACGGACCTGCGCTAGGCTTGCCGTCGGCCAGTGCCGGCCATGGCTGCGCGGGGTCTTCCACGGCCAGCCAGGCGCGGGCACCGTGGGTTTGCAGCAGTGGGCCAGCGCTCAGCTCGGCGGCGAAGCCATCCAGTGCAACGGCTTGCACATGGTGTTCCGGCTTAAGACCCGGCAGGAGTAGCGCCAGCGGCACTGCGCGATACGTCATGGTGCGCTTGTAGGAAACGTCATCAACGATATGCACAGTTTGCGCAGCCGGATGCTTGAGCAGGTCGGCGCTCTGCCAGGTCTTGCTGGCGTGGTCGAGTTCGATGGTCAGGGACGCCGCCGTGACCGGCAGGGCAAACAGCACGAGGAGAAGGGCGAAGATCGGTTTCAAGAGGAAGGCCCGGTAATAAGAAATGGCGAAAGCGCTCACGATACCGGAAAACCGCGCGTAAAAAGACAGCCCCTGCCATAGGATCGCGCACGGCGAAGTCCCGGCAGGTGCTGCCAAAAGCTGCAATCCTGATGCGATAAATGCCCAGAATTCGGGGGCTGAAGGGTCACCCAATCACCTTGGTGAGGTTGGGTAGGATCAGTATCAATGTGGTGGCGAAGAGAATAAGTCCCGCCTGACGTACTTTCGAATGCTTGAACATGGCTGACTGCCTTTTGTTGTTATTCCTGAGCGTCAAATGCGTGCCGTGGTCGTCCAGTATGGCGCTATGACGTGTCGCTTTTCTTACAGCCGCTCCGGCAAAACCCGGCAGCAACGTCTTACTGATTGAACCTTAGAGCCCTCGTTCTTCGTGGCTTAGATCCATTTCGTATCAGCTAATACGAATTCGCGCTTAAAACGACATGAGGCATAACGCCATCTTGGCGCCAATGCCTTGGCTAGACAGCTAAAACGATTAATCCGGCAATTAGCTTAGGCACCTACCGTTCGTCCGAGCATGAGGGTCAAAGGCAATGAGCGCATCCGTCATTGAAACCGTGTCAATCGGGCTTAAGGTAAGGGCACACACGCACGCGGTTCGAGGACGTCATGACCCAAGCTTTGATCTTTGATGCCATACGCACGCCCAGGGGCAAGGGCAAGGCCGACGGTGCCTTGCACAGTGTCAAACCGGTCAACCTGGCCGCCGGGTTGCTTACGGCACTGGCGCAACGCAACGACCTCGACACCCAGCAGGTGGATGACATCGTGCTCGGCTGCGTCACCCCGATCGGCGACCAAGGCGCGGATATCGCCAAGACTGCCGCACTGGTCGCCGACTGGGCCATCAGCGTCGCCGGCGTGCAGATCAACCGCTTCTGCGCCTCGGGCCTGGAGGCGGTCAACCTGGGCGCGATGAAAGTGCGCTCCGGCTTCGAAGACTTGGTGGTGGTGGGCGGCGTCGAGTCCATGTCCCGCGTGCCCATGGGCAGCGACGGCGGCGCCTGGGTTCTGGACCCGCAGACCAATCTGCACAGCCATTTCACCCCCCAGGGTATTGGCGCGGACTTGATCGCAACCTTGGAAGGTTTCACCCGCGAGGACGTCGATACCTTTGCCTTACAATCCCAACAGAAAGCAGCCAGGGCCCGTGCGGACGGTTCCTTCAATAAGTCGTTGATCGCAGTGCAGGACCAAAATGGCATTGTGCTGCTGGATCACGACGAATTTATCCGCGCCGACTCCACCCTCCAAGGGCTCGGCCAGCTCAAGCCCAGTTTCGAGATGATCGGGCAGATGGGCTTCGACGCCACCGCGTTGCGGGTCTACAGCCATGTGGAGCGGATCCAGCATGTGCACACACCGGGCAACAGTTCCGGCATCGTCGACGGTGCCGCGGTGATGCTGATCGGCTCAGAGGCCAAGGGCCGTGAGCTGGGCTTGCACCCACGGGCGCGGATTGTTGCCACTGCGGTGACCAGCACCGACCCCACCATTATGCTCACTGGCCCGGCGCCGGCCACCCGCAAAGCCTTGGTCAAGGCCGGTTTGCGCGTGGAAGACATCGACTTGTTCGAAGTCAACGAAGCCTTCGCCTCGGTGGTGCTCAAGTTCATCAAGGACATGGGTATCGACCCCGCGCGGGTCAACGTCAATGGCGGTTCGATCGCCATGGGCCACCCGTTGGGCGCCACCGGCTGTGCGATTCTCGGTACTTTGCTCGACGAATTAGAGGCACGCCAGCTGCGCTATGGCCTGGCCACCCTGTGTGTCGGCGGTGGCATGGGCATCGCCACTGTGATCGAACGTCTCTGAGCCCAAGGAATTAGTTATGACCGATGCCATTCGTTACGAAAAAGGCCAGGACCAGATCGTGGTGCTGACCCTTGACCTGCCTGGCCAGAGTGCCAACACCATGAATGCCGTATACCGCGAGGCCATGGCCGCCACCGTCGCACGTCTTGAAGAGGAAAAGGACCACATCGCCGGTGTGGTTATCACGTCGGCCAAGAAGACTTTTTTCGCCGGTGCAGACCTCAACGAGTTGATCGCCGTCGACAAGGCCGATGCCAAGGCGTTCTACGACGGCGTGCGAGTGCTCAAGGCGCAGTTGCGTCGCCTGGAGGCCCTTGGCAGGCCGGTGGTGGCCGCCATCAATGGTGCGGCGCTGGGCGGTGGCTGGGAGATTTGCCTGGCCTGCCATTACCGTATCGCGCTGGACGAGCCATCGGTGCAACTGGGGTTGCCGGAAGTCACCTTGGGTCTGCTGCCCGGAGGAGGGGGCGTGGTGCGTATGGTGCGTTTATTGGGCTTGGAAAAAGCCCTGCCGTATTTGCTGGAAGGTAAAAAAGTACGCCCGCAACAAGCATTGCAAGCCGGTTTGATCCATGGGCTGGCCACGGACCGCGACGCGATGCTGGCCCAGGCCCGCGCCTGGATTCTTGCCAACCCCGAGGCCAGACAACCCTGGGACAACAAGGGTTATCAGATCCCCGGCGGCACGCCGTCGCACCCCAAGGTCGCGCAGATGCTGGCGATTGCGCCGTCGATCCTGCGCAGCAAAACCCAGGGCTGTTTCCCGGCGCCGGAGAAAATCCTCTGTGCCGCTGTGGAAGGCGCTCAGGTGGATGTCGACATGGCTCACCTGATCGAAACCCGCTATTTCACTGAATTGGTCACCGGACAAGTGGCCAAGAACATGATCGGCACCTTTTGGTTCCAGCTCAATGACATCAATGCCGGGCGTTCGCGCCCCGCAGGTATTGCACCTTATGTGACACGCAAGCTCGGTGTACTCGGCGCGGGCATGATGGGGGCGGGTATCGCTTATGTCAGCGCCTGCGCGGGGATCGAAGTGGTGCTCAAAGACATCAACCTGGCGGCGGCCGAGAGGGGTAAAGCGCACGCGGCGGCGCTGCTGGACAAAAAGCTTGGCCGTGGGCAAGTGAGCGCCGAACAGCGCGAAAGCATCCTTGCGCGGATTTTTCCCACCCAGGACGACGGCGACCTGGCCGGCTGTGACCTGATCATCGAAGCAGTGTTCGAAGACCGTGAACTCAAGGCCAAGGTGTCGGCCGCCGCCCAGCGCGTGGTGAGTGCCGATGCGGTGATCGCGTCCAATACTTCCACCTTGCCCATCACCGGCCTGGCCACGGCGGTGCCGGACCCCGCCAAATTTATCGGTCTGCATTTCTTCAGCCCGGTGGACAAGATGGCCTTGGTGGAAATCATCAAGGGCGCACATACCTCGGACGAAACCCTGGCCCGTGGTTTCGATTTCGTACTGCAGATCAAGAAAACCCCCATCGTGGTCAACGACAGCCGTGGATTCTTCACCTCACGGGTGTTCGCCACCTTCACCAATGAAGGTATCGCCATGCTTGGCGAGGGCGTGGCCGCGCCGTTGATCGAGACTGAGGCGCGTAAGGCCGGGATGCCGGTGGGGCCGCTGGCTGTGTCCGATGAAGTCTCACTCAGCCTGATGAGCCATATCCGACAGCAAACCGCCAAGGATCTGCTGGCCGAAGGTCAGGCGGTGCTGGCTCATCCAGCCACGGCGGTGATCGAGCGGCTCGTCAATGAATTCAAACGGCTGGGCAAAGCCGCTGGCGGCGGTTTTTATGAGTACCCCAGTGGCGGGCAGAAATATCTGTGGCCAGAGCTGAAACAGCGCTTCGAGCGGCCCGAACAACGGATCTCGGCGCAGGACGTGCGCGACCGGTTGCTGTTTATCCAAGCCATCGAAACCGTGCGCTGTGTGGAGGAGGGGGTGTTGATGTCCACGGCGGACGCCAACGTGGGCTCGATCTTCGGCATCGGTTTTGCGGCATGGAGTGGCGGCGCATTGCAATTTATCAATCAATACGGCCTGAACGACTTTATCGCTCGCGCCCGCTATTTGGCCGAACAGTACGGCGAGCGGTTCACGCCGCCGGCACTGTTGTTGCAAAAAGCCGCGCGAGGGGAGAGTTTCGTATAGGTGTGGCGGGGGCTTGCTTTGCAGGTAGGTTTGCAGGCAGGCTTGAGGTGTTCGATATTCCCATCGCCGTGTCAGGTATTTTTTATGTCGCTACGCGTCTGCATCCTGGAAACCGATATCCTGCGTCCAGGCTTGATCGATCAGTACCAAGGTTACGGGCAGATGTTCAAGCGCCTGTTCGCCAAGCAGCCGATCCCTGCCGAGTTTGTGGTGTACAACGTGGTGAACGGGGAGTACCCGCCGGACGATGAGCAGTTTGACGCCTATCTGGTCACCGGCAGCAAGGCAGACTCCTTCGGCACCGACCCGTGGATCCAGACGCTCAAAACCTACTTGCTCGAACGTTACCAACGCGGCGATAAACTGCTGGGCATCTGCTTTGGCCATCAGTTGCTGGCGCTATTGCTGGGTGGTAAAGCCGAGCGCGCTACTCAAGGTTGGGGCATGGGCATTCATGATTACACACTGGATGCCCAGGCGCCGTGGATGAGCCCCGAGGTGCCTGAACTGACGCTGCTGATCAGTCATCAGGACCAGGTGACCACCTTGCCGGAGGGCGCCAAAGTCATTGCCTCCAGCGAGTTTTGCCCGTTCGCCGCGTACCACATCGGTGATCAGGTACTGTGCTTCCAGGGCCACCCGGAATTTGTTCAGGATTATTCGCGCGAGTTGCTGGAGATTCTTCAGACAACCTTGGGCGAAAAAGTCTACTCAAACGGTGTAGCCAGCCTGGCACGCGAACACCATGGCGTCACCGTAGCGGAATGGATGATGCGCTTTGTGGCGCACAAGCCCGAAGCCGAGGTTAAAGCCATCCCGACCGCTTGAAGCTGGCCCACAGGCTGGTGCACCCCACCGCGATCAGCCCGAGCACCGCAAAATAGCCGTAGTGCCATTGCAGCTCGGGCATGTTCTGGAAGTTCATCCCATAAATCCCCGCCACTGCGGTGGGGAACGCCAGGATCGCTGCCCAGGCGGCGAATTTGCGCTGCACTACACTCTGGCGCGACGCCTCCAGCAACACCCCGATTTCAATGGTCTGGCTGGCAATGTCGCGCAGGGTGGTGAGGTCTTCCATCTGCCGTGTGACGTGGATCTGCACATCGCGGAAATACGGACGCATGTTCTTGTCGATAAACGGAAAGCTCAGTTTCTGCAGCTCCTGGCTGATCTCCACCATTGGCGCCACATGGCGCTTGAGCCGCAACACGTCGCGGCGCAGGCTGTGGAGGTTCTGGATATCGCGTTCGCTCAACGAACTGCACAGCACATTGCGCTCCAGCTCATCGATCTCGGCATGGATTGCCTCACTGACCGGCTGGTAGTTTTCCGTGACGAAATCCAGCAGCGCATAGAGTACGAAATCTTCCCCATGCTCCAATAACAATGGTCGCGCCTCACAGCGCTGACGTACAAAACCGTAGGACGCCGAGTGACCGTTGCGTGCGGTAATCACGTAGCCGTTGCCGGCGAAGATATGGGTTTCGATAAACACCAGTTTGCCGTTCTCGCGCACCGGCGAATACGTGACGATAAACAGCGCGTCGCCAAAGGTTTCCAGCTTGGGGCGGCTGTGTTTTTCCAGGGCGTCTTCGATGGCCAGTTCATGCAGGTTGAACTGGCGTTGCAGGTTGGCCAATTCCAGGGCGTTGGGCTCTTCCAGGCCGATCCACACAAAATGCCCAGGTTTGGCGGCCCAGGCCGCGCCTTCGTCGAGGGTGATATCGGTGACTTTCTTTCCGGCGCTATACACGGCGGCCGCAACAACTCTACCCATGATGCTGATCACTTCTTATAAGAGGAGACAGATGTTGGGCAGCTTAGCGTGAATGGCGTTCCGTTGTAGGAGCGAGCACCCTCGCTCCTATAAGGAAAAGGGAATCAGGCCCTCTTGAGCTGCGCATCCATGGCCTCGATGCAGGCATCCATTTGTGCCTGACATGCCTGCATCAAGGTGGGGATATCATCCGACGTCATGCCGCAGGTAGGAATCGGCGGCAGAGAGCGTATGAGCACATCACCGCTGTTCCAGCGATTGAGCTGCATATGAGTGACGTAATTGCTGACGCACACCTGCACGATGGGCACCCCGGCGGCGATGGCCATATGAAAGGCGCCTTTCTTGAATGGCAGCAGACCCTTGCCCAGGTTGCGCGTGCCTTCGGGGAACACCCAGATCGAGGTGTCTTTATGTTGCAACGTATCGGTGGTCGTAAGCATGGCGCGGCGCGCTTTATGGGCATTGCCGCGGTCGATCAACACATTGCCCGCCAGCCAGAACAACTGGCCGAACAGCGGCACCCACTTGAGGCTCTTCTTGGCGATGCACACGGTGCGGTGGGGCACCACGGTACCGAACACGAACAAGTCATAATTGGACTGATGGTTGGCGATAATCACGCAAGTGCCCGGCTTATGCCGCAGCGAGTCGACATCGGCTTTCACATTCAGCCCCAACAACCACATGGCGGGCACGGCGTATAGGCGGGCGCACAAGCGACTGTTATCCGGGTTGAACGGACGGCAAACGCCAATCAGCACACCCAACACACCAGCCACTATAAAGTGCAGGCCCATCAACACCATACGTAACAGAAAAAGCATCCACCTGGCCTATCGAAACAAAAGGTGGCGCAGTGTACGGTTGTGCACTGTATTCGGCAATTGGCGCTATAGAGGTAGGAGATGGGCGATGTTTAAGCGCATATTTCGGTATTTGCCAGAGCCCCCAGCCTAGAGCGACTAAGGCTTCTTCAGATATGGCTGTAAGAAAAAGCCCGGCGCAAGGTCGGGCTTTGGCACAAGCAAGGTTGGGCTTAACTAAGAATATGGCCCTGATCCTGGATGATTGCCTCGTCCAGAGCTTCCAGCAGCGCTTTGCGCACTTTCAATTTGGTGTGCTTGTGGGCGTTCATATTGATCTTCTTCAATTGCCGCGCCGCCTCCAGAGCTGCTGCGTGCAGTTCTTCGGGGGCGACCACTTTATCGAGGAAGCCGGCCTGCAATGCACCCTGAGGGTCGAACATCTCGGCATTGATCACCGAGCGATGGAACGCCGACTTGCGCAGACGATCCCGTGCCAGCTCGATCCCGGCGTGGTGCATGGTCATGCCGATCATCACTTCGTTCAGGCCGATGCTGAACGGGCCTTCCACCCCGATCCGATAATCCGCCGACAACAACAGAAAGGCGCCCTTAGCCACCGCATGCCCAGGGCACGCCACAATCACCGGGAACGGGTGCGACAACAGCCGCCGCGCCAATGTCGAGCCCGACGTCACCAGGCCGATTGCTTCTTTGGGGCCGGCGGTCATCACCTTCAAATCGTAACCCCCGGACAGAATCCCCGGCGTGCCGGTAATCACTACTACCGCCCGATCCTTCTCGGCCTGGTCCAGCGCTTCGTTAAACGCACTGACCACCGCCGGGGAAATGGCGTTGACCTTGCCGTTGCTCAAGGTCAGGGTGGCGATACCGTCTTCGAGGTGGTAGGCAATCAACTCACTCATGACGCGGTTCCTTGTAGGGCTTGTTATAGAAGAATGCAGCAGACGTTACCCACCACGCCCGGCTCGGTAAAGCGCTATGACTGACTACCCAGTCAGCCTTTTCCTGCATGCCCAAGCCTAGACGGCCTGCGGCGTGGCGCGACAAAGCCTTGAGACAGGCGCCAGCGGTGCCTGAGAATGGCACAATCACCACCCCTCGCCGGACATGCTCAGGCATAACCGGCTAACCGCATGAATATTCTGAAAAAAACCTTTGCCATCAGGAAGGCTTTCGACTACATTAGCGCGCCTCGACAGACTGAACTGGTTTGGCGAGATACGGTGAAGTGTCCGAGTGGCTTAAGGAGCACGCCTGGAAAGTGTGTATACAAGAAATTGTATCGAGAGTTCGAATCTCTCCTTCACCGCCACATTCTACAAACACAAACCCCCGGTTTCTTAACAAGAGCCGGGGGTTTGTGGTTTCTGGCGTTCTTAAATACAGGGTTGGACGCCGTGCGCTGTGCCCCAGCCCCGTCTGCGTCACCGACTTTTTACAATCATCCCGCGCATATAATCATTCAAATCCCGCAGGTCCTGAACGCTCCAAGCGTGCGCTGGCAGCTTTACACCGTTTTCCTGCAAGGTCCGGGGAATCAAGTTGCCGTTTGGGCGAAGGATAACCGACGACACAATAACGCCTGGGTAGTCATTTAAACGTTTCTTGAAAACCGGTGCGGTGAGATCAGGCGTAGGTGGGGTGCTTCTTGTCGCCAAAGGTCCTGTTGCTTTGAGGTCGGGTCCGTGGCATATGGCGCATCGTTGTAAAAAGAGGTTTTTGCCATTGGCAGTGTCCGCAAGGGCGATCGGGGTTTGGGTCAGCGATAGTATCCCCAGCGAAACGATGACGAGCATCTTCATGTTGGCGCAGCCTTGTTATGTCGAAGCAAACCTGAATTCCATTTTCTAACCGTCGGACGAATGCCAGCTTGACTCGAGATGCCCGCATTTTACCGACATTCACTGACAATTCCCCGTAAAGAGCGACTTAAACGTTATCTTGTTCGTTGTACAACCTTCGCCTTGCCCGGATTGTGTAGATGACCACTCGACCGAAGCCCACGCTCAACCTTCGTAGTTTGATTCTTATTTTTGTACTGCTTTCTGCTGTTGCGACCCTGATCAACAGTTTCTGGGTCATGTTCAAGATCCAGAAGCAGGAACTGATTGAAGGGGCGCTGGACGTCAATAAAAACTACGCCGCCCGTATCGCCCGCAGTGTCGAGCAGGTATTGGACGCCGATCTCGATAAATTGAAATATGGTGCAGCGGGTATTGGCAAAGCGTTTGGCGACAAAAGTGCTTTGAGCCGTGAGGCCAAGCGCTTATTTGAGCAGGACGCCAGTTTCAACTCCGTACTGGTCGCCAGCGCGGACGGTACCATCATTGCTTCCGCGCCTGAAAACCTTCAACTCAATGGCCGCACGTTGCAGCACAAAGAACCTTTGACGCTGCGCACGCCGAAAATCAGCAACGCCTTCAGGTCGATCTCCGGCAATTTGGTGGTGTTTATCTCTCAACCCATATTCGGTACGGGCGGAGAGTATCTGGGCTTGATCGGCGGCACTATCCGGTTGGAGCAGAGCAACACCCTTCAAGCCCTCATGGACACGAATGTGCGCAAGGATGGCGCGCATTTCTACTTGGTCGACGCTGCGCGCCAGGTGCTCTATCACAGCGATCCTGCGCAGATAGGCAGTGTCAGGGGCACGGACCTGATCGCCAGCGCATCGCTCCGCGAGGCCTCAGGCACCTTACAGGCTAAGGATGAGCACGATGTGCAAATGCTCGCCGGTTTCGCTCGGGTGCCCAGCAGCGGTTGGGGGGTGATCTCGCAGCAGCCCTTGGAGAATATCCAGGCAGTTCTGCGCCGGACGATGACCAAAGTCGCTCAAGGTATAGCCCCGTTGGCGCTGTTCGGGATCGTTCTGATCTGGTGGTTGGGCGCAAGGATCTCGGCCCCATTATCGCGGCTGGCCGACTGTGCCAAACGGCTGGACATGCCTGACAGCTACGCGCGCATCAGCGCAGTGCCTGCGCGTTATTTCGAAAGTTGGCAGATCCGCCGAGCGCTGTTGCTGGGCGCGACCCTGTTGCAGGAAAAGATCGGCAAGCTCAATCATCAGGCCCATACGGATGCGCTGACGGGGCTGGCCAACCGCCGGGCCATGCAGGACGTTCTGGCGTTGTGGCAGGAGACAGGCAAAGCGTTTGCCGTGGTTTCGGTCGACATCGATCATTTCAAGCACGTCAACGATACGTTCGGCCACGGTGTGGGGGATGAAACGCTGCGCGCCATTGCCGAACTCATGCAGCAGAACTCACGCGCCAACGACATGCCTTGCAGGGTGGGGGGAGAGGAATTCGTCTTGTTATTGCCGGGCAGTTCGCTGCAAATAGCGGCCGATGTCGCTGAGCGGCTGCGCGCCTCAATCGAGGCGGCCAGCATCGAGACGGTCGGGCGTATCACCGTCTCAATGGGGGTGGCGCTGTGGCGTCCTGAGGTCGAGTCGATATCGGCCGTCCTTGAGAGAGCTGATCAACTGCTATACCAAGCCAAGCAAAGCGGCCGCAATCGCGTGGTGGTTGAGCAGGTGCCGGACTGAACTGCGACCAGCCGTCACGCCATTGGGCCCTCAATGCCTGTGGCGATGATGCACATCCGGAAAATGCGCGTGGCTATGCTTGATCGGGCTGTGCACGTGCACATGGCTGTGTGGCTGATTGGGGTCCCAATCAAACGCATGTTCATGCTGATGATGTTCGTCATGCACATGCCGGTGCCCGTGTTGCGTGGCTTCGTGCTGATGTTCATGGGCGTGGCGTTCGGTCAGGTGCAGCCACACGCCTACCGCCATTAACGCCGAGGCCACCCAGAACGCGATCGACACCGACTCGCCCATCGCCAGTACCGCCAGGGCGGCGCCGAGAAAAGGGGCGGTGGAGAAATACGCCCCGGTGCGTGCGCTACCCAGGCCGCGCAGGGCCAGTACAAACAGGACGAGGCTGATGCCGTAGCCGAGGAAGCCCACCAGCAGGATTGGCATCATTTGAACGGTGGCCGGCCATTGCGCGCCGAGGTAAACGGCCAGGCCGGTATTCACCAGCCCGGCGATCAAACCTTTGATGCCGGCGATAAATACTGCGTCCGAAGCGGAAACCTTGCGCGTCAGGTTGTTATCGATGCCCCAGCACAGGCAGGCCAGCGCAACTGCCAGCGGCCCGGTCCAGTCGCGACTGGCGCCGGCGCCGTCCGACCAGGGCAACACCACACCGCCCAGCACAATCGCGATCATCCCCAGGACGATACGGCGGTCGGCGTTTTCTCGGAACACCAGCCAGGCGATCACGGCGGTGAGCACCGATTCCAGGTTGAGCATCAACGAGGCCGTTGCGCCGGCGGTGCGGGTCAGGCCGTACATAAGGGCGACGGGGCCGAGGATGCCGCCGAAGAGAATGGCGCCGAGCAACCAGGGCCATTCATGGGGTGTCAGCCCGCTGTGCTGCCAGCCGCGATCGCGGATCAGGCGCACCACGCCGAGGCCGAGGCCACTGCCGAGGTATAGCAGGCCGGCCAGCAGAATGGGCGAGAGGCCCAGGCCGAAGTGTTTTGCGAGCGGGGTGCTGGCGCCGAACAGGGCGGCGGCGCAGAGGGCATAAACGATGCTGAGGTTCATGGGCCATCCTCGGAGGGTCAGCCCATGATACGTCGCGGGCGCAGGGGAACGCCCGAGGGATTTACTGCGCGGTTTTCAGCTTGACCACATCACCGGAGATCTTGGTGGTGTAACCGCTGAGCACCCAGGCCCAGAACCACTTTTCCTGCACTTGGGTGTTGATCAGAGCGTCGCCGCCTTTTGCCTTGATGGCCGCTTCTTGTGCGCGGACGAAACGGCTGTTCTGACCGATCGGGATCACGCCGAACAGCATGATGCCGGTGGCGCTGGCTTCACTGTGACCCAGCACGGTGTATTGGTTGCTGTCGTACTGTGGGGATTTGATGGCGGTGCCGGTGCAGCCGGCCAGGGCGAAACCGAGTACTGCGGCTGCAACTACTTTGCTGACGTACTTCACTGTGTAACTCCATGGTCTAAAGCCCAAGATTCAATTCCTGGGGGCGCGTACTGTAATCGCTGCATAGACGAATTGAAACGAATCTGAACGATTAGGCTCGTTCACGCCGCGCGGCTAAACATGCAGCCACGCCAGCCCGCCCAGCACCATGGCCACGCCTGCGGCCGTATACGAAAGCCGCTTCAACCACTCCTTCCTCGTCAACAAGGTAATTGCCGCCAACGAAATCGCGATCTGAATCGCAGTCATCGCCTGGGCCCAGCGGTGGTGCCGATGCAGCGCCTGTTCGGATTTTTCATCCCACTCCCGTGAGGTGGCTTCAAGTTTTTCTGCCTGTTGGCGCACGGCCTCCTTCTGGCTTTTGTAGCGTTCGATCTCTTCCCGATAATGCGCAGCATCCACGCCGGGGATATGGGTGGCCAGCTCCGCCAGGTTTTGTCGGCTGGACTTGGCCTGGTAGTAATTCCACTGGTTGGCGGCTTCGGTCTTGATGATCGCGGCGTTGTTCTTGTCCATCGCCGCTTCACTCTCGGTGGAACCGGCCTGGTAGCTGAGCATGGCGCCGAGGGTGGCCATCAACGCGGTCATCACGGCGATGCGACTGGCGAAACTATCCCCTCGGGCGTGGGCATGTTCGGTGGTGTGTTCGATATGTTTTTCGTGGGGGCTGGGGACTTCGAAGGCTTCGGACATGGCGGCCTCTGTGAACGGCGTGAGGGATACTGATTCTTCACCAGCCAAGCTGTCGCGATCCTGTCCGCGACGCAGGATCAACCTCGCCCAAAGGGTTGCCCGCAGGTCAATGTGACCGCTATTGTGCTGAAACCTTTTAGTCCTTCCCCCAAGGATCCGTTGTGATGAATGCACCGCGTACCGCTGTCCCGATCAAGGCTGTGATTTTCGATATGGACGGATTGTTGCTGGACACCGAAGGCATCTACACCGAAGTCACGCAGATCATTGCCGAGCGCTACGGCCGTTCTTATGACTGGGGGATCAAGCAGCACATTATCGGGCGGGGTGCCCAGGACCTGGCCGAGTATGTGGTCAAGGCGCTGGAATTGCCGATCACCCCGGCCGAATTTCTGCGCATCCGCGAACCGTTGATGAGCGAGCGTTTTCCCAAGGCATTGGGCATGCCCGGCGCCGAAGCGCTGGTTCGGCATTTGAAGGCGCACAACATCCCGATTGCCGTGGGCACCAGTTCCTCGCGCAATTCGTTCGGCCACAAGACCACCTTGCACCGCGAGTGGTTTGCGTTGTTCGACACCATCGTTACCGCCGATGACCCGGAAGTCGGTGCCGCTAAGCCCGCGCCGGACATTTTCCTCACCGCCGCACGCCGTCTGGGGGTCGAACCCAAGGATTGCCTGGTGTTCGAAGATTCGCCGTTCGGCGTGACCGCGGCAAAGGCAGCGCAAATGACCGCCATCGCTGTGCCCGATGAAGCCATGGCCGACAGCAAGTACCACCACGCCGACCAGATCATCCGCAAACTCGCGGACTTTGATCTGGCGGCGTATGGCTTACCGCCGATGTCCTGATCACGCACGGCCAAAACAGGGAAGGGGGCTTGCCCCTTCCCTGTTGGCTCAGGCGCTGAAACCACCGTCGATAGTCAGGCTGGCACCGGTGATATATCCGGCCTCTGGCCCCGCCAGATACGCCACAAAACTGGCAATCTCCTCCACATGCCCGTACCGCCCAATGGCCATCAAGCCGACCAAGCTCTCGGCAAAATCGCTGTCGGCTGGGTTCATGTCGGTGTCCACCGGGCCGGGTTGCACGTTGTTGATGGTGATACCGCGTGGCCCCAGGTCCCGTGCCAAACCTTTGGTCAACCCCACCAGCGCGGCCTTGCTCATGGCATACGGTCCGCCGCCGCCGAAGGGCATGCGCTCGGCGTTGGTGCTGCCGATATTGATCACACGGCCGCCTTCGCCCATGTGCTTGGCGGCTTCCTGAGTGGCAATAAATACGCTGCGCACGTTGATCGCCAGGGTCTGGTCGAAGTCCTCCAGCTTGAAGTCTTCCAGCGGCGCAATGGCCAGCACGCCGGCGTTGTTCACCAGGATATCCAGGCGACCGAACGCCTTGACGGTGGCGCTGACGGCGTTGCGGATCGCGGTGGCGTCGGCGCTGTCGGCGTGGATGGCCAAAGCTTGGCCGCCTGCGCTGATCACGCTGTTTTGCAACGCCTCAGCCTTGGTCGCCGAGCTGACGTATGTAAAGGCAACGGCGGCCCCTTGGGCGGCCAGACGCTGGACGATGGCGGCGCCGATGCCGCGGGAACCGCCTTGAATCAAGGCGACTTTGCCGGTCAGGTTTTGTGCAGTCATGTCGATCTCCTGTCTGTTCAAGGCGGTATGCCCTGTTGTTGCAGCCGAGTATCGACCTGCCTCACCCAGGCCGGTAGACCGTGATTGCTATAGTCTGTGTAAACCAAAAGTTTAGGGTGAGGCGGTATGGAAAGCTTTGGCAGTATCGAATGCTTTGTGCGCAGCGCCGAAGGCGGCAGCTTTGCCGAGGCTGCGCGGCACTTGAGCCTGACCCCGGCGGCGGTGGGCAAAAGCGTGGCCAAGCTTGAAGCGCGCCTCGGCGTGCGCCTGTTTCAGCGCAGCACGCGGCGCCTGACCCTCACCGAAGCCGGCAAGCTGTTCCTCGATGAAGTCAGCGCAAGCCTTATCACCATCCAGAACGCCGTGGCCAACCTGGCCAGCGCCGAGGGGCGGCCAGTGGGCACAATCAAGGTGAGCATGGGCACGGTGTTCGGTAATCGTTATGTGATGCCGCTGCTGGGGCAATTCACTGAGCGCTACCCGGATATCAGCCCGGACTGGCACTTCGATAATCGCCAGGTGGACCTGATCGGCCAAGGCTTCGATGCGGCCATCGGTGGTGGCTTCGAACTGCCCCAGGGCGTGGTGGCGCGCAAACTGGCGCCGGCTCATCGGGTGTTGGTGGCGTCGCCGGATTACCTGGCCAAACGCCCGCCGGTGCAGGGGCCCGAAGACCTGGGGCGTTGCTTGGGTATCCTGATCCGCTCGCCGCAAACCGGCCGCGTGCGCACCTGGCAATTGACCGGTCCCGACCGCGAGCAACGCCCCTTGACGCTCAAACCGCGCATGACCTTGAGCGACTCCGAAGCCGCCTGCTGCGCCAGCGCCCAGGGCCTGGGCATTGCGCTGGTGAGCATGCCCATGGCCGTGCCGTTTCTGGACAGTGGCGCGGTGGTACGGGTGCTGCCTGAGTGGTATGTGGACGACGGCAATATTTCCATCTACTACGCCGAGCACAAGCTGCTGCCCGGCAAGACCCGGGCATTTGTGGATTTCATCATCGAGCAGTTTGCCGAGCAGCGCCTGGGGCAGCGCTTTAGCGCGGTTTAATCGAAGCGCGGCCCTAGCGCCCGGACATCCCCGGCCAACCGATCACTTTCTTCGGCCTTGGCGTGGCATAGGTCCTGATCTTCGAGGTCGACAACCCAAGGCGTACCAGCGATTCGGCAATGGTCACGGCCGCCGTTACGCCGTCCACCACCGGCACGCCGGTACGCTGGCGAATCTGCTCATCCAGCCCAGCCATGCCGCCGCAGCCCAGGCAGATCACTTCGGCCTTGTCCTCGTGGATGGCCAGTTCGGCCTGGCGCACGATGGCTTCCATAGCGGCCAACGGGTCTTCTTCCAGTTCCAGCACGGCCATGCCACTGGCGCGTACCGAGGCGCAGCGCGCATAGAGGCCGGCGAGCTTCAGACGGTCTTCGATCAACGGCACGGTGCGATCCAGAGTGGTGACCACCGAGTAGGCATGGCCAAGGAACATCGCGGTGCTGGCGGCCGCTTCGGTGATATCCACCACCGGCACGTCGAGCAACTCCTGCAGGCCTTCGCGCCCATGTTCGCCGTAGCCGGCCTGGATGACCGCATCGAACGGCTGGTCGTATGCCATCACGCGGTCCATCACGGCGATGGCGGCCAGGTAGCTTTCGAAATTGCCTTCCACCGATTCGGCGCCGAAATACGGGGTGAGCCCGACAATCTCAGTGCCCGGTGCGGCCACGGCCCGCGCCTGCTCGGCAATGGTGTCGGTGATGGAAGCGGTGGTGTTGACGTTGACCACGAGGATGCGCATGGGGTGTCCTTGATTAATGACTGACGTTATCGACTGCAATGCTTTCGCCGCTGACATCGGCATAGAAAGGCTGGCGCTTGGCGATCAGCCGGTACAGCAGCCCTGCAATACCGGCGCCAAACAACCAGGAAAAGGGCGAGACACTGGCGAACCCTGGCAGCAGGGCCAGCAGAATGGCGATCACCGCCGCCGGAATAAACGCCGCCACCGCACGCAAATTGACCCCGCGGCTGTAGTAATAAGCGCCTTGCGGGTCTTCGCTGTAGAGCTGCGGTACGTTCACCTGGCTTTTTCGGATCAGCCAGTAATCGACCATGATCACGCCGTACAACGGCCCCAGCAGTGCGCCCAGGCCCGAGAGGAAGTACACGATCACCAGCGGGCTGTTGTAGAGGTTCCACGGCAGGATCAGCACCGCCACGGTGGCGCTGATCAGCCCGGCGCGGCGGAAGTTCAGGTACTTGGGCGCCAGGTTGCTCAGCACAAAGGCCGGCGCCACAAAGTTGGCCATGATATTCACCGCCACGGTCACGATCAGGAACGCCAGGCAACCGAGCACCAGGAACACGGTGTTGGGGATCGCTGCGATGATCTCGGTGGGGCTCTCGATCACGCGCCCATTGAGTTGAAACTGCCCGCCGCACAGCAGCACGGTGATGGCGGCGAACACTAGGATATTTACCGGCAGGCCCCAGAAGTTGCCGACCACGATGGTTTTGCGGCACGGCGAGGAACGGGCGAAGTCGCAGAAGTTGAGGATCAGCGTGCCGTAGATCGCCAGCCACAGTGCGCCGCCGGCAAAGATATTGCGCCACATCTCACCGCCGCTCAGCGGCTCCCGCACCGACCAGGCAATATGGCCGTCCACTTGGAAGTACATCCAACCGGCCAGCGCGGCCATGGTCAGCAAGATCACGGGGCCTGCGAACCCTTCATAGCGCCGCACCATTTCCATGCCGTAGGCCAGGATCACCAGCTGCACGAACCAGATCGCCACGAAACACACCCAGCCCAGGGTCGACAGGCCGAGGATCGAGTTGTGGTCGTAGTCGGCAAAGCCTGGGTGAATCGCCGTAAGCAATACGCGGAAAACCACCGAGGCCAGGTAGGTCTGGATACCGAACCAGGCAATCGCGATCACCGCACGGATCAGCGCTGGGATCTGCGCCCCGTGGATGCCGAAGCTGATGCGGCTGATCACCGGAAACGGCACGCCGGTTTTTTGCCCCATATACCCCGACAGGTTCATAAAGAAGTACACCAGCGCCGCGCCGATCCCCAGGGACAGCAGAATCTGCCAACCGCCCAGGCCCAAGGCGTATAGGCCGATCGCGAATGAATAGTTGGCGATGTTATGCACGTCATTGGTCCACAGCGCAAAGATGCTGTAGCGCCCCCAACGGCGACCTTGCGCCTTGGTCGGCGCCAGGTCCTTGTTATGCAGGCGTGGGCTTAGTACGAGCGGGCCAGGATCTGGGGCCTGGTTATTCAGGGCGGAGGAGGGCAGATCCAGTGCGATGTTATTCGAGAGGCTTGTACGCATTCCGGCAGGCTCCAAGGCATCTGCAGCAACGCCGCGGATGGCAAAGTGTATGTAGGTTTTGTATTTATTGTATACAAAGCACTTTTCAGCTTAAGCCACATGCGTGCCAGTTTTTGGCATATCAAAACTGTAGGTAATTTCGTTTTTAGAGGTGAGGTAAATAACTGGCTGAATTCAAAGCAATATAAATTGACCGTTTGAACAGCTATTTATTTTTCTGTTGAAGAGGGGCTATTCGCCAGTACGCAGGATGATGCGGAGGAGGTGTTACGTTATGGTGCGAATTTATGAGGATTGCACACATAAATGGCACCTATGGTTACAGGTGTGTGTACATCTAGAGGTAAAACTCAAAACAAATGTGGGAGGGGGCTTGCCCCCGATAGCCCAGTGTCAGTCACCACTGAGCTGGCTGATCCACCGTTATCGGGGGCAAGCCCCCTCCCACCTATTTAACTGCGTCAGCCCTTAGGCTTTGCTGATGATATTCCCGGCGTGCAGCCCGCATTCTTTTTGCGTGGCTTCTTCCCACCACCAACGCCCTTCGCGTTCGTGCTGGTTCGGTAGCACCGGGCGGGTGCACGGCTCGCAGCCGATGCTGATAAAACCTCGCTCGTGCAAGCTGTTGTACGGCAGCTCCAGCATGCGGATGTAGCCCCAGATTTCTTCGCTGCTCATCTGCGCCAGCGGGTTGAACTTGTACAAGGTGCGCTCTGGCGTGGAGAACGCTGTGTCGATCTCCATCACCGCTACCTGGCTGCGTGTGCCGGGGCTCTGGTCGCGACGCTGGCCGGTGGCCCAAGCGCTGACACCGGCGAGCTTGCGCCGCAGCGGTTCGATCTTGCGGATGCCGCAGCATTCGCCGTGGCCGTCCTTATAAAAACTGAACAGGCCCTTTTCCTTGACGAAGGGTTCCAGCTTGCTCTGATCCGGCGAGATCAGTTCGATGTCGATCTTGTAGAACTCACGTACCTGCTCGATAAACCGGTAGGTCTCCGGGTGCAGGCGGCCGGTATCGAGGCTGAACACTTTGACGTTCTTGTTCAGCTTCCAGGCCATGTCCACCAGCACCACATCCTCGGCGCCGCTGAAAGAGATCCACAGGTCGTCCCCGAACTGGCTGAATGCCAGTTTGAGGATGTCCTGGGCGGATTTGTTGGCATAGGTCGCGGCGAGTTCAGCGACATCGAAGGCTTGGTTCATCAGCACGGTTCCTGCAGGTCAGTGGCGCTGAGCGCTCTATAGGTGGGCGATGGTATCAAAATCCGCCCTGCGTTGCGGCTTCGGGCTTGAATCGCTAGAGTTCGGCAGGCCTTTTGCTCGCTCAACCAATAACATCCAAATGGAGTGTCTTGTGGAAATTGCCTGTCTTGACCTGGAAGGTGTGCTGGTGCCGGAAATCTGGATCGCCTTCGCCGAAAAAACCGGTATCGAAGCCTTGCGGGCCACCACGCGGGACATTCCCGACTACGACGTGCTGATGAAACAGCGCCTGCGCATCCTTGACGAACACGGCCTGAAGCTTGCCGACATCCAGGCCGTGATCGCCACCCTCAAGCCGCTGGACGGCGCCGTCGAGTTCGTCAACTGGCTGCGCGAGCGCTTCCAGGTGGTGATTCTGTCCGACACCTTCTACGAATTCTCCCAACCGCTGATGCGCCAGCTGGGCTTCCCGACGTTGCTGTGCCACCGCCTCATCACCGACGAGACAGACCGCGTGGTGAGTTACCAACTGCGCCAGAAAGACCCCAAGCGTCAGTCGGTCCTGGCCTTCAAGAGCCTGTACTACCGCGTGATCGCCGCCGGCGATTCCTACAACGACACCAGCATGCTGGGCGAGGCTGACCAGGGGATCTTGTTCCATGCGCCGGACAATGTGATCCGCGAATTCCCGCAGTTTCCGGCGGTGCATACGTTCGAGGCGTTGAAGCAGGAATTTATCAAGGCGTCGAATCGGTCGTTGAGTCTTTAAAGCTTTGCAGCGCGGCTGAAGGCCCAATCGGGGGCAAGCCCCCTCCCACCTGAATGCAGCAGGTCCAGGAGAGAGGGGGCTTGCCCCGATGAACTTTCCAGCACCTACAACCCTTCCAACGTCCGCAACAACACCCGCACCTTGGTCAACGATTCCTGATACTCCGCTTCCCACTGCGAGTCCGCGACGATCCCGCCGCCGCCCCAGCAGCACACTTGCCCGTCCTTGACCAACAGGCTGCGGATGGCAATCGAGCTGTCCATCTCGCCGCGTACGTCCAGGTACATCAGCGAGCCGCAGTACAGGCCGCGCCGGGTCGGTTCCAGTTCGTCGATGATTTGCATCGCGCGGATTTTCGGTGCGCCGGTGATGGAGCCGCCGGGGAAGCTGCCGGCGATCAGGTCCAGGGCGTCCTTGTCGTCGGCGAGGGTGCCGATGACGCTGCTGACCAAGTGATGCACGTTGGGGTAGCTTTCCAGGCTGAACAACTCCGGCACGCTGACCGAGCCGGTGCGGCAGGTACGGCCCAGGTCGTTGCGCAGCAGGTCGACGATCATCAGGTTTTCCGCGCGGTCCTTGGGGCTGCTCAGCAGTTCGGCGGCGTGGGCGGCATCTTCTTCGGGTGTCAGGCCGCGCGGGCGGGTGCCTTTGATCGGGCGGGTTTCGACCCGGCGCGCGCTGATGTGTACGAAACGCTCCGGCGACAGGCTCAGCACCGCGCCGTGGTCGGGCAGGCTCTGGAACCCGGAAAACGGCGTCGGGCAGGCTTCGCGCAGCGCGCAGTAAGCTGCCCAGGGATCGCCGCTGCACGGCGCGCGAAAGCGCTGGGCGAAGTTGACCTGGTAGCAGTCACCGGCCTGGATATAGTCATGGATACGCACGATGGCCTGGCGATAGGCCTCGGCGCTGATGTCCGGTGTCATCGGCCCCTGCAAGGCAAAGGTGGCCGCAGCAGCCTTGGGTAATGAGTTGAACAGCGCGATCAGGCGCTGTCGCTCGCTGTCGGCCAGCGTGGGGTGGAACACCAGTTGGCTGGTCTGCGCCTGGTGATCACTGACCAGCGCCCAGGCGTACAGGCCGAAACGCGCGTCCGGCAGATGCAGATCGTCCACCGCCAGGTGCGGCATTTGCTCCAAATGCCGGCCGAAGTCGTAACTCAGGTAACCGATCAAACCGCCGGCGAACGGCAGCTCATAGTCGACCGGAAGCTCTGCCTTACCCAACAGCGCGAGGTTTTCCCGCAAGCGTTGCAGGAAATCGCTGCCGCTTTCATCAGGCGAAACCGTCAACGTGGCTTGCGGCCAAGCGCTGAGCAGGTCATAGCGGCCGCGGTCCGCAGCCGGGCGGCCGCTGTCGAGCAGTACCGCGCCGGGCGCGTGGCGAATCGCCGCGAAATACTCGGCGGGGTTGGCCCGGTAGGGCAGCGGGTAAACGGTGCAGGTCGACATGCGGGGTGGATCAGCCAGGGCGCGGGGGAGGGGATTGTAGTCCCCCGTAGGATTTGCTCCTAGGGGGGATGTCGGGGATAGACAGATGGAGCGTTCGGATCAGCCTTCCACCGGGGGAATATGCCCGAACATTGCCTGCACGAACTTCACCCGCTCTTCCACGGTTTCTGTCACGCCGGCAGCCTTGAGTTCTTCCAGGCGCGCTTCTACCGCATGGGTGCGCAAGGTCAGGCCACAGTCGTTGGCGATCTGGATGTTCAGCCCCGGCCGCGCGTTCAGCTCCAGGATCAGCGGGCCTTTCTCCTGGTCGAGCACCATGTCGACACCGATATAGCCCAGCCCACACAGTTCGTAGCAGCCCGCTGCGAGCTTCATGAAGCCGTCCCAGTTGGGCAGTTGCACGCCATCCACCGCGTTGGTGGTGTCCGGGTGTTTGGTGATGATGTTGTTCAGCCAGGTGCCACGCAGGGTCAGGCCGGTGGCGAGGTCGACACCCACGCCGATTGCGCCCTGGTGCAGGTTGGCCTTGCCGCCGGACTGCCGGGTCGGCAGCCGTAGCATGGCCATTACCGGGTAACCCATCAGCACGATGATGCGGATATCCGGCACGCCTTCATAGCTGATGCTCTTGAAGATCTGGTCGGGCACCACGCGGTATTCGATCAGCGCGCGGTCGCGGTGGCCGCCCAGGGAGTACAGGCCGGTAAGAATGCTGGAAATCTGATGTTCGATTTCCTCGTGGCTGATGATCTTGCCGGACACCGTGCGGTAGCGCCCTTCAAAGCGGTCGGCCACCACCAGGATGCCGTCACCACCGGCGCCCTGGGCCGGCTTGATTACAAAATCGCTACGCCCGCCGATGATCTCGTCGAGCTTGTCGATTTCCTTCTCGGTGGAGATCACCCCGTACATTTCCGGCACATGAATGCCAGCCGCCAGCGCCCGTTCCTTGGTGATGATCTTGTCATCCACGATGGGGTACAGGCTGCGCTTGTTGTACTTGAGCACGTAGTCGGCGTTACGCCGGTTGATGCCCATGATCCCCCGCGCCTCCAGGGCCTTCCAGGTCTTCCAGAAGCCGAACATTACGAGTCAGCCTTGAGGAAGGCCTTGAACCGCACCAGTTCGGTCAGGCGGTAGCCGCGATAACGACCCATGGCCAGCATGAAGCCCACCAGGATCAGCAGGATCGCCGGGAAGGTAAATACGAAGTAGATCAGCTCCGGCACGCTCATGATGATGTGCGCAAGGGATGCGGCAAACAGCGTACCGATCGCCACTTTCATTGCATGGCTGGCGCCGCGTTCTTCCCAGGTGATCGACAGACGCTCAATGGTCATGGTCAGGATCACCATCGGGAACAGCGCCACCGACAAGCCGCGCTCCAGGCCCAGCTTGTGGCTGAACAGACTGATCGCAGCGATCAACACCACCACGAACGTCAGCACCACCGACAAGCGCGGCAACATCTGCAGTTTCAAGTGTTCCAGGTACGAACGCAGGGACAGCCCCAGCGCCGTGATGATGGTGAACAGCACAATCCCGAAGCCCAGCTGTGTTTCGCGGAACGCCAGGGCGATTAGCACCGGGGTGAAGGTGCCCAGGGTCTGCAGGCCGATCAGGTTGCGCAGGATCAGGATCACCAGCACGCCGATCGGGATCATCACCATGATCATAAAGGTCTGCTGGGTCTGCAGCGGCAGGCCGTACAGCGAGTATTCGAGGAAATTGGCGTCGGTGTTCTCGTCGGTCAGCTTGGCCAGGCGAATGGCGTTCATTTCGCTGTTGTTGAGGCTGAAGGTGACCATGGCTTTCTTGCCGCCATCGACGGTGATCAGGTTTTCATCGCCGGTCCACCACAGCAGGCGGTCGGCGGGCAGGCCCTGTTCGCCGGTTTCCGGGTTGAAGTACAGCCAGTCGTTGCCGTTGAAGCTGCGCAGCCACAGTTCCGGGGTTTGCGGCTGGTCGGCGACCAGGCGGATGGTATGGACCTTTTCCACCGGCACATGGGCGATGGACAGCAACAGTTCGACGATCTTGGCCTTGTGCGGCGTGGACGGGTCGCCAGCCAGCAGCAGTTTCACATTGTCGTCGTTGAGGTTGTTGGTGCGCTTGATGGCTTCGGTGATAAAGGTCTCGACGTCGGCCGAGTGCTGGCGGATCGGCGCCAGCAGGGCTTCGGCGGCGATTTTCTCCGGGCCTTCCACGGCGATGCTGTCACGGAAGGTCGGGCCTTTGATCTTGGTTTTTTCGCCGCTGTAACGCTTGGTCAGCACCAAACGGTAGTAGAGGGTCTGGTTGCCCTTGGCCCGGCGCGCCGACCAGGTGACCTTGCGGTTGCCGTCGATGCGGTTGACGCTGACCCCGTAGTTATTGGAGATGAAACTCTCGTTGAGGCTGACGAAGTCGCGGCTCAGGGGCGGCACGAACATCTGGATCTTGACCGGGTCCTTGGGGCTGGCCACGAACTCTACCTTGGCGTCGATGTTCCACAGGTCGTCCGTGGCGTCTTCTGTCACGGGGATGCCCAGCACGAAGATTTGGTAGGCGGTGACCGAAATGCCCAGCACCACCAAAAGGGTGATGAGGATTTTCAGGTGCAGGGTCAGAGAGCGCATTCGGGTTACTCGGCGGTATGAGCGTCGGCGGCGCAGGCGGGTTTGCCTGCTGCATATTTAAGACTGGGATCGACCAGCGCATCAAAGCGTTTGAGTGCTTCGGAGCCGATCAGCAGCGGGTATTGGAAAGCGCTGCGGTCAGTCAAGTTCACTTCGATGCTGCGTAAAGCGGTGCCCATGCAGATATCCAGGGCAATCACCGGGCGGGCGGTGTAGTTCTTGTCCTCATCGGGGTCGTAGTCACCGGCGCGGCGCTTGATTTTGCTGACCCGGGCCAGGGGGCGTTCGATGGGGTGGGAGTGGGCGGTGTCGATCGCCAGGTAGAAGCGCACCCAAGACTCACCGTTGCGCTTGAAGCGTTTGATATCGCGGGCGCTGAGGGAGGCGGTCTTGGCGCCGGTGTCCAGTTTGGCGGCGACTTCCAGGTCGATGCCGGCCAGTTGGGCGTATTCGTTGAGGCCATACACAGTCTTCTCGGCGGCAGCGCCAAGGCTTGGGATGGCCAGCAGGCAAAACAATAGGGGGAGGGGCTTGAGTGTCATAGATCCTGAGGCAGTGCAGTGCGATGTTCATTCATGGCGACTGGCATGACTGCGCAATCTCTGGTACGCCCTTTCATCAAAAGACGTCAGGCAAAGGCGGCGGGCATTCTAGCATGATGCTTTTCTGACGCCAGCGCTGGCAGCCGGCCATGTTGTGCGCAATCGCAGGGAGGTTATTAGACGATTGTCGACAATGTGCATTTATTCTTTGACTAGCAGCGGTCTATTGGCTAGTTTTTGCCGCATTGGTTTTAAAGGTGTCGACAATATGCGGGTTCAAGCAGAGCTTCCGACGGTGGCGTCGGACGACTCCCAAACAATGTCGGAGAACGTCTTTCGGCGTATCCAGGCCGCCATCGTCAAAGGTGAGATCGCCCCCGGCAGCAAGATCTCCGAGCCGGAACTGGCGCGCACCTATGGCATCAGCCGCGGCCCGCTACGTGAAGCGATCCATCGCCTGGAAGGCCAGCGCCTGCTGGTGCGGGTGCCCCATGTAGGCGCGCGAGTGGTTTCGCTCAGCCATGCCGAGCTGATCGAGCTGTACGAAATCCGCGAATCCCTGGAAGGCATGGCCTGTCGCCTGGCGGCCGAGCGCATGACCGACGCCGAGATCGAAGAGTTGCGCCAGGTGCTGCATACCCATGAGCGGGATGCGGCGTTCCAGGCCGGTGTCGGCTATTACCAGCAGGAAGGCGACTTCGATTTCCATTACCGCATCATTCAAGGCGCGGGCAACCGTACCCTGACCCAGATGCTCTGCGGCGAGCTGTACCAATTGGTGCGCATGTACCGCATCCAGTTTTCCGCCACGCCTAACCGTCCACGCCAGGCGTTTGCCGAGCACCATCGCATTCTGGATGCGATTGCCGACCGCGACGGCGAACTGGCCGAATTATTGATGCGCCGGCATATCGGCGCCTCCAAGCGCAATATCGCCCGTCATTTCCCCGACGGCGCCACCCAGACAGCCACTCAGCGAGGTGAGTCATGAGTTCCAACAATAACAGCACGCCAGGCCAGCGTTTCCGTGATGCGGTGGCCAGTGAGCACCCCTTGCAGGTGGTCGGCACGATCAACGCCAACCATGCGCTGCTGGCCAAGCGCGCGGGGTTCAAGGCCATCTACCTGTCGGGCGGCGGGGTGGCCGCCGGCTCCCTGGGCGTGCCGGACCTGGGCATCACCGGCCTGGATGACGTGCTGACCGACGTGCGCCGCATCACCGACGTGTGTGATTTGCCGCTGCTGGTGGACGTGGACACCGGTTTCGGCTCCTCGGCGTTCAACGTGGCGCGCACCGTCAAGTCGATGATCAAGTTCGGCGCGGCCGCCATCCATATCGAAGACCAGGTTGGGGCCAAGCGCTGCGGCCATCGTCCAAACAAAGAAATCGTGTCCCAGCAGGAAATGGTCGACCGCATCAAGGCTGCCGTGGATGCGCGCACCGATGACAGCTTCGTGATCATGGCGCGCACCGATGCCTTGGCCGTCGAGGGCCTGGAGTCCGCTCTGGAGCGTGCCGCAGCGTGCATCGAAGCCGGCGCTGATATGGTGTTCCCGGAAGCAATCACCGAGCTTGAGATGTACAAACTGTTCGCCGCGCGGGTGAAAGCGCCGATCCTGGCCAATATCACCGAATTCGGCGCGACCCCGCTGTACACCACCGAACAGTTGAAATCTGCGGATGTTTCCCTGGTGCTGTACCCGCTCTCGGCCTTCCGTGCCATGAACAAGGCCGCCGAAAACGTGTACACCGCGATCCGTCGCGACGGCACTCAACAGAATGTGATCGACACCATGCAAACCCGCATGGAGCTTTACGATCGCATCGACTACCACACCTTCGAGCAGAAGCTCGACGCGCTGTTCGCCGCCAAGAAATAAGCGCAGCGCCTCCCAGATAACTACAAAATTGGAGAAGAACCATGGCTGAAGCAAAAGTATTGAGTGGCGCCGGCCTGCGTGGTCAGGTGGCCGGGCAGACTGCACTGTCCACCGTGGGCCAGGCCGGTGCCGGCTTGACCTATCGCGGCTACGACGTGCGTGAACTGGCCGCCGACGCGCAATTCGAAGAGGTCGCCTACCTGCTGCTGTACGGCGAGCTGCCGAGCAAAACCGAATTGGCGGCCTACAGTGCCAAGCTGAGCAAATTGCGCGACCTGCCTCAGGCGCTCAAAGAAGTGCTCGAACGCATACCCGCCGACGCCCATCCGATGGATGTGATGCGCACCGGTTGCTCGTTCCTGGGCAATATCGAGCCGGAAAAAGACTTCAGCGCCCAGCGCGATGTCACCGACCGCCTGCTCGCTGCCTTCCCGGCGATCATGTGCTACTGGTACCGCTTCAGCCACGACGGCCAGCGCATCGACTGCGTGAGCGACGAGCCGAGTATCGGCGGCCACTTCCTGCACCTGCTGCACGGCAAGACGCCGAGCGAGTTGCACGTCAAAGTGATGAACGTGTCGTTGATCCTCTACGCCGAGCATGAATTCAACGCCTCGACCTTCACCGCGCGGGTCTGTGCCTCGACCCTGTCCGACCTGTATTCCTGCGTCACCGCCGCCATCGGTTCCCTGCGCGGCCCGCTGCACGGCGGCGCCAACGAAGCGGCGATGGAAATGATCGAGCGCTTCGCCTCGGCCGAAGAAGCGGTGGAAGGCACCCTTGGCATGCTGGCGCGCAAAGACAAGATCATGGGGTTCGGCCACGCGATCTACAAAGACAGCGACCCGCGTAACGAAGTGATCAAGGGCTGGGCGAAAAAACTCGCCGATGAAGTGGGCGACACCGTGCTGTTCCCGGTGTCCGAAGCCATCGACAAGACCATGTGGGAGCAGAAGAAACTGTTCCCCAACGCCGACTTCTACCATGCCTCGGCGTACCACTTCATGGGCATCCCGACCAAGCTGTTCACGCCGATCTTCGTGTGCTCGCGCCTGACCGGCTGGGCCGCCCATGCGTTCGAACAACGTGCCAACAACCGCATCATCCGTCCGAGCGCCGAGTACATCGGCGTCGAGCAGCGCAAGTTCGTGCCAATCGAACGTCGCTGAATGGGAACACCGACGATCTCGAAGTAGAAACCGGACCCAGTGTGGGAGGGGCAAGCCCCTTCCACATTGAAGTCGCATTTCAATTTTGGATCGGCGCAGGTCTTCCTTTTGCAATCACCGTGACCGAGTCCTGACCGATGAACACTGAATTTCGCAAACCGCTCCCCGGCAGTCGCCTGGATTACTTCGATGCCCGTGCGGCGGTCGATGCCATTCGTCCCGGTGCCTATGCCACGCTGCCTTATACCTCTCGTGTGCTTGCCGAGAACCTGGTGCGTCGCTGCGACCCCGCCACCCTCAACGCCTCCCTGAGCCAACTGATCGAGCGCAAGCGCGACCTGGACTTTCCGTGGTTCCCGGCACGTGTTGTGTGCCATGACATTCTCGGTCAGACCGCCCTGGTGGACCTCGCCGGCCTGCGCGATGCCATCGCCCAACAAGGCGGCGACCCGGCGCAGGTCAATCCGGTGGTGCCGACTCAGTTGATCGTCGACCACTCCCTGGCCGTCGAAGCGGGCGGTGCCGATCCGCAGGCTTTTGAGAAAAACCGCGCCATCGAAGACCGTCGCAACGAAGACCGTTTCCACTTTATCGAGTGGACCAAGAAGGCGTTCAAGAACGTCGACGTGATCCCACCGGGCAACGGCATCATGCACCAGATCAACCTGGAGAAAATGTCTCCGGTGATCCAGGTGCGCGACGGGGTGGCGTTCCCCGATACCTGCGTCGGCACCGACAGCCATACCCCCCATGTGGATGCCCTGGGCGTGATCGCCATCGGCGTCGGCGGCCTGGAAGCCGAGAGCGTGATGCTCGGCCGCGCCTCATGGATGCGCCTGCCGGAAAGCGTGGGCGTGGAGCTGACTGGCAAGCTGCAACCGGGCATCACCGCCACCGATATGGTGCTGGCATTGACCGAGTTCCTGCGCCAACAGAAAGTGGTTGGCGCCTGGCTGGAATTTTTCGGTGAGGGCGCGTCCAAACTGACCCTCGGCGACCGCGCGACCATCTCCAACATGGCTCCGGAGTACGGCGCCACCGCGGCGATGTTCTACATCGATCAACAGACCATCGCTTACCTCAAACTCACCGGGCGTGAAGACCAACAGGTCGCGCTGGTCGAGCAGTACGCGCGTCACACCGGGTTGTGGGCCGACGATCTCAAGGGCGCGCAATACGAGCGCGGCCTGACCTTCGACCTCTCCAGCGTGGTGCGCAATATGGCCGGCCCGAGCAACCCCCACGCTCGCGTCGCCACCCGCGACCTAGCCTCCAAAGGCATCAGCGGCCAATGGGACGAAGTGCCCGGTCAAATGCCCGACGGCGCCGTGATCATTGCCGCCATCACCAGTTGCACCAACACCAGCAACCCGCGCAACGTGATCGCCGCCGGCTTGTTGGCGCGCAATGCCAACAAACTGGGGCTGACACGCAAGCCGTGGGTCAAATCGTCCCTGGCACCGGGTTCGAAAACCGTGGCCATGTACTTGGAAGAAGCCGGCCTGGGCCATGAACTGGAAAAACTCGGTTTTGGCGTGGTGGCGTTTGCCTGCACTACCTGCAATGGCATGTCCGGCGCGCTCGACCCGGTGATCCAGCAGGAAATCATCGACCGCGACCTGTACGCCACCGCCGTGCTGTCGGGCAACCGCAACTTCGATGGGCGTATTCACCCGTACGCCAAGCAGGCGTTCCTCGCGTCGCCGCCGTTGGTGGTGGCCTACGCGATTGCTGGCACCATCCGTTTCGATATCGAAAAGGACGTGCTCGGCCACGACGCCCATGGCAAGGAAATCCGCCTGCAGGACATCTGGCCAAGCGATGAGGAAATCGACGCAGTGGTTCAGGCGTCGGTCAAGCCGGAGCAGTTCCGCGCCGTGTATATCCCGATGTTCGCGGTGCACGAGGACACCGGCCCGAAAGTCGCGCCGCTGTACGACTGGCGCCCGCAAAGTACCTATATCCGCCGTCCGCCGTACTGGGAGGGCGCGCTGGCCGGGGCGCGGCCGCTCAAGGGCATGCGCCCGCTGGCGGTGCTGCCGGACAACATCACCACTGATCACCTTTCGCCTTCCAACGCGATCATGCTCGACAGCGCCGCCGGTGAGTACCTGGCGAAAATGGGCTTGCCGGAAGTGGACTTCAACTCCTACGCCACGCACCGTGGCGACCACCTGACCGCGCAGCGCGCCACTTTCGCCAACCCGAAACTGTTCAACGAAATGGTCGTCGAGAACGGCAAGGTCAAGCAGGGCTCCCTGGCGCGCATCGAACCGGAAGGCAAGGTCACGCGGATGTGGGAAGCCATCGAAACCTACATGGAGCGCAAGCAGCCGTTGATCATCATCGCCGGCGCCGATTACGGTCAGGGCTCGTCCCGTGACTGGGCGGCCAAGGGCGTGCGTCTGGCCGGTGTGGAAGCGATTGCCGCCGAAGGCTTCGAGCGTATTCACCGCACCAACCTGGTGGGCATGGGCGTGTTGCCGCTGGAGTTCCTGCCGGGCACCAACCGCCATACCTTGCAGATCGACGGCAGCGAAACCTATGACGTGGTCGGCGCCCGCACCCCGCGCGCGCAATTGACCCTGGTGATCAATCGCAAGAATGGCGAACGTGTCGAAGTGCCGGTGACCTGCCGCCTGGACACTGCCGAAGAAGTGTCGATCTACGAAGCGGGCGGCGTGTTGCAACGTTTTGCCCAGGACTTCCTGGAATCGGCGGCGACCGCCTGAAGAGGATGAACATGGCACACGCACCGCAAATCAAAATCCCCGCCACCTATATGCGTGGCGGCACCAGCAAGGGCGTTTTTTTCAGCCTCCAGGACCTGCCCGCGTCGGCGCAGGTGCCGGGGGCCGCACGCGACGCCTTGTTGCTGCGGGTGATCGGCAGCCCCGACCCCTATGACAAACAGATCGACGGCATGGGCGGCGCCACGTCGAGCACCAGCAAAACCGTGATCCTGGCCAAAAGCACTCGCCCCGAGCACGACGTGGACTATCTGTTCGGTCAGGTCTCCATCGACAAGCCATTCGTGGACTGGAGCGGTAACTGCGGCAATCTGTCGGCGGCGGTGGGCTCGTTCGCCATCAGCGCCGGCCTGGTGGACCCGGCCCGCGTGCCGCGAGATGGCGTGGCCGTGGTGCGCATCTGGCAGGCCAATATCGGCAAAACCATCATTGCCCATGTGCCGATCACCGACGGCGCGGTCCAGGAAACCGGCGACTTCGAGTTGGACGGCGTGACCTTCCCGGCCGCCGAAGTGCAGTTGGAATTCATGGACCCGGCGGCGGAAGAAGAGGGCGGCGGCGGCTCGATGTTCCCCACCGGCAACCTGGTGGACGAGCTGGAGGTGCCGGGTGTGGGCACGTTCAAGGCCACGCTGATCAACGCCGGTATCCCGACGATTTTTATCAACGCCGAAGACCTCGGCTACACCGGCACCGAACTGCAAGGCGCGATCAACAGCGACCCCAAGGCCCTGGCGATGTTCGAGACCGTGCGCGCCCATGGCGCTTTGCGTATGGGCTTGATCAAGCATCTGGACGAAGCCGCCCAGCGTCAGCACACGCCGAAGGTCGCGTTTGTGGCCAAACCCGCCGATTACGTGGCGTCCAGCGGCAAGGCGATCAAGGCCGGCGATGTGGATTTGCTGGTGCGCGCCCTGTCCATGGGCAAGTTGCACCACGCCATGATGGGCACCGCGGCGGTAGCGATCGGCACTGCGGCGGCAATCTCCGGGACGCTGGTCAACCTGGCGGCCGGGGGTGTCGAGCGCAACGCCGTGCGTTTCGGGCATCCGTCCGGCACCTTGCGCGTTGGCGCCGAGGCCACTCAAGTGAACGGTGAATGGGTGGTGAAGAAAGCCATCATGAGCCGCAGTGCGCGGGTGTTGATGGAAGGTTTCGTACGCATCCCCGGCGACGCTTTCTAAGCCCGGCACCCATCCTCTGTGGGAGGCGGCAAGCCCCTCCCACAGCCATAAGCAGGCACTCAGACCTGCGAAGCGATCAACCCTGACCCTGAGGACGGAGCAACCCCTAACCCACTGTGGAGAACTGCCATGAGCGCCAATGTCGACCAGAATAATCGTCCTGACTATGACCAGGTCTTGCAGGACATCGCCGATTACGTCCTCACCTACCGCATCGAGTCGCAAACCGCGCTGGACACCGCACGCTACTGCCTGATGGACACCCTCGGCTGCGGCCTGCTGGCCTTGCGTTTTCCGGAATGCACCAAGCATCTGGGGCCGATGGTGGAAGGTACGGTGGTGCCGTTCGGCGCGCGGGTGCCGGGTACTTCCTATCGACTGGACCCGGTCAAGGCGGCCTGGGACATCGGCTGCAGCGTGCGCTGGCTCGACTACAACGACACCTGGCTGGCCGCCGAATGGGGCCACCCCTCGGATAACCTGGGCGCCATCCTCGCCGTGGCCGATCACCTGTCGCAAAAGCGCGTGGCCAATGGCGATGCGCCGCTGACGGTACGTGCGGTGCTGGAAGCGATGATCATGGCCCATGAAATCCAGGGCGTAATTGCCCTGGAAAATTCGTTCAACCGTGTCGGCCTCGACCATGTGCTGCTGGTGAAAGTCGCCTCCACCGCCGTCAGCGCCAAACTGATGGGGGCCAATCGCGAGCAGTTGCTGTCGGCGCTGTCCCACGGGTTTGTCGATGGGCAGGCACTGCGCACTTATCGCCATGCGCCGAATGCCGGTTCGCGCAAATCCTGGGCGGCGGGGGATGCTTCCAGCCGCGGCGTGCGCCTGGCGGACATCGCGCTGCGCGGCGAAATGGGCATCCCCGGGGTGTTGAGCGCGCCGCAATGGGGCTTCTATGACGTGCTGTTCAGCCACACCAACCAGGACTTGGCCCTCAAGCCCGAAGACAAGCGGGCGTTCAGCCTGAGTCAGCCTTATGGCACTTACGTGATGGAAAACGTGCTGTTCAAGATCAGCTTCCCCGCCGAGTTTCACGCGCAGACCGCTTGCGAAGCGGCGGTGACGTTACATCCGCAGGTCAAGAACCGTCTGCACGAGATCGAACGCATCGTGATCACCACCCACGAGTCGGCGATTCGCATCATTTCCAAGGTCGGCCCACTGGCCAACGCCGCCGACCGCGATCACTGCTTGCAATACATGACCGCCGTGCCCTTGGCGTTTGGCAACCTGGTGGCCGAGCACTACGAAGATGCGTTCCACGCTGCGCACCCGATCATCGACGAGCTGCGCGACAAGATGGTCATCGTCGAAGACCCGCGCTATAGCCGCGAATACCTGGAGGCCGACAAGCGTTCGATTGCCAATGCGGTGCAGGTGTTCTTCACCGATGGCAGCTGCACCGAAGAGGTAGTGGTGGAGTATCCGATTGGTCATCGTCGCCGTCGGGTACAGGGCATTCCGTTGCTGGAAGACAAGTTCAAGGCCAACCTAGCCACGCGGTTCAGCGCGCAGCGCAGTGCCGAAATTTTTGCGTTGTGTAACGACCAGGCACGGCTTGAGGCGACGCCGGTGAACCGGTTTGTGGACGCATGGGTGATCTGACGGTGACTTTCGAGGCATAGCGAAGACGCTCTTTGAGAGTCATGTTTCCTACTTATGAGGAACCGTTTTCAGGTAGCTGCCAATCAGGTAGTCAGACGGCCCGCCACCGGGCCGTCTTGGATAACTTCTTGAACCTGAGAGATGCCTCATGACCAGTGTAAACACTCAACAGTACGCGCCTTATCACGCAAACTACGAAATGCCTCCTAAGCCATCGTCCGATCGGAATGAGGGCAATGCCGAAGTGCAGGAATCGCCAAGCAGCCATTCCCCTTCAGCGTCACCCCGGCATTCGATGTCGACGCAACAACGCGGGCAGTTTTCTGCACATCGTGGCATCGTCAACTCGACTGCAGCGGCCACACAAGCTGATCCCGCCGCACTGGCGCAGCTGTCTAAAGAAAACCAAGAACTGCGTGCAAAGCTAGAACAAATGAGGACTGAGTTCTCGCCGCAAATTATCAAACTTAGCCAGCAACTGAATAATCTCCAGGAACAATTCGGCAAAAGCGGGGCGCCTGTACAAGAAGGTTCGCCATCGACGCCAGACGCTAGTAGCGGTTCCCGGAGCAGCGCACCGTCTGAAGTAGCAGCCCGGTCGGAAAACCCACCGGTGTCAGAGCAACAGACGCCGCAGAGTTTTCAGCAGCTGACGCTCGAAAATAAGCAACTGAAGGAAGCGGTTGTGCGCATGCAAACTCAATTCGAAGCGATCGTCACGAAGTTTCAAGAGCAAATACAAGCGTTGGCTGAGAGGCTGCACGAGGGCGGGGCTCCATCCAATCAGGTTGCTCCTCAAGGCTCGGACGCTCGGGGCACGACCCCCTCGGATCCTTCCGCGGTCGATGATACGCCAGACACGAATAACGCAGCTCCGTCCACTCAGGCAGCCAACGACACACCGTCCGAGAATCCCGGCGTCAATGATTACCTGCGTGAAAACCAGCAACTTCGTGCCCGTATAGAACAGATGTCCGTTCAGTACGGCAAGGTGCTCGAACATCTGCAGCGGCAAGTAGAGGAGCTCACTAATCTCCTAAAAGCCAAAGCAGCAAAATCTTAAGGCAACAATCAGGTCGATAGAGAGGAGGTCTATCCACCCCTCTATTGACCGCCACCTATGGGGCGTTTCATTCGAACCGCAAAATCACCCGGCGGTTGTGCTTGCTCTTCTTCTCGATCTTCTCGCAGAACACCCGCCCAATTTCCTCGGTGTTGAGCACATGGGTGCCGCCGCAAGGCTGGATATCGATACCGGCAATTTCAATAACTCGCACCGAGCCCTGCATCACCGGCGGTGCGACGGCCTGAGTACGGGTGATCTGCAATAAAGTGCTGTATTCCGACGCGGGCATCGACAGGGTGTTGACCGGGTGCGCCTGTTCGATCAGGGCATTGAGGTCGCGGGTGAGGGTGTCTTTGTCGAGGGTCATTTCCGGCAGGTCGAAATCCAGGCGGCCTTTGTCGGCGCTGATGCTGCATCCGGTCACTGGCGCATCGATAAGCGAGCACAGCAGGTGCAAGCAAGTGTGCATCTTCATGTGCTGGTAGCGCCGCTCCCAGTCCAGGCCGGCATCCACCTGCACGCCGGCGGTCAACTGTTCGGGCCGCTGCTCGACCTGGTGCCAGATAATCGAACGCAAGGCCGGGTCGCGCACGGTGCCGATCACTTCCACCCGGGTGCCGTCCGGCAAGGTGAAGTGCCCGGTGTCGCCTGGTTGGCCGCCACCGGTGGGGTAGAACAAGGTGTGCTCCAGCGCGATTCCGTGTTCGCTGACCGCAATCACCCGGGCGCTGAAGGCGTTCTGATAGGGCGCGCTGTCGAACAGCGCCAGGGTTTCCATGGTATGCACGGACATGTTCATCCTCCGACGATCAGTGGGCTGGCTTGCAATAGATGACGCACCATTGCACTCAAGCCAGGGGGAGAGAGCAGGGTGATCTCGAATTCCGGCCCGCAAACCTTGAGGTTCAGCGGCAGGCGCGGCAGGTGGCTGGCGGGTTCTACGCGGTGCAGACGAAACTGCAGGTGATGGCGCTCCTTGACGGTGGGCTCCAGCATCAATCCCGGCAGCGGGTGGAAATCGGCATCGAGCACGGTGACCTTGTGGCTCGTATTGATCTCGCCGACCACATGCAGGCGCTCGTCCAAGGCGAACGCACCGAGGTACTTGCTGTTGTCCGACTCATCGTGCTTTTGCAGCTGGATCTGGTTGACCACCTTGACCTTGGTGCCGGCCGGCACGTCCTGGGTAATCACACAGGACGGGCTGATAAACACGTTGTCGCCGATCAGCACATAGCCGAGCACGCGGGCCCCGGAGCCGACCTCGACGTTGTTGCCCAGGCGCGGATGGCGCTTGCCGTCGGGGTTGTTGGCAATGCCCCGGGCACCCAGGGTGACGCCGCAGAGGATGTAGCAGTCGTTGCCGATCTCGCAGGTTTCGCCAATCACCGTGCCGTAGCCGTGGTCCAGCACAAAACGCCGGCCGATACGGGCCGCCGGGTGAATTTCGGCACCTGAGAGCACCTTGCCCTGGTTGCTCAGTTTGAGGGCGATGCGCGAGAACATGCCGTTGGGGGTGTCGGGAAAATTCCACACCAGATGGGCCAGGCGGTAGTACAGCACCGCTTTGAACGACGCATAGGACTCCAGAATCAGCTCGCCCCGCCCACGGGATGCCGGGTCGCGATAGGCATAGGCGATCAAATCCTCGGCAATCGCTTGGGCGGCGTTCTGGATCAGCGGCGCCAGATGCGGCTCCAATTGCTTCATCTGCGCGGGCGTCAGGGTCTTGATGAGATGGGTGAGCAACTCATCGTGCAGGTGTTGCATGTCGATAAAGCCGCCCATGGAGGCATCCCCGCATTCTGGAGGGTTGGAAAACCGGTTAGTCGAAACTGGGCAGGTAGCTGTCGGCATTGTCGTAGACCATGGTCAGCACCACCGTTTCGGGCGGTAATTCGGGAGCGAGCCTGGCGATGGCCACCATATTGGCGGCAGATGACAGGCCCAGGCTGATGGCATCGGTGCGCATGATGCGTTTCATCATGTCCTTGCAGTCCTGGTGCGACACCTTGAGCATGCCGTCGATCACATCCACGTTGAGGATGCTGGGGATCAGCCCGATCGACAGACCCTGGATATGGTGCGGTGCGTGTTGGTTTTTCAGCAGGTCGCATTCTTCCGGCTCCACGCCCATCACACGGATGGCGGGCCAGGCGGTCTTCAGGGTTTCGCCGATACCGGTGATATGCCCGCCGGTGCCGATGCCGCTGACGAAGTAGTCCACATGGCGGTCGCCGAAGGCGCGGATGATTTCCCGTGCGGTGGTGTCGCGGTGGGTTTGCGGGTTGGCGCCGTTGCGCTGCTGGTTGAGCATCACGTAGCTGGGGTTTTCCAGCTGTAATTCCATGCACTTTTCGCCATGGGAGTTGTTCCCGAGACGGCTGTCCGACAGCACCACTTTGGCCCCGTAAAGGCGCAGTAATTTTTGTTTTTCCGGGCTGTAATTGTCGGGAATCACCAGCACCACCTTATAGCCGAGCACGTTGCCGGCCATGACCAGGCCGATGCCGGTGTTGCCGCCGCTGGGCTCGATGATGGTTTGCCCGGAGTCCCGGATCAGCACGCCTCGGCGCTCGGCATCGAGGATCATGCCCAGGGCGATGCGCGCCTTGTGACTGCCGCCGGGGTTGAGGGATTCCAGCTTGGCGTAGACCTCGATGCCGAGGTCTTCGGAAAATTGCGCCAGACGCACGATGGGCGTCTGGCCGATGGCGTCGAGAATAGAGTTATGCAGCATGAGGTAGGAACCCATGGCCGGTGGTCAGTACAAAGGCATGTCGGGTTCGACGTCGCGAACCCAGTGCTTCATGCCGCCTTGCAGGACTTTGGTGTTGGCAAAGCCCGCCGCCAGCAACGTGCTGGCGGCCTGCTCGGCGCGGGTGCCGGCATAGCAGATCAGGTAATGGGTGTTGTCGCGGCTGAGGCGATCCAGCTGCCCATCCAGCTCCGCCAGGGGGATATGCACCACTCCCGGCAACTTGCATACCTCCAGTTCACTGGCGTCGCGTACATCCAGCAGTACGTCGGCGCTGCTGGGGTGTTCGATGACCTGTTTGAGCCCTTGGGGCTTGATGTAGCGTTCCTCGGCCAGTGAAGGTGCGCGCGGCATGGCATCGGCGCACACGGCCGGCGCTATTGCTTGGCTGTGACGCAGGTCCGAACAGCACGGGCAGTCGGCGCGGCGCTTGAAGCGGATCTCGCTGAATTTCATCGCCAGGGCGTCGAAGCGCATCAACCGGCCGGACAATGGTTCACCAATGCCGATCAACAGTTTGATGGCCTCGGTGGCCTGGATCATTCCGACCACTCCCGGCAGCACACCGATGACACCGCCGGCGCTGCAATTGGGCGCCAGTTCGGCGGGCGGTGGGCTGGGGAACAGGCAGCGGTAGCACGGCCCGCCCTGGTAGTTGAGCACGCTGATCTGCCCGTCGAAACGGTAGATCGCGCCGTATACCAAGGGCTTGCCCAACTGTACGCACGCGTCGTTGACCAGGTAGCGGGTGTCGAAGTTATCGGTGCCGTCGATCACCAGGTCATAGGCGCCCACCAGGTCCAGGGCGTTGTCGGCATTCAGGGCGGTGTCGTGGGCATTGATCCGGATATGCCGGTTGAGGTCCAGCAAGCGCTGTTTGGCTGATTCGACCTTCGGCAGGCCGAGAGTGCTGTTGCCGTGGACGATCTGGCGTTGCAGGTTGCTGCTTTCCACCACGTCGAAGTCCACCAGCCCCAGGGTGCCCACGCCGGCCGCCGCGAGGTACAGGCTGATGGGCGAGCCGAGGCCGCCGGTGCCGATGATCAGCACCTTGGCTTTCTTGAGGTTCAACTGACCTTCGCGACCCACGCCGGGGAGCGTGATGTGGCGCACGTAGCGCTGTACTTCTTCGTTGCTCAGGGTGTCCACGTCCATCCCACCGGACGTGGCGAGCAGCACTTCGATGCTGGCTTTTTCCGGCAGCGGGTCGTCGGCGCTGATCAGCTCTTGCTCGGCGGTAAACAGGAAGTGTTCCTTGAGCTGGTTGTTCTTTTCGTGGAACAGATGCGGACGCAGTTGCGGGTGGCTGCTGCAGAGGTTTTCAATGACTTCGCGCAATGTCGATCCGGTGCCCTCAAGGGTCGATTCCGGCAGCTTGGCCACGCGGACCAGAATGTCGGGGAAAGAGACAGCGTTCATGGACAACTCCGTGTGCAGGTCGTTGAAAGGGTTAAGAGCGAACTGTTTGCCATCCCAGGCAAACAGCTTGGAACCCAGGGCCTGGCCCTGGCGAACATCGACCACCAGGTAGCTGACCGGGTAGATCGGTTCGCCCATGAACAGTGCCTTGTCCTGGTCTTCGTCGCTGAAATAGGCGCCGACATCCGGGTGTGAGTGGTAGATCACTACCACCGGGTTGTCGCTGCGAAACGCCTTGTTCATCAGCAGGGTGTCGGCTACCGAGAAGGTGTAGCCATTGGCCGCGCTGCGCGGGTACATCTCGGGGTTTTTGCGGTGCAGCTCATTCTGGATATTGCTGCCCTGGTACACACTGCCGTCGGCGAAGACGAAGCCACAGCATTCCTCTGGATAGGTGCGGCTGGCGTGGGTGTAGATCTGTTCCAGGGCGTCGGGGCGGAGCACGTCCATGTTTCTCTCGCGTGGTTGAAGGTGATGGGTCGGGCAGGTCAATTTTTCTTGGCCAGCAATTTTTCGATCGGCAGTTTGGTGATTGCAAAACCGGCCAGCAGGATGGCCGAGTACAGCATCAGGTCGCGGGAAATCGGCACGCCTTCGTACCAGGCGCCGATGATCACTGCGAACACCGGAAAAATGATGAACACAAACGACAGGATGATCGGGCTCAAGCGCTTGAGCAGCATGAAATACACGATGAACCCGCCCACCGAGGCCACCAACCCGAGGTAAACCAGCGCGCTCCATGAACGCAGGGTAATGGCATCGAAAGTCGGCGTTTCAAACAACAAACCGGCGATAAACAGCATCATCCCGGCGATCCCAATGGGCAGGGTGTTGTAGGTGATCACGCTGATAGCGCTGCCTTTTTGCTTGGTAATGACATAGCACAAGGCATGCATGATCGCGGCGGTCAGAATCGCCAACACCCCGAAGAACTCGGCGTGGTCCAGGTGCAAACCCTGACTGCGGATGATCATGTAGAGGCTGCCGAAGCCGATGCCGATGCCGACCACCTGGGAAAAATAGATGCGCTCGCGCAGGAACAGCGCCGAGAAAATCAGTATGAACACTGGCATGCAACTGAACAGCAGGGCGGTGAGGCCGGACGACACATGCATCTCACCGTAATTGAGCAGGTAGTAGGGCACGCTGAAGTAGGACAGGGTCACGAACACAAAGAACCAGCGGCTCTCGCGGGGAAACAGAATCGGCTCGCGACGGGCCATGGCAAAGCATAGGAACAGTGGAAAGGCGATCAGAAAACGCAGGCCCGCCGAGGTCAGTGGCGGCACGCTCTCCACGGCGATCTTGATCCCCAACCAGGTGGTGCCCCAGCTCAGGCAAACGATCAGAAACATGACGCTGGTCACCAGCCCGGCCACCCACTGTTTCTGGGTTTTGGTTTTGGCGGTGTTTTCGAGGACGGCGGACATTGGCATCGTTTATTGCTTCCCTGAGCCGGAATTGAACTCTATATTGAACTTGTAATGAGTGGTTAAATTCGGCGATTGAACCCGTAAAAGCACACTATTAGGGCGAAAGATGGCTGTCAAAACAAATATTGACATGGTGTCAATTATGCGTGAGGGGCTGTCCAGCGGGCAGGGCGTGAAGTACAAGCGCCTATCCGATGTGATGGAGCGAGGCATCCTTGAAGGCTTGATTGAACCGGGGCGAAAACTGCCGCCCCATCGGGTGTTGTCCGATAACCTGGGGGTGACTATCGGCACCATCAGCCGGGCTTACGGTGAACTGGAGCGCCTTGGGTTGGTGGTGGCTCGGGTAGGTGACGGCACTTTCGTGCGCAAGCGTGGGATGGAGCGCCAGCGCGATGAAGGGTTTCGCAACTTCAGTGAGGAACCGCGCCAGTACTTCGACATGAGCCGCAATATGCATATCCCAGGGCAGGAGACCGCCTTCCTGGCCCAGAGCTTTCAGACCCTGTCGACCAACGCCAAGTTCTTGCAGGACATCAGTGCCTACACCCCGGATGCCGGTCTGCCGCGCTACCGCGACGCGGGCGCGCAGTGGCTGGTGCAGCGCGATTTCCATCCGATTCCCGAACAGGTTATCTGCGTCAATGGCGGCCAGCATGGCTTGCTCTGCGCAATGATGGCGCTGTTGCGCGCGGGCGACACCGTGGTCACCGAACAACTGACTTACCCTGGGCTGATCACTGCCGCGCGTATGCTCGGCGTCCGCTTGATCGGCCTGGAAATGGACGACGAAGGGGTACTGCCCAGTGCGCTGGATGAAGTCTGTCGTAATCACCGGATTTCGGCGTTGTACTGCACACCGACGATTCAGAACCCGACCACCGCAGTGCTATCGGTGGCGCGTCGCGAAGCACTGGTCAAGGTGTGCCGCGAACACAACCTGTTGATTCTGGAGGACGAAGCCCATGGTGTGCTGGTGGAAGATCGGCCGCCGCCGCTGAGTTTCTTCGCGCCTGAGCGTACGATTTTGATCAGTAGCCTGAGCAAGGCCGTATCCGCGGGCCTGCGGGTGGGCTATGTGCATGCACCGCCGGCGTTGGTCAGCCGCATTTCGGCAGCGTTGCGTTCGACGTGCTGGATGGCCACGCCGGTTACCCTGGAACTGGCCACGCAGTGGATCGAAAATGGCACGGCGCAATACCTGCTCAGCCAGCAAATCAATGAGATCAGCCGGCGCAAAGCCCTGGTGCGCGACCTTCTGGAGGGGCTGGAGTACCGCACCCATCTCAACAGTCCGCACTTCTGGATTGAAGTCCCTGAGCCGTGGCGTGCTTCGGAAATCGAGGCGGAACTCAAGCAGAATAATTACCTGATCGCCACTGCCGAAGCTTTCGCCGTGGGGCAGACCGCCGTGCCGCAATTTATCCGGGCGAGTATCTGCAACACCTCGGGGGACGATCAGTTGTTGCGCGTGGGGTTCGATGCGTTGGCCACGGCCTTGGGGCAGGGAGGGGGGCGGTTTCAGCTGTAGTTGGGATAGCGACAAGCTGCAAGCTTAGAGCTGAGTGGCCGTGGCTTGCGGCTTCAACTTGCAGCTGCCTCACTTAAACCTACGCTCTACGCCCTTTTCCACCAGAATCTTCGCCGAGATCTCCTCCACCGAAAAATGCGTGGAATTGATGTGCGCAATATTCTCGCGGCGGAACAGATTTTCCACCTCGCGCACTTCAAACTCGCACTGGGCGTAGCTCGAATAGCGGCTGTTGGGCTTGCGTTCGTTGCGGATGGCGGTGAGGCGGTCCGGGTCGATGGTCAGGCCGAACAGTTTGTGCGAATGGGCGCGCAGAGCGGCCGGCAGGGTCAGGTGCTCCATGTCATCCTCGGTCAGCGGGTAGTTGGCCGCGCGGATACCGAATTGCATGGCCATATACAAACAGGTGGGCGTTTTGCCGCAGCGCGACACGCCCACCAGAATCAGATCGGCCTTGTCGTAGTAGTGGGTGCGGGCGCCATCATCGTTGTCGAGGGCAAAGTTCACCGCCTCGATACGCTCCATATAGTTGGAGTTATGCCCAATGGAATGGGACTTTCCGACCGAATAGGAGGAATGTTCGCTCAACTCCTGTTCCAGTGGCGCCAGGAACGTGGAGAAAATGTCGATCATGAAACCATTCGAGGTTGCGAGAATCTCACGAATGTCTTGATTGACGATGGTGTCGAAAATGATCGGCCGAAAACCGTCTTTTTCAGCCGCCAGATTGATTTGTTGTACCATGGCCCGCGCTTTTTCCACGCTGTCGATGTAAGGCCGCGTGAATTTGGCGAAGGTAACGTTTTCGAACTGCGCGAGCAGGCTTTGACCCAGTGTTTCGGCTGTAATGCCGGTGCCGTCGGAAATAAAGAAAGCAGATCGTTTCATTTGAGCCCTGGGCCTTAAGCTGATGACGAATCTTGGATATGATAGGCGCGATTTTGCCGTCCCACAGTGGGCCGCATTCTCACTTATTTTCCAGGTCCAGGCCACAAACGCTGGTGAATGCTCCCACGAGCAGCCGGCGTCCTGAGCTTTTCCAACACAGTTAGTGGAGAGATCACCTTGGTAGAGTACGTAGTTTCCCTCGATAAGCTCGGCGTCCATGATGTAGAGCATGTGGGGGGCAAGAACGCATCCCTCGGCGAGATGATCAGTAATCTTGCGGGCGCCGGTGTCTCGGTGCCGGGTGGTTTCGCCACCACGGCCCAGGCTTACCGCGATTTCCTCGAACTGAGCGGCCTCAATGCTCAGATCCACGCCGCGCTGGATGCCCTGGACGTCGACGACGTCAATGCCCTGGCCAAGACCGGTGCCCAGATCCGCCAATGGATCATGGAAGCCGAGTTCCCCGAGAAGCTCAACGAAGAAATCCGCACCGCGTTCGCCACCTTGTCGGCCGGCAACCCGGACATGGCCGTTGCCGTGCGCTCGTCGGCTACCGCCGAAGACTTGCCCGACGCTTCTTTCGCCGGCCAGCAGGAAACCTTCCTCAACATCCGCGGCGTGGAAAACGTGATCCGCGCGGCCAAGGAAGTATTTGCCTCGCTGTTCAACGATCGCGCGATTTCCTACCGCGTGCACCAGGGCTTCGACCATAAGTTGGTTGCCCTGTCTGCCGGCGTGCAGCGCATGGTCCGTTCCGAAACCGGCACCGCCGGCGTGATGTTTACCCTCGATACCGAATCCGGCTTCCGTGACGTGGTGTTTATCACCGGCGCCTACGGCCTGGGTGAAACCGTCGTACAGGGCGCGGTCAACCCCGACGAATTCTACGTACACAAGGGCACCCTCGAAGCGGGTCGCCCGGCCATCCTGCGCCGTAACCTGGGCAGCAAGGCCATCAAGATGATCTATGGCGACGAGGCCAAGGCCGGTCGTTCGGTAAAAACCGTTGAAGTCGACAAGGCCGAACGCGCGCGTTTCTGCCTGACCGACGCTGAAGTCAGCGAGTTGGCCAAACAAGCGATGATCATCGAAAAGCACTACCAGTGCCCGATGGACATCGAATGGGCCAAGGACGGTGACGACGGCAAGCTGTATATCGTGCAGGCCCGTCCGGAAACCGTGAAGAGCCGCACTTCGGCCAATGTCATGGAGCGCTACCTGCTCAAAGAAACCGGTACCGTATTGGTGGAAGGCCGAGCTATCGGCCAGCGCATTGGCGCCGGCAAGGTTCGCATCATCAAAGACGTCTCCGAGATGGACAAAGTCCAGCCAGGCGACGTGCTGGTCTCCGACATGACCGACCCGGACTGGGAACCGGTGATGAAGCGCGCCAGTGCCATCGTCACCAACCGTGGCGGGCGTACCTGCCACGCGGCGATCATCGCTCGTGAGCTGGGGATTCCTGCGGTAGTGGGTTGCGGCAATGCCACGCAGTTGCTCAAGGATGGCCAGGGCGTGACCGTGTCCTGCGCCGAAGGCGACACCGGTTTCATCTTCGAAGGCGAGCTAGGCTTCGATATCAAGCAAAATTCCATCGACGCCATGCCGGACCTGCCGTTCAAGATCATGATGAACGTCGGTAACCCGGACCGCGCCTTCGACTTCGCGCAGTTGCCGAACGCCGGCGTGGGCCTGGCCCGCCTGGAATTCATCATCAACCGTATGATCGGCGTGCACCCCAAGGCTTTGCTGAACTACGACGGCCTGCCGCTGGATATCAAGGAAAGCGTCGATAAGCGCATCGCCGGTTACAACGACCCAGTGGGTTTCTACGTCGAGAAACTGGTGGAAGGCATCAGCACTCTGGCGGCGGCGTTCTACCCGAAAAAGGTCATCGTGCGTCTGTCGGACTTTAAGTCCAACGAGTACGCCAACCTGATCGGCGGCAAGCTCTACGAGCCGGAAGAAGAAAACCCGATGCTGGGCTTCCGTGGCGCCTCGCGTTACATCAGCGAAACCTTCCGCGACTGCTTCGAGCTTGAGTGCCGCGCGCTCAAACGCGTGCGTAACGAGATGGGCCTGACCAATGTCGAGATCATGGTGCCGTTCGTACGGACCTTGGGCGAGGCGAGCCAGGTGGTTGACCTGCTGGCTGAGAACGGCCTGACCCGCGGCGAGAACGGCCTGCGTGTGATCATGATGTGCGAACTGCCATCCAACGCGATCCTGGCTGAAGAGTTCCTGGAATTCTTCGACGGTTTCTCCATCGGTTCCAACGACCTGACTCAGCTCACCCTGGGCCTGGACCGTGACTCCGGGATCATTGCGCACCTGTTCGACGAGCGTAACCCGGCGGTCAAGAAGCTGCTGGCCAATGCCATCCAGGCCTGTAACAAGGCCGGTAAGTACATCGGCATTTGCGGTCAGGGCCCTTCGGACCACCCTGACTTGGCCAAATGGCTGATGGAGCAGGGTATCGAAAGCGTTTCGCTGAACCCAGACTCGGTGCTGGAAACTTGGTTCTTCCTGGCGGAAGGCCAAGCGTCCGCCTGAGGTCGATCCGTGAAAAGTGCCGGTCAGCCGTGAGGTTGACCGGCATTCTTATCTGTACAGGGCGGGAATCCATGTGGACGCCGCCCTTTTTTGTGCAAGAACATTATGCAAAGCAGCAGCAACCTGTTTCCCGTCGCCTTGATCAGCGCTGAGCGTCGTGGCGACCTGAGTGAAGATGTGTATCGCCTCAAACCCGGCAACAGTCCGGACGGCAGCGTCGAACTGGCGGTGACCCGTTTGGGGCTGGCCGATGTCCCGGAAAACCGGGGCATCCCGGTTATTTTGTTGCACGGCAGTTTTTCCAATCGACGTTTCTGGTACTCGCCCAAGGGCATTGGCCTGGGCGCCTATCTGGCTCGTCGAGGCTTTGACGTGTGGATTGCGGAAATGCGCGGCCATGGTCTGTCCAAGCGCAATCAAGCATATGCGCGTAACCGGGTGGCCGATTATGCGCGTTACGACTTGCCGGCCATCGGCGCGTTCGTGCGTGAGCAAAGCGCGCAGATCCCGCACTGGATCGGCCATTCTCTGGGCGGCACGACCTTGGCGGCGGCCCTGGGCGGTCAGTATCTGGGTGCGCCGGCGGTGGCTTCGGTCGCGTTATTTGGCTGCCAGGTCAGCCGCACCTACTGGCCGTTGAAAATTCCACCAGTGGAGTGGGGCGGGCGCTTTATTCTCAAGCGAATGGCTGAAGTGTCCGGTGCGCGTTTCAAACGCGGGCCCGAAGACGAGCCGGTGGGGGTATTGATTGAAAATATGCGCTGGCACGGGCTGTTCGGGCGTTTCGGCGATGCCGAGCGTGACTGGTGGAAGGGCTTGGCGGACGTCGACGTGCCGTTGTTGGCGGTAAGTGCGGCGGGCGACCATCAGGACCCGGACTGGGCCTGCCGCAAGCTGTTCGAACAAGTCGGCACTGAGCATCGGCAATATGTGTGTCTGGGACGCAAGCACGGGTTTACCGAAGATTTCGGGCACGTCGAGATGCTGGTCAGCAAAGCTGCCCAGGCCGAGGTCTGGCCTCTGGTGGAGCAATGGTTGAAAGACCCTATAACACCTTTGTTCGGCGCCCCGGCGCAGGCTCTCGCCGCTGTTTGACCAAGCGCTCTACCAAGGGCGTTTCACTCCTGCGAGGTTGCGGCTAAGATATGACGCGCCGGACGCTTCTGGTCATATTCAGTCGCGTAGAGGCTATTGCGTTGCAGTGAAACCGATGGGATGTTTCCCACCCGTTTCGCCCGGTACTTCTTTGAAAGACACTTCTCTGGCAGAAAGGATTTTTTCGATGAACCATTACGTGACCCCCGACCTGTGCGACGCCTACCCCGAATTGGTGCAGGTGGTCGAGCCGATGTTCAGCAATTTTGGCGGCAGAGACTCGTTTGGCGGCGAGATTGTTACCATCAAGTGCTTTGAGGATAACTCGCTGGTCAAGGAACAGGCCGACCAACCGGGGACCGGCAAGGTGCTGGTGGTCGACGGTGGTGGTTCCCTGCGCCGCGCGCTGCTGGGCGACATGATCGCCGAGAAAGCTGCGAAAAACGGTTGGGAAGGGCTGGTCATCTACGGTTGCATCCGCGATGTCGACGTCATCGCCCAGACCGACCTGGGCGTACAAGCCTTGGCCAGTCACCCGATGAAAACCGACAAGCGTGGCATTGGTGACCTGAATGTGGCGGTCACGTTTGCCGGCGTCACCTTCCGCCCGGGTGAATACGTGTATGCGGATAACAATGGCGTGATCGTGTCGCCCAGCCCGTTGAAAATGCCTGAGTAAATCGTAAAAGCCGACAGGGGTGAGGATGTTCGAGGAAGAAAACGCGCAATGGGGGCTGGTGCATGCCCTGGTGCTGGACTGTAAAGGCGGTGCGCGTTCGATTGCCCGGACTGAGCTGGATGACCTGCAGTTGCAGCCAGAGGAAAGTCTGTGGCTGCACTGGGATCGCAGCCATCCCCAGACGCAGACCTGGCTGCGCAAATCCAGTGGCTTGAGTGAATTCGCCTGCGACCTGTTGCTGGAGGAAAACACTCGCCCGCGCCTGTTGCCGCTGCCGGATTCGCAGCTGTTGCTGTTTCTGCGAGGGGTCAACCTCAATCCAGGCGCCGAACCGGAAGACATGGTCTCGGTGCGCATTTTCGCGGCGGCCAACCGGGTGATTTCCCTGCGTCTGCGCCCGTTGCGCGCCACCGATGAGTTGCTGGTGCAACTGGCGGACGGCAAGGGGCCGCGTACCGCGTCGGAGCTCATCCTTTATATGGCGCAGTACCTGACCAATAAAGTGCAGGATCTGGTCACGGATTTGTCTGAAATCGTCGATGCCGAGGAAGAAAAACTCGATACCGACGAACGGTATACCCCAGAGCATGGCAGCGTGTTGCAGATCCGCCGGCGAGCGGCCGGGCTCAAGCGATTTCTGGCACCGCAGCGGGATATTTTTGCCCAGCTCACGCGGATCAAACTGCCGTGGTTCTGTGACGACGACGCTGATTACTGGAACGAATTGAACAACAGCCTCACACGCTATCTGGAGGAGCTCGAATTGACCCGGGAGCGCGTGGGGCTTGTGCTGGAGGCCGAAGACCGGCGTTTGAGCGTACGCATGAACCGCACCATGTACCGCTTCGGAATCATCACTGGAATCTTCCTGCCGATGAGTTTCCTGACCGGTTTGCTGGGCATCAATGTGGGCGGCATTCCGTTCTCGGCCAGCCCCTATGGATTCATGCTTGCGTGCCTGCTGATGGTCTCGGTGGCGCTCGGGCAATGGTGGCTGTTTAGACGGTTGCGCTGGGTTTGAGCTGAATATGAGCTGAACGTAGGAAGGGTCTCATGTGACCCCATGAAATTTACCCTCGTCTTTTAAATCACTTGCGAGAGGTCTTTATGCACGATCCGTTCGAACAGTCTTTGCGTGACATGCTCAATGCTTCGCCGTCCAACCGTGATGACGATGCTTGCCTGGGGCGCGTGTTGAAAACCGCCAACCGTCAGGTCGGGGCGGGGGATCTGTTCGGTCTGCTCGGTCGTTGGCTGCCGGCCTTGATGATGGCGCTGAACAATGGTTCTGCCCACGTTTCACCGGTTTCCCGTCGTAAACCTCTTGCTCGCACTGCTGATAAGGCTGATTGAATATGGAACTTGATCTCTGGACCCAGAGCCTGGTCACCGCGATGACCGCATTGTGGACCAAGGTGGCGAACTTCATTCCCAACCTGTTCGGTGCGCTGGTCCTGGTGTTGCTGGGTTTTGTCGTGGCCAAGCTGCTCGACACCCTGCTGTCCAAATTGCTCGCGAAACTGGGCCTTGATCGCTTGATGGCAGGCACCGGCCTGACCAAGCTGCTGGGGCGCGCCGGGTTGCAAGTGCCGATCTCCACACTGGTCGGCAAGATCGTCTACTGGTTCGTGTTGCTGATTTTTCTGGTTTCTGCCGCTCAATCCCTTGGCCTTGAGCGAGTTTCAGCTACGCTCGACATGCTTGCGCTGTATTTGCCGAAGGTTTTCGGCGGCGCGCTGGTGCTGTTGGTAGGTGTTTTACTGGCGCAGTTGGCCAACGGGCTGGTGCGCGGAGCCGCCGAAGGCGTGGGGTTGGACTACGCTGCCGGCCTGGGGCGGATCGCCCAGGGGCTGGTGATCATCATCAGTATTTCGGTCGCGATCAGCCAGTTGGAGGTCAAGACTGACCTGCTCAACCATGTGATTGTGATCGTTTTGATTACCGTTGGTCTGGCCGTTGCGCTGGCCATGGGCTTGGGTAGCCGGGAAATTGCCGGTCAGATTCTTGCAGGAATCTATGTGCGCGAGTTGTACCAGGTGGGCCAACAGGTGCGTGTGGGCGAGGTCGAAGGGCAAATCGAGGAGATCGGCACAGTCAAGACGACCGTGTTGACCGATGACGGCGAGCTGGTGTCGCTGTCCAATCGCATTCTCCTGGAACAGCAGGTCAGTAGCCGCTAAACCGGCAAACCCTGCTAATGTACGCCGCCGCGAACCCGGGTGACCGGGCCGCAGCGGACATTGACCTGACTGTCGGCACGACTTGTTTTGAATAAAGCCCAATCGCTGTCCACGCGCTATGACCCCCGTGAGCTCTCTGATGAGGAGTTGGTCGCGCGCTCGCACACGGAGCTGTTTCACGTAACTCGCGCGTACGAAGAATTGATGCGCAGATATCAACGCACTCTGTTCAACGTTTGTTCAAGGTATTTGGGGAACGATAGAGATGCTGACGATGTCTGTCAGGAAGTGATGCTCAAGGTGTTGTACGGCCTGAAGAACTTCGAGGGCAAATCGAAGTTCAAGACCTGGCTCTACAGCATCACGTACAACGAGTGCATCACGCAGTATCGAAAGGAACGGCGAAAGCGTCGCTTGATGGACGCTTTGAGCCTGGACCCCCTTGAGGAGGCGTCTGAAGAAAAGGCGCCGGCACCCGAGGAAAAGGGCGGGCTCGATCGCTGGTTGGTGCATGTGAATCCGATTGATCGGGAAATTCTGGTGCTACGTTTTGTCGCAGAGCTGGAGTTTCAGGAAATCGCCGACATCATGCACATGGGTTTGAGTGCTACAAAAATGCGTTACAAACGTGCTCTTGATAAATTACGTGAGAAATTTGCGGGCGAGACTGAAACTTAGTGCGTGGCAAATATCTCTTACGTGTAGGCAAGTTCTGTTAGACTTGTCGCCGAGTTGTCCCCCGGTTTGTGGGACTGCTTTACAATCACCAGATGGGGATTTAACGGATGAAACTGAAAAACACCTTGGGCTTGGCCATTGGTTCTCTTATTGCCGCTACTTCTTTCGGCGTTCTGGCACAAGGCCAAGGCGCAGTTGAAGGCGAGCTGTTCTACAAGAAGCAGTACAACGATAGCGTCAAGCACATCGAAGACGGCTTCAATCCTGGCGCTCGCATCGGTTACTTCCTGACCGACGACCTGTCCTTGAACCTGTCCTACGACAAGACCAACCACACCCGTTCGAACGACGGTACTGGTAACCAGAAGATCAAAGGCGATACCGGCAGCCTGGTTGCCCAGTATCACTTCGGTCAAGCTGGCGTAGACTCCCTGCGTCCATACGTAGAAGGCGGTTTCGGTCACCAGAGCCGTACCAACGTACAGGCTGACGGTCACAGCGGTCGCGATCAGACCACTTTCGCCACTGTCGGTACCGGCGTTAAGTACTACTTCACCAACAACCTGTACGCTCGTGCCGGTGTTGAAGCTGACTACGGTCTGGACAACGGCAAGTGGGATTACTCCGCACTGGTCGGCCTGGGCGTGAACTTCGGCGGTAACGCTGGCGCAGCTGCTCCAGCTCCTACCCCAGCACCAGCTCCAGAGCCAACTCCAGAGCCAGAAGCTCCAGTTGCTCAGGTTGTTCGTGTTGAGCTGGACGTTAAGTTCGACTTCGACAAAGCCGTTGTTAAGCCTAACAGCTACGGCGACGTGAAAAACCTGGCCGACTTCATGGCTCAGTACCCATCTACTAACGTAGAAGTAGCTGGTCACACTGACTCCGTAGGTCCAGACGCTTACAACCAGAAGCTGTCCCAGCGTCGTGCTGACGCTGTTAAGCAAGTCCTGGTTAAAGACGGCGTGGCTCCTAGCCGTGTAACTGCTGTAGGTTACGGCGAATCCCGCCCAGTTGCTGACAACGCAACTGAAGCTGGTCGCGCTATCAACCGTCGCGTAGAAGCTTCGGTTGAAGCTACCGCTCAGTAATTACTGAGTTGTAGAAAAAACCCGGCTCAGGCCGGGTTTTTTTTCGCCTGCCATTTGTGTCATGCGCTGGCGGCGGCTGCGACATATGCAGCTTGTTCTCTGGCGGCAACACGGCCAATGACCAGGATCGCCGGGCTTTTAAGGGCGAATGCGTGGGCATCCTTGTGCATGCGCGATAACAGGCTACGGTACTCGCGCTGCTGGGGCAGCGAGGCATTCTCGATCATCGCCACGGGCATATCTGCCGCCATGCCACCCTCCATCAACTGCTGACGAATCTCTTCCAGTTTTGCCACCCCCATGTACACGACCAGGGTAGTCCCGCCCTCGGCCAGGGCGCGCCAGTTCAGTTGGCTGTCATCCTGGGTATGCGCAGTAACCAGCGTTACGCCACGGCTTACACCACGCAATGTCAGAGGAATCCCACAGTTGGTCGCGCCTGCCAGCCCTGAGGTGATGCCATTGACCAGTTCCACCTCAATGCCCCGATCCCGCAGCCACAGCGCCTCTTCGCCGCCTCGTCCGAAAATGCACGGGTCACCGCCCTTGAGGCGTACCACGCATTTGCCCTGGCGTGCGTAGCGCAACATCAGGCGGTGGATAAAGTCCTGAGGGGTGGAGCGGCAGCCACCGCGTTTGCCCACGGTGATCACGCGCGCCGCGGCGCAGTGGTCCAAAACTGCCGGGTTGACCAGATCATCGATCAACACCACGTCGGCTTCACACAGGGCGCGGACCGCCTTGAGGGTCAACAACTCCGGATCGCCGGGACCTGCGCCCACCAACCAGACTTTTGCGTTCATAGGGTTGCCCTCGTGTAGAGATACTCAGTTGTGAAGGAGTGCATACAGCAGCACCAGATTGATCAGCACCGACAGCAGTGCCACGGTTTGCCAGACTTTTAGCGGTTCTCGCTCCAGCAAAGGCCTGGGGCGGACGCTCAGCTCGCGCCGGTCAGCCTGCTCCAGTACCAGTAGCCATTCTTCGGCGGTTTCGTAACGCTGCGACGGCTGGGCGGACACCGCCCGTTCCAGACTCAGCGGCAGCCAGTCCGGTAGGTCGGGGCGATAGCGGCTCGCGCTGACAGGCTGGGTGAATCTGGGCCGTTGGAAGGCTTCGATTTCGCCGTAGGGGTAATGCCCGGTCAGCAGGAAATACAAGGTGACGCCAACGCTGTATAAATCTTGCTGGGCGGTAGGCCCTTCGCCATTGAAGGCTTCGGGCGCGATAAAACTTGGAGTGCCCGGCAGTTGGTGGGCTCGATCTTCCGACAGGCCGGGGCAGTAAGCCAGGCCGAAATCCAGCACGCGCAACTCGCCGTCGTCCCCCAACAACAGGTTTTCCGGTTTGATATCGCGGTGCAGGATTTGCCGCCGGTGCAGCAGGCCCACGGCCCGCAGCAAGCGCTCGGCGACGGACTGCCATTGGGCCAGAGGCAGGGGCCCCTGAAGCTGGAACAGGGTGGCGAGGGTTTGTCCGGGATACTCGCGCATGACGTAATACAAGTGCTGCCGGCTACCGGCGCTGTGCACTTCTGGGAATGCGCGTCCGGCCATGCGCCGCAAAAACCACTCTTCGGCCAGCAAAGCCTGGCCGGCTTGGCTATCGTCGTCATGGCTCAGTGGCAAGGTTTTCAACAGCCAGGGCTGTTGCTGGGTATCGCGAACCCGGTAGAGCAAGGATTGTCGACTTTGCGCCACTAATGCTTCCACCTGCCAGCCTTCGAACGGTTGGCCGGGTTTCAATGGCGGTGGCAGCGGCCATTGCTGCAACTGCCCCAGGGCGTCGCCGAGGGTGGCGGCACCCAAGGCATCAACGCGTACCAGCAACGCGCTGGCATTGTCTTGGCTGCCGGCCAAGTGGGCAGTATTGACCAGGGTGCCCACGGCTACGTCCAGGTCCGCCTGCTCACGCAGGATGGTCTGGATGCTGTGCTCGGCCAAGGTTGCCCATACGCCGTCGCTGAGCAGCAGGAAGCACTCGCCCTCGCGCAAGTGGCCGTCTAGAAAATCCAGCACCACATGTTGATCCAGGCCCAGCGCACGTTTAAGGACGTGCTGCATGCCCGGCTGTTCCCAGACGTGATCCTCGCTGATGCGTTGCAGTTGGCCGTCCAACCAGCGATAGACCCGGCAGTCGCCGACATGGGCCAGGGTAAAGCGCTGGCCCCGAAACACCAGGGCACTTAGAGTCGTTAGCAGCGGCTGGCCACCACCGTTGGCTTGCAACCAGCGATTCTGGGCCAGCAGTAAACGTTCCAGTGCCTGGGCTACGCTCCAGGTTTGCGGCGTGGCGTAGTAGTCCATCGCCAGGGCTTGCAAGGTCGAGCGCGCGGCCAATCCGCCATCGGCACATTGGCTGACGCCGTCGGCCATGGCGCACAAATAGCCTTTGCTGGCCGCCAGTTCCGCCACGGGGGTGACCACCCGCAGCGCATCCTGGTTTTCCGGGCGCGGGCCGATGGCACTGGCCTGGGCGACGCTCAGTTGCAGGCTCATCAGACGCGTGCAGCCGTCACGGCGGCCGAGCCCCAAGTGGTTCTCCAGCGACGCTTGACGCCGTGCAGACCGAACCATGCCAATACGCCCAGGCTGGCGAACAACCACAGGGCCAGTTGATAGCTACCGGTGCTCTGTTTGATCGCGCCCATGCCGGCCGCGAGCGCGAAGCCACCGATGCCGCCGGCCATGCCGATCAACCCGGTCATCACGCCGATTTCAAGGCGAAAGCGCTGCGGAACCAACTGGAACACCGCGCCGTTGCCTGCGCCGAGACCGAGCATGGTGCAGACGAAAAGCGCCAATGCTGCGTACGAACTGGGTAGGTTGAAGCCCACGGCGGCAATGCAGATGGCCGCGATGCTGTACATGCCCAGCAGGGTGCGGATGCCGCCGAATCGGTCCGCCAGAGCCCCCCCCAGCGGACGCATCAGGCTGCCGCCAAACACGCATGCGGCGGTGTAGTAGCCGGCAGTCACCGGGCTGAGGTGGTATTGATCGTTGAAATAGCCGGGCAATGCGCTGGCCAGGCCGATAAAGCCGCCGAACGTTACGCTGTAGAAAAACATGAACCACCAGCTGTCACGGTCGCCCAGGGCCTTGAAGTAGTCGGCCATGGATTTGGCTTTCGGCCGTTCAGGGGCATTGCGCGCCAGCCAGGCGAAGACCACCAGCGTCAAGATCAACGGAATCAGCGCAAACCCGAACACATTGCTCCAGCCAAACGCCGCTGCGAGCACCGGGGCCAGCAAGGCAGCGAATACCGTGCCCGAATTGCCGGCACCGGCAATTCCCATGGCTTTGCCCTGGTGTTCGGCGGGGTACCACTGTGAAGCCAGGGGCAGCGCCACGGCGAAGGACGCGCCGGCCATACCCAGAAACAGCCCCAGCAGCAGGGCCTGTTCGTAACTGTGGATGCCCAGTTTCCAGGCCCCGAACAGCGCGACAATCACGATCACCTGGCCGATCAGCCCGGCGGTCTTGGGCGACAGCCTGTCGGCCAGCATTCCCATCAGAAAACGCAGTACCGCACCGGCCAGGATCGGTGTCGCTACCATCAGGCCGCGTTGCTGGGTGGTCAATTGCAGGTCGGCGGCAATCTGCACCGCCAGCGGGCCCAGCAGATACCAGACCATGAAACTCAGGTCGAAATACAGGAACGCGGCAAACAGGGTCGGGGTGTGCCCGGATTTCCAGAAGCTTGATTTCATCACGCACCTCAACGGTTAGGAGTCTTGTAAGAAGGCCTGGTGATGGAACAGCCACTACGGCTGCCCCACCGGCCCCACACAGGGGCCAAAACAAAAAAACGCCGCCACCGGGTTCGCGAGGGCAAACCGGATGTGCGACGTCTTTGTCGTGGAGGGGCAACCGCCGTTGGTTACCTGTGATGATTCATTAGCAAGAGCTGAGCCAAATCAACCGAGCAGCTCACTCATGGCGATGATCTGCTCCGCCACCTGGATCAATTTCTGCTGACGACTCATGGCTTGGCGGCGCATCAAGGTGTAGGCATCTTCTTCATTGCAGTCCTTCATTTTCATCAGCATGCCCTTGGCCAGCTCGATGCGTTTGCGTTCCGCCAGCTGTTGGTCCCGCGCCTGTAACTGCGCGCGCAAGGCCTGATCGCTCTCGAAGCGGGCCATGGCCACATCGAGGATCGGCTGCAGACGCTGAGCCTGGATGCCTTCCACGATATAGGCGCTGACCCCGGACTTGATGGCCTGGCGCATCACATTCGGGTCATGTTCATCGGTAAACATCACGATGGGGCGTGGCTGGTCGCGACTGACCAGCACCACTTGCTCCATCACATCGCGGCCCGGTGACTCGGTATCGATCAGAATCACGTCCGGACGCACCGTTTCGACGCGCGCCGGCAGGTCGATGGTCAGGCCGGACTCGTCGATTACCTCAAAGCCGGCCTCTATCAGCGCCGTACGCAGGCGCCCGACCTTGCGGGGTGTGTCATTGATCAACAGGATACGCAGCATGGCAGTTCTCCTGTCAGCGCAAGGCTTGGCGGTTGGCGTGATCGGCCAGCGCATGCAAGCGGAAGCTGCGGGCGTAGCCGCTCGGGTCCGAGCCGTCCCAGACTTTGCCGTCGATCAGCTGGCTGCTGCGCAGGTCCTGGTCCCCGGCGTTGAGGCCCAAGGCGGTGGCGGCCTCGCGATACAGCGCCAGTTGCTGCACCTGGCGCGCCACGCCCAGGTAATCCGGGTCGTCGCGCAACAGGCCCCAGCGGCGAAACTGGGTCATGAACCACATGCCGTCGGAGAGGTACGGCAGGTTGACCTGGCCACCCGCAAAAAACCGTAGCGCGTGAGGGTCCTGCCAGTGGTTGCCCAGGCCGTCGTCATAAGCCCCGAGTAAACGTGGCTCAATACAATCGAGTGGCGCGTCGAGGTATTCGCGGCCGCTGAGCAATTGCGCCGTGGAGCGCCGGTTCTCAATGCTCTGTTCAATGAAGCGGCTGGCTTCGAGGATGGCCATCACCAGTACCCGCGCCGTATTGGGGTATTGCTCGACGAACGCGTGGGTACAGCCGAGGACCTTCTCGGGATGGTTTGGCCAGATCGCTTGGCTGGTCGCCAGGGTAAAGCCCTGATCTTGCGCGACCGCGCTGGCGCTCCAGGGCTCGCCCACGCAAAACCCGTCGATCCGGCCGGCTTGCAGATGCGCAAGCATTTGCGGGGGCGGCACCACCACACTGTCAACGTCCTGCAACGGATGAATGTCTTGGCTCGCCAGCCAGTAGTACAGCCACATCGCATGGGTGCCGGTGGGAAATGTCTGAGCGAAGGTCAGTTTTGTTCGGCTTTGGTGCACATGGCGATCCAGTGCCTCAGGAGTGACCACCCCTTGTTGTTGCAGACCACGGGAAAGATTGATGCTCTGACCGTTTTGGTTCAGGCCCATCAACACGGCCATGTCGGTGGGCGCCACGCCACCGATACCCAGGTGTACGGCGTAGATCAGCCCATACAGGCTGTGGGCGGCATCCAACTCCCCACTGACCAGCTTGTCACGCAGGTTGGCCCAGGAAGATTGACGTTTGAGATTCAGGGTCAGGCCGTAGGGTTGTGCGAAGCCCTGGGTCGCCGCCACTACCAGCGAGGCGCAATCGCTCAAGGCCATAAAGCCCAGGTCGAGGCTGCTCTTTTCCGGCGCATCGCTGCCGTTCACCCACGCCAGCGCGTTGCTTATCGGGCCGTTGCCCACCGAATCTTTCATCCGCACCTACCTTTTCATTCAAAAAAAAGCGTCGCCCCCTCAGATGGCGATGCAAGGCCATTGCGGGTAACGACGCCTTTGTCCGTAAGCCCGTTCCGCCGTTGGTACGCGCTTTGATGCAGAGTTCATAGCAAGGCACATGCCACGGGGTAAGCGTGATGGGCGGCCGTTAACTTTCCATCAAGATTGAAAAGAGGCGGCCTCGCAGTATGGCCGCTTCCCTCTGCAGGCCCCAGGAACTTCCACGGTGTACGCTGACTTCCTCGAACGCATGTCCCGCCGCCGCCTTCGCCACTGGTGGCTGTGTGCCCTGCTGTGGCTGGCATGTGCAGTGGCCTGGGGCGAGACCTATCAGGCACAGGAGGAGAGCCTGCACACGGTGTTCACCGCGCTGTCGGTACCCTTGGGGCTGCCGATCGTGGTGAGTCGCGAGGTGGCGCGCAAACGTGTCAGTGGTCTGTTTGATTTGACTGCGCCGCAGCAGACCCTGGAAGAACTGGCGCAGCAGCATGGCTTGATCTGGTACAGCGACGGCCAAGGGTTTTATCTCTATGACGCCAACGAAGCGAAAAGCTCGGCGGTGTCGCTGCGGCATATTTCCATCGATCGGTTTCGCAGCCTCATGCGTCGCGCTGGGTTGCAGGAATCCCACTTTCCCCTGCGTGCCGACGGCCCGCGAACGTTCTATGTGTCCGGCCCGCCGAGCTATGTCGACCGGGTGTTGCGGCTGGCGCAATTGATGGACCGCGAGCGCGCTGAACTGCGTGTGGGGGACCACGCCTTTGGGGTGGTTCAGGTACTCAACACCCATGTGGCGGATCGTGAGTACGCGATGGGTGAGGGCAAGGTCAGGGTCGCGGGGATAGCGTCAATAATCGAAGCGGTACTGGCCAGTGAGCACAAGGGGTTGCTGGCCGACAAAAGCCTTGCAGTCATTGCCTATCCGGATACCAACAGCCTGTTGATCAGAGGCAAACCGGCGCAGGTGCGGTTTATCGAACAACTGGTGGCGGAACTGGATATGCCCAGGCGATCGGTCGAAGTGTCGCTGTGGCTGGTCGACCTGGGCCGCGATGAGCTGAAAAAACTCAACTTGGCTATGGACGAAGATGCCAAAAACTCGACCACTCGTGTCATGGAGCCGCAGGAGGATAACCGCCTGATGGCGCAGATCGCTGCGCTGGAGCGCCGCCGTCGAGCAAAGGTGGTGACGCTGCCGGTGATTCTGACTCAGGAGAACGTGCCGGCGGTGTTTAACGACAACCATACGTTCTATCTGCCAGCCCGTGCGGATGACACCGCCGAGTGGAAGCCTGTGCATTACGCCACCCAGGTCAGTGTGCTGCCGCGTTTTGCTGAGGCGAACGAAATCGAGATGCTCCTGGATATTGAGGATGGTCGCCCCATGAGTGCCAAGGGGCAGCGCGATAAACCGGCAGGGGTCGGGCGGGTAGGGGTCAGCAGCGTGGTGCGCGTCTCACAGGGCAAGCGCCTGTGGCTGGGCGCATTCCCCCGTGACCCGCGCGAGCAGGGCCGTAGCACGGTGCCCGGAGGTTCGGCCGACGTTCGCCTGTTTGTGATTCAGGCCCGCGCTGCCGCAGCAGAGGCGAAAGACGCGGCTGTAGGCAGCGGGCCGCCTCCATTGACCGCGGCGCAATACGAGCGTGTGCAACGTGCGTTCGTGCGGCCAAATCGCGACGGTTCTCGTGAATAAAGGCATTGACCCATGCATTTGGAAATTCTTCTGCAGGAACAACTGATCAGCCGCAAGCGTCTGGCCGCTTTTGCGCCAGGGAAGGTGTTGCCGTTGGCCCCAGCGGTCATCCACTGCGTGGAAGTTCGGGTCAACGGCCAACTGCTGGCGTTGGGCGAGTTGGTGCAACTGGAGGACCGCTTGGGGGTTGAGCTGCATGAGGTTTATCAAGAGTGGGCCCCAGGTGCGTTCACGTTGTGAAACGCCCTACGCAGTGATCCCAAAAAACGCAGGATCTCTGAGCTTTTTCCTAGGGTGGGTTGTCAGGCGGGTTTTTATAGTCGTCGCGTGGGCGCAAGCGCCAGTCAAGGAAATAAGGACTTCAATGTCAGTTGTCGGATACCGAGGTGGATATGGGCGTCGTGAATGATGAATTGACGACGGTTTCCCTGGTTTTTGCCTGTTGGACCTTGCATGGCGATGGGCGCTTGACCGGTGAGGGCGCCGATATTCAATTGCCGCCCAAGGAGTGGCATGTGTTGCGATTGCTGCTGGTGTCGGGTGGTGCGCTGATGACTAAGGATCGCTTGCTGGAGCTGGTTTGGCCCCAAGGCGAGGTCGCCGAAGAATCCCTGACACGGTGCATCTACTCGCTGCGCAAACATTTGGGCGCCGACAAGGGGTTTATCAAGACGATCTACGGTAGGGGTTATCGCTTTAACTGTCCGGTCAAGGTGCGCGGAGACGGGCACACTCAAGGGGGGCAAGTGTGCTCGGCCTGCGGCCAGGTCAGCCATGGATAAACGTTGGAGCAAGGCGCTGCTCTTTGGTTGGTTGATGAGCGCGCATCCGGCGTTGGCCTACTGCTGGGAGGAAATTGCCGGTCGTTACGACATCGAACCGGAGTTGCTGCAAGCCATCGCCGCGGTGGAGTCGGGCTATCGAGCTGACGCGGTGAACACCGTCAACAACAATGGCACCCGGGACATCGGCCTGATGCAGATCAACAGCATGCATTTGCCGCGCCTGCTCAAGTTGGGGATTACCGAGGAGCGATTGTTGAACGAGCCTTGCCTGTCGGTGGAGGTTGGTGCGTCGATACTCGCCGAGTTTATCCAGCGCTTCGGCTACAACTGGACAGCAGTGGGCGCCTACAATGCGGGGCCGGGTTCTGGGCCGGAGCGCGATGTACTACGCCAGCGCTATGCCGAAAAAATCTGGGCGCGTTATGAGGCTCTGGTCATGCAGCGTTAGCGACGTTGGGCGGCACGCCTCGCCTGCGCGCGGTTACCCCGGCTATAATCGCCGCCACCTTCGTCGCCATCCGAGTCTAGCCCGCCCATGTATACCCTGGCCCGCCAGCTGTTGTTCAAACTCTCCCCGGAAACCTCCCACGATCTGTCCCTGGACCTGATCGGTGCCGGTGGCCGCCTGGGACTCAATGGTCTGGTGTGCAAGGCGCCGGCAAAAATGCCGGTATCGGTGATGGGGCTGGACTTCCCGAACCCGGTCGGGCTGGCTGCCGGCCTGGACAAGAACGGTGCGGCCATTGATGGTTTCGCGCAATTGGGCTTTGGCTTTGTTGAGATTGGCACCGTGACGCCGCGACCGCAGCCGGGCAACCCCAAGCCTCGCATCTTCCGCCTGCCGGAAGCCGAGGCGATCATCAATCGCATGGGCTTTAACAACCTGGGCGTCGATCACCTGCTGTCACGGGTCCAGGCCGCGAAGTACAGCGGCATTCTCGGCATCAATATCGGCAAGAATTTCGACACGCCGGTTGAGCGCGCGGTGGACGACTACTTGATCTGCCTGGACAAGGTCTATGCCCACGCCAGCTACGTCACCGTTAACGTCAGTTCGCCGAATACCCCAGGCCTGCGTAGCCTGCAGTTCGGTGATTCCCTCAAGCAATTGCTCGAAGCCCTGCGCCAGCGTCAGGAAGACCTGGCCGTTCGCCATGGCAAGCGCGTGCCGCTGGCGATCAAGATTGCGCCGGACATGAGCGACGAAGAAACGGTGCTGGTAGCCCAGGCCCTGGTGGATTCCGGTATGGACGCAGTGATTGCCACCAATACCACGTTGAGCCGTGTCGGTGTTGAAGGTCTGGCCCATGGTGACGAGGCGGGCGGCCTGTCGGGTGCGCCGGTCCGCGATAAAAGCACTCATATCGTCAAGGTGCTGGCCGCCGAGCTGGCGGGGCGCTTGCCGATCATCGCGGTGGGCGGCATCACTGAAGGCAAGCACGCGGCCGAGAAAATCGCCGCGGGTGCGAGCCTGGTGCAGTTGTATTCTGGCTTTATCTATAAAGGCCCTGCGTTGATTCGTGAGTCGGTGGATGCAATTGCGGCGTTGCCCAGAAAGGCCTGAACGGCGCCCATAAAAAAGGGCTCCATCAAGGAGCCCCCTGGGCCGAAGCCCGCCGCCCGGATGGGGCGCGCATGGTAAGTCGTTACAGCTTCAAAGGTGGTGTGTCGGAATTAAGTGCCCTGATTAGCCGACGGCGTGAAGTTCGTTGAGTCTGTGGATTCCCGCAGTGCCTGTCATACCGTCCCAGTTGTCGCCGCGTCCTTCGCGCCAGCCGTTGATCCAGGCTTGGCGTACCGACGGTAGAGTAAATGGGCAAAGCTCACGGGATTTGCCATGAACGCCATATTGATATCCGCGTAAAAACGCTCTTTCCAACGGATCACGCTTAAGTCTTCTCATAGGGTGTTTCCCTCACTTGTTGACTGTCTTGATATCCTTCGGCCTCGTCTGAGGCCGGGCAGAGTTTTTCTGCCGTTGGTGGGCTCGCTGCCGGCGTGGCGAGCCGATGTGTCGGCGTCGTTACGGCGCCAACCTGTGGTGAGTTCTAACCAATAGGTCACATGGATTCAATGATCGTTTTGTCATAAGCACGTAACTATAACGATGCTATAGCCATAAGCTGGGATGGCTTTACGCCCCATTTGTCTGGCAAAGCCAGCTATGATGCACCCCGCGTAGAGGAATGGTTTGATCCTTAAGTAAGAATGTCCGTCTGATGCAGTCGGTTATTATTCGACGAAGGGTCGGAATATTTCTTTTTGTTGCTGCACATTCTTTATCTGCCCCGTGAATAAAGGCCCAACGGCCTGGCAGCCGGGGTGGAACGGCACATTCGTGCCACGCGAGCACTCTTCAAGAAAAGTGCTTGATTGAAAACCGAGCCGGCGATGCGTCGCCCGTTCACTTATTGCTGAAAAGCCTGGAATGCCCCATGTCGGACCGTTTTGAACTCTTCCTCACCTGCCCCAAGGGCCTCGAAGGCCTGCTGATCGAGGAAGCCGTCGGGCTTGGCCTTGAGGAAGCGCGCGAGCACACTTCGGCCGTGCGCGGCATGGCCGACATGGAGACCGCTTACCGGCTGTGCCTCTGGTCGCGCCTGGCCAACCGCGTGCTGCTGGTACTCAAGCGTTTCCCCATGAAGGACGCCGAAGACCTCTACCACGGCGTGCTGGATATCGACTGGGCCGACCACATGGTCCCCGACGGCACTCTGGCAGTGGAGTTCAGCGGTCACGGCTCCGGTATCGACAACACCCACTTCGGCGCGCTGAAGGTCAAGGATGCGATCGTCGACAAACTGCGCACTCCGTCCGGCGAGCGCCCGTCCATCGACAAGATCAACCCGGACTTGCGTATCCACCTGCGCCTGGACCGTGGCGAAGCCATCCTGTCCCTCGATCTCTCCGGTCATAGCCTGCACCAGCGCGGCTATCGCCTGCAGCAGGGCGCGGCGCCGCTGAAGGAAAACCTGGCGGCCGCGATCCTGATTCGCGCTGGTTGGCCGCGTATCGCCGCCGAAGGCGGTGCGCTGACCGACCCAATGTGCGGCGTGGGGACCTTCCTGGTGGAAGGCGCGATGATTGCGGCCGACATGGCGCCCAACCTCAACCGTGAGCTGTGGGGCTTTACCACTTGGCTCGGTCACGTCCCGGCGCTGTGGAAAAAGCTGCACGCCGAGGCCAGCGAGCGCGCCGCGATTGGCATGAACAAAACGCCGCTGTGGATTCGAGGTTACGAAGCCGACCCGCGCCTGATCCAACCCGCGCGCAACAACATTGAGCGCGCCGGTCTCAGCCATTGGATCAAGGTGTACCAGGGGGAGGTCGGGACCTTCGAGCCGCGCCCGGACCAGAACCAGAAAGGCCTGGTGATCTGCAACCCGCCTTACGGCGAGCGTCTGGGTGATGAAGCCAGCCTGTTGTACCTCTATCAGAACCTCGGCGAACGTCTGCGCCAAGCCTGCATGGGTTGGGAAGCCGCAGTGTTCACCGGCGCGCCCGATCTGGGCAAGCGCATGGGCATCCGCAGCCACAAGCAGTATTCGTTCTGGAACGGCGCCTTGCCGTGCAAATTGCTGCTGATCAAAGTCAATCCCGACCAGTTCGTCACCGGCGAGCGCCGCACCCCGGAACAGCGCCAGGCCGAACGCGAGCAGGCTGCATACGACCAGGCCCCGACCGAGCCGCAAGAACGCCAGTACAACAAGAACGGTAACCCGATCAAACCGGCCCCGGCTCCCGTGGTCGAACAGGCGCGCCTGAGCGAAGGCGGGCAGATGTTCGCCAATCGCCTGCAAAAAAACCTCAAGCTGCTGGGCAAGTGGGCCAAGCGAGAGGGCGTGGATTGCTACCGTGTGTATGACGCCGATATGCCGGAATACTCCATGGCCATCGACCTGTATCACGACTGGGTGCATGTGCAGGAGTACGCCGCTCCCAAGTCCATCGACCCGGAAAAAGCTTCCGCGCGCATGTTCGATGCCCTGGCGGCCATTCCCCAGGCGCTGAACATCGACAAGAGCCGCGTGGTGGTCAAGCGTCGCGAGCGTCAGAGCGGTACCAAGCAGTACGAGCGCCAGAGCGCCCAGGGCAAGTTCACTGAGGTGAGCGAGGGCGGTGTGAAGCTGCTGGTCAACCTCACGGATTACTTGGACACCGGCCTCTTCCTCGACCACCGCCCGATGCGTATGCGCATTCAGAAAGAGGCGGCCGGCAAGCGCTTCCTCAATCTGTATTGCTACACCGCTACTGCCAGTGTGCACGCGGCCAAGGGCGGTGCGCGCAGCACTACAAGTGTCGATCTGTCCAAGACTTACCTGGACTGGGCACGTCGCAACTTCTCCCTCAACGGTTTCTCCGACAAGAACCGCCTGGAGCAGGGCGATGTGATGGCGTGGCTGGAAGCCAGTCGCGATGAGTTCGACCTGATCTTCATCGACCCGCCGACCTTCTCCAACTCCAAGCGCATGGAAGGCATCTTCGACGTGCAGCGCGACCATGTGCAGTTGCTCGACCTGGCCATGGCCCGCCTGGCACCGGGCGGCGTGCTGTACTTCTCCAACAACTTCCGCAAGTTCCAGTTGGAAGACAATCTCAGCGAACGCTATGCGGTCGAGGAAATCAGCGACAAAACCATCGACCCGGATTTCGCGCGCAATGCCAAAATCCACCGCGCGTGGAAAATCACCGCCCGTTGATGACTGCATAAAAGGCCGCAAGCCAGGATATTCCAGGCTTACGGCTTTTTTGCGCTGGTCAAACTACTGGCCGATAGCTATAACTTAAGGCCAAGCCAAAGTGACACCCCCCGCACGCTGGCGTTGTGAGTGTTGCCTATGCCGTTGCAAGCCGTTCGCCCGAAAATCCTAGGCTTCATCAGTGAGCAGGCATCGGCTTGGCTGGTGGCATTGGTGGTGCTGTTGGCCGGTTGTACCTTGACGGGTATCGTCGCCTGGGCCACTCACGATCTGTATCAGCAGCAGGTGCGCCAGCGCTTTCAACTGCTGGTCAACGAGCGCTACACCCGTTTGCAGGAGCGCTTTGAAGATCAGGAACAACGCCTTAACAGCCTGCGGCGTTTTTTTGTCAATTCCTCCGATGTGTCCCGCGAAGAGTTCGATGGGTTTACCCAACCGTTGCTTCTGCGCGCCCGCGCGTACGCCTGGGCGCCACGGGTGCTGCGTCAGCAACGCAGCGAGTTTGAACAGCAAGTGTCCCGTGAAAGGGGCGTGGATTTCGTGATCCGTGAGTTGAACCCGGCGGGTGAACTGGCCCCCGCGCCGGAGCGCGAGGAGTACGTACCAGTGCTCTACAGTCAAACCCAAAGCCTGTTGGGCTCGCCCTTGGGCTTCGATCTATTGGCCCAGCCCTTGCGGCGTTCGGCGCTGGAGCGCGCGCATAAAAGCGGCAAGCTGGCAGTATCTCAACCCATGCAGTTGGTGGGCGTGGAGCCAGCTTATGCAGCCGGCGTATTGCTGGTGGCGCCCGTGAGCCGTGAGGTGGGCGCAGAACAACCTTATGGCTACGTCATGGCGGTGATCAGCATGCGCCAGCTGATGGCCGACGGTTTGCCCAAGCCGGAGCGGGACAACCTGGTGATGCAGATTGTCGACACCTCCGACCAGCAACAACGTGTGCTTTATGAATCCAACAATGCCGTGGCCGACAGCGGCCTCGTTGGGGTGCGGCGCTTGACCCTAGGCGATCATGTCTACGCCTTGACCCTGCGGCCGAGCGAAGTATTCGCCCGGGCCAACCATTCTTCGCTGGCCGCTATCCTGACCATGGGCAGCTTGCTCAGCCTGCTGCTGAGCATCTTGCTGTATATGCTGGTCAGCCAGCGCCAGCGTGCTTTGAAGATGGTCGAGCAGCGTACTCAGCAGTTGCGTCTGCGTGAGCAGGAATTGCGCGGTGCGCACGGTCAATTGCGCAGTGTGCTGAACGCTGCCACCCAGGTTGCGATTATTGCCACTGACCTGCGCGGTGTGATCAACACGTTCAATGCCGGTGCCGAACAGATGCTTGGCTTCACGGCCGATCAAGTGGTGGGCAAGTTGACCCTGGAAAGCCTGCACCTGGCGACGGAGCTGGAAATGCGCTCTGTCAAACTGGGCGTGACCCTGGGTAAGCGCATCCCCGCGAGCCAGGCCATGTTGGTAGAAAGCCCCGACAGCTTGCACGAGGCCCGTGAGTGGACGTTGATTCGAAACGACGGCAGCCCGTTGAACGTCACCATGTTGGCCACCGTTCTGCTCGACGACCACGGCCTTTGGGTCGGGCATTTGGCGATCTACCTGGACGTGACCGAGCAAAAGCGCGCCTACGAAGCCTTGGCCGCGCGCGATCGATTGCTCAAAAAACTCAGCGCCCATGTCCCCGGTGGGATCTTTCAATTCACCCTGGAACCTCAGGACAACTGGCGCTTCCTCTATGCCAGCGACGGCATGCGCGATATCTACGAAATTGAAACGGGGCTGTTGCAGCAGGATGCCAAGCGCGTGTTCGAACGCATCCATCCGCTGGACGCGGAGCGGGTGCGCGCCTCGGTGCGCTTGTCGGCGTTGCAACTGAGCCACTGGCGCGAAGAATATCGCGTGCTGTTACCGCAACGTGGCCTGCGCTGGATTCGTGGCGAAGCAACCCCGGAAGAGTTACCCGGCGGCGGCACACTGTGGCATGGGTATGTGTCGGATATTTCCGATCTCAAGCGGGTAGAGGAGGAGCTGCGCGCCTTGTCCATCACCGACTCGCTGACAGGCATTTATAACCGGCGCTACTTTCAGGATCGCTTGCGCGCCGAAATCGCCAGGCTCAATCGAACCTGCGGAGCGTTGTCGGTGATCATGCTGGATATCGATCATTTCAAGCGCATCAATGACAAGCATGGCCACGCGGTAGGCGATGGCGTGTTGCAGGAGTTGTGCTCGCGTATCAGCCAACGTCTGCGCCGCACCGATGTGTTCTGCCGTTTTGGGGGCGAAGAGTTTATGGTGTTGTGCCCCACCACCGATGGCGAACAGGCCTACAGCCTGGCGCTGGAATTGTGGCAGTCGTTGCGCAGTGCGCCGATGGAGCCGGTGGGGATCGTCACCGCCAGCTTTGGCGTGGCCAGCTGGCGGGGCGATGAAGGCATCGATGGGTTGCTGCTGCGCGCCGACTCGGCGGTGTATGTGGCCAAGCAGGCGGGCAGGGACCGGGTGGAGGCCGAAAGGGTTCAGGCTTGAAAGGCTGGCGGGATACTTAAAGGCTTACGCATGACTCGGTGGTGAGCAGGGCAAGCCTGCTCACCAGTAAATCCCTTCCACAGGTGAACGATGGTGTGTGCTAGAGCACCGGTGCCGCCGCCGTCAGTTTTGGCTGGCGATACAGATCCAGCAGCACCTGGTCCAGTACCGACGACGCGCCCCATGGCTTCGGATCGTTGAGGATCGCCACCACAACCCATGAATTGCCGTTGTTGTCGCGGCTGAACCCGGCGATGGCGCGCACAGTGTTCAAGGTGCCGGTCTTGACGTGGGCTTCGCCGCGCATGGCGGTGGTCTTCAAGCGCTTACGCATAGTGCCGTCGGTGCCGGCGATGGGCATCGAGCTGATGTACTCCGCCGCGTAAGGGCTTCTCCACGCGGCTTGCAGCATGGCCGCCATCTCACGAGCGCTGACCCGTTCGGCGCGGGACAGGCCGGAGCCGTTCTCCATCACCAAGTGCGGCGCGGTGATGCCTTTTTTCGCCAGCCACTGACGCACCACGCGCTGCGCGGCCTTGGCATCGTCGCCGTCGGCATCGTTACGGAACTGCGCGCCCAGGCTCAGGAACAACTGCTGGGCCATGGTGTTGTTACTGTATTTGTTGATGTCGCGGATGATTTCCGCCAGGTCCGGCGAGAACGCGCGTGCCAGGACCTTGGCATCCTTGGGCACCGGCGCCTGGATATCGCGGCCCTGGATGCTGCCGCCCAGTTCCTTCCAGATCGCCCGCACCGCGCCGGCGGTGTAGGTGGCGTGGTCGAGCAGCGACAGGTAGGTCTGTGAACTGCAGCCGTCGGCCAGTTGCCCGCTGACGGTCACCGTCACGCTGCCATCGGCGGCGGTTACCGGGTTGTAACGAACATCGCCGGTGCATTGCTTGGCGTTGGAGACCTTGACCTGATTGTCGATACGAATGCTGGCAATCGGTGGCTCTACCGAAACGAATACCCGTCCGCCATCGTTGCGCGTGACGAAACGCAGGGCCTTGAGGTTGACCAGCAGCGCATCGGGCTTGACCAGGAACGGCTTGTTCTCGTCATTGCCATCGTCGTTGAATTCCGGCAATTGCGGCGGGATAAAGAAGCCGCGATCCAGCACCAGGTCACCAGTGACTTGCTGCACACCGTTGGCGCGCAAATCGCGCATCAGCAGCCAGAGCTTTTCCATATTCAGCTTGGGGTCGCCACCGCCCTTGAGGTACAGGTTGCCATGCAGCACGCCACCGTTGAGGGTGCCGTCGGTATAGAACTCAGTTTTCCACTGGTGGTTGGGGCCGAGCATTTCCAGGGCCGCATAGGTGGTGACCAGTTTCATGGTAGAGGCCGGGTTCACCGAAACGTCGGCGTTGAATACGGTGGGCGTGCCGGGGCCGTTGAGCGGCAGCATGACCAGGGACAACGCAGTATTTTGCAGTTTGGCTTTTTGCAGGGCCTGCGCGACGTTGGGCGGCAGGGTGGTGTTGATCGGAGCGGCGGTGACGGAAAAGGCCAGTGGCAGAAGAAACCCGGCAAGTAACAATGGACGCAAAGATTTGATCATAAAGAATAAGACCCTACTGCTGAGGAGGGTGAAAAAGGCGAGGGGTAAATAGGAAAAATCCCTCAATGGTCAAGAAAGTGTCGGCATTATGCCCCAAGGCGCGGGCTCTTGTAGCTGAACGATAGCTGCTAATGCGCGTTTTTTTCCACACAAACCGCCGCCCGTCCCAGAGAGTCGGGCAATCGCCGTCTTAAACTGCTAAAGTGCCGGCCGTTATTACTTAAGAGGACTGTTCCAATGGCGACTAACCGTTCCCGGCGTCTGCGCAAAAAACTGTGCGTTGATGAATTTCAAGAGCTGGGTTTCGAACTGAACCTGGACTTCAAAGAAGGTTTGGACGATGAAGCGGTTGACGCTTTCCTCGAAGCATTCCTGACTGAAGCGATGGACGGCAATGGCCTGGACTACGTAGGCGGCGACGACTTCGGTCTGGTGTGCTCGGCCAAACGCGGTTCGGTCAGCGAAGAGCAGCGTGCAACCGTCGAGGCGTGGCTCAAGGCCCGCCCAGAGCTGACTCGCGTTGAAGTGAGCCCGCTGTTGGACGCATGGCACCCAGAGACGCCGATCAACCCGGTAGCCTGATGTGCTGAAACAGCGACCCGCCCGGGTCGCTGTTTCGTTTGGGGCTTTGAAAACTCAGGCCTTGCGCCCATTTAGAATCAACAGCGTCAACACCCCCGCCACGATCCCCCAGAACGCCGAGCCGATGGAAAACAACGTCAAGCCTGACGCGGTGACCATAAAGGTGATCAGCGCCGCTTCCCTTTCCTTGGGTTCATTCATGGCAATGCTCAAGCCGTTGATGATCGAGCCAAATAACGCCAACGCCGCAATCGACAGCACCAGCTCCTTGGGCAACGCTGCGAACAATGCCGCCAGTGTCGCGCCGAACACCCCGGCAATGCCGTAGAACACACCGCACCAAACCGCTGCTGTGTAACGCTTGTTACGGTCTTCGTGGGCGTGGGGGCCGGTGCAGATGGCCGCGCTGATCGCCGCCAGGTTGATGCCGTGGGAGCCGAACGGTGACAGCACCAACGAGGCCAGGCCGGTGGCGGTGATCAGCGGCGAGGCCGGCACGTTATAGCCATCGGCGCGTAACACCGCCACGCCCGGCATGTTCTGCGAGGTCATCGCCACCACGAACAGCGGAATGCCGATGCTGATGGTGGCTGCCAGCGAGAAGTGCGGGGTGGTCCACACCGGCGTGGCGACTTCCAGATGAAACCCGCTGAAATCCAGCAACCCCATCGCGCCCGACAACAGGGTGCCGATGATCAGCGCGGCAAGCACGGCATAGCGCGGTGACACGCGCTTGATGATCAGGTAGGTGAAGAACATCCCCAGCACCAGGCCGGTGCGATGCTGCGCCGCGACGAAAATCTCACTGCCGATCTTGAACAGAATGCCAGCCAGTAACGCGGCTGCCAGCGACGCCGGAATGCGCTTGACCAGTTTTTCAAAGCTGCCGGTCAGCCCGCACAGCGTCACCAGCACCGCGCAGGTGATATAGGCGCCGATGGCTTCGCCGTAGGTGACACCGCCCAGGCTGGTGATCAACAGCGCCGCGCCGGGGGTGGACCAGGCGATGGTAATCGGCGTGCGGTAACGCAGGGACAAGCCAATGCTGCACACCGCCATGCCGATGGAAATCGCCCAAATCCATGAGGAGATCTGCGCCGTGGTCAAACCTGCGGCCTGTCCGGCTTGAAACATCAGCACCAAGGAGCTGGTGTAGCCGGTCATCATGGCAATAAAGCCGGCGACAACCGCCGAAGGGGAAGTGTCGGCCAGTGGGCGCAGGGGCGCTTGGGTGGCGTCAGTCATGAACGCTGTTCCTTTTTACCTGGGGTTTGCCGGTGAAGGCGCAGATTCAAGCCTAAACTCAAACGTAACGACGCATTGCAATACAGCCGAGGCCGCAAACAGCCGTACAGTGTGTTGGCCTGTTGGGTTGTGTACAATGTGCGCTGTTTTTAGCGGATACTTGCCAGCGACCCGCTGTTGCCGTATTACCGTAAAGTCGCCGTATCACCGATAATTCGCCGCCGTTCTCCAAACCCGAGTGCCCATGAACGAACAGTTGCAACCTCTCAAGAAACAACCGCGAGCCGGCAAGGCCGGTCGCAGCGGAACCCAGGACGATATTGTCTATGCGCATATCTTCGAGGCCATCCTTGAACAACGCCTGGCGCCCGGAACCAAGTTGAGTGAAGAGGCACTGGGGGAAATCTTTGGCGTGAGCCGCACCATCATTCGTCGCGCCCTGTCGCGCCTGGCCCATGAAGGCGTGGTATTGCTGCGGCCCAATCGCGGCGCGGTGGTGGCCAGCCCGAGCGTCGAAGAAGCGCGTCAGGTGTTCCTGGCCCGTCGCCTGGTAGAGCGGGCGATCACCGAGCTGGCGGTGCAGCACGCCACCGCCGAGCAACTGGCCGAGTTGCGCCAGATGGTCAACGACGAGCGCGACAGTTTTTCCCGTGGTGATCGTGGTGCCGGTATCCGCCTTTCCGGCGAATTCCACCTCAAACTGGCCGAAGCGGCAAAGAATGCACCGCTGATCAGCTTCCAGCGCAGCCTGGTGTCCCAGACCTCGTTGATCATCGCTCAGTACGAAAGCGGTAACCGCTCCCACTGCTCCTACGATGAGCACACCCAGTTGATCGATGCCATCGAAGCCCGCGACGCGGCGTTGGCGGTGAACCTGATGATGCATCACATGGATCACATCGACAGCAAGCTCAACCTCGATGAAGAGAGTGCGTCGGATGATCTGCATGCGGTGTTCTCGCATCTGTTGCAGACCAAGAAGCCTGGGCGTTCCTCGATAAAGCTGTAATTTTCCTGCTTTGCCAAGGACAAAATGTGGGAGGGGGCTTGCCCCCCGATAGCAGTGGAACAGTCACCTCATGCAGTGACTGACACTCTGTTATCGGGGGCAAGCCCCCTCGCTCATTGGTTTTGTGCTGGTGCCAAGATCAGCGTTGGTGCACCCGTTGGCCGGCGGCATAGGTCTGCAGCACGGTGCGGTCATCTCCCAGGGTCATCAATACAAACAACGTTTCGTCGATGCTGTTCGACTGCTTCAGGCGGTAGCTGAGCAGCGGTGTGGCGTTGTAGTCCAGCACCAGGAAGTCCGCATCCGTGCCCGGTTGCAATGTGCCGATCTTGTCTTCCAGGCGCAGCGCCCGCGCGCCGCCCAGGGTCGCCAGGTACAGCGATTTGAACGGGCTCAACCGCGCGCCCTGCAACTGCATGACTTTGTAGGCTTCGTTCAAGGTTTGCAGCAGCGAGAAGCTAGTGCCGCCGCCCACATCGGTGCCTAGGCCAACGTTCAGTTTGTGCTTCTCGGCCATCGGCAAGTTGAACAGGCCGCTGCCCAGGAACAGGTTCGAGGTCGGGCAGAAGGCAACCGCCGAGCCGGTTTGCGCCAAGCGCGCGCATTCGTCGTCGCACAGGTGCACGCCGTGGGCAAACACCGAGCGCTCGCCCAGCAGCTTGTAATGGTCATACACATCCAGGTAGCCGCTGCGCTCCGGGAACAACGCTTTCACCCACTGCACTTCCTGCAGGTTCTCGCTGATGTGGGTCTGCATATACAGATCCGGATATTCCCCCAGCAACTGCCCGGCCAGTGTCAATTGCTCCGGCGTGCTGGTGGGGGCGAAACGTGGCGTGACCGCATAGTGCAGCCGGCCTTTGCCATGCCAGCGCTCGATCAACATCTTACTGTCCTGATAACTGGACTCGGGCGTGTCGGTCAGATAGTCCGGCGCGTTGCGGTCCATCATCACCTTGCCGGCGATCATGCGCAGGTCGAGTTTCTGCGCCGCTTCGAAAAACGCGTTCACCGATTGCGGGTGCACACTGCCGAACACCAATGCGGTGGTGGTGCCGTTGCGCAGCAGTTCCTTGATGAAAATATCCGCCACTTGCTCGGCATGGGCCTTGTCGGCGAACTGGCTTTCGCAGGGGAAGGTGTACGTGTTGAGCCAATCCAGCAACTGTTCGCCATAAGCGCCGATCATCCCGGTTTGCGGCAGGTGGATATGGGTGTCGATCAGGCCGGGGGTGATCAGCGCGTCCTGGTAGTGGGTCACGTCAATATCGGCCGGCAGTGTCGGCAGCAATTCGCTGGCGTGCCCGAGGGCGCTGATCTGGCCGTTATCAATCACCAGCAGGCCGTCTTCGAAATACTCATAGGACGCTTCGATGCCCACCTCGGCGGGGTCGGCAATGCTGTGCAGGATGGCGGCGCGGTAGGCTTTGCGGGTCAAAGGCATGGTCTTCTCAATGGGTCGCTTGGCTGCGGCGTGACACCGGCAGCAGTTTGGCAATCGGTTCGGCGCTGGCGTTGTGCTGGCCGAAATTGGCGTTGTAAGTGGCGATGATTTCGCCCGCGATGGAAATGGCGATCTCCACCGGTAATTTGCCCTTCACCTCGGTGAGGCCCATGGGGCAGCGCATGCGTTGCAACTGGGCGGCGTCGAAGCCGCGATCACGCAGGCGGTGTTCGAACTTGACGCGTTTGGTCTGCGAGCCGATCAGGCCGAAGTAGGCGAAATCGTTGCGTTTGAGCAACGCGGCGCTCAGTTCCAGGTCGAGTGCGTGATTGTGGGTCATGACGATGCAGTAGCTGCCCACCGGCAAGTCGGCGATTTCGTCGACCGGTTCTTCGCTGACGATTTTACGCACGCCCTCGGGGATCTGTTGCGGAAACTCCTGCTCGCGCGAATCGATCCAGCGCACCCGGCACGGCAGGCTCGCCAGCAACGGCACCAGGGCGCGTCCCACATGGCCGGCGCCGAATACCGCAATCTGCGCCTGCACCTGGCCCATGGGTTCGAACAGCAGCACGGTGACACCACCGCAGCACTGGCCCAGGCTCGCGCCCAGGCTGAAGCGCTCCAGATGGGTGTTTTGCTGGCCACGGGCGAGCATCTCGCGGGCGATCTGCATCGCTTTGTATTCCAGGTGCCCACCGCCAATGGTGTCGAAGGTTTGCGACGCACTGATGACCATCTTGGAACCGGCATTGCGTGGCGTGGAGCCGAGTTCTTCGATGATGGTCACCAGGACGCAAGGTTCGCCCTGGTTCTGCAGGTCGGCGAGGGCGCTGATCCAGTTGTTCATAGTCACCTCTAGTGATGTCTTTCAGGCCGCTATCGGGGGCAAGCCCCCTCCCACATTTGAAAGCATTCGCAGATCACTATGTGGGAGGGGGCTTGCCCCCGATGGCAGCACCTCGATCTAGAGCGAAGCCATCTCGGCTTCAGTCTCAACGGCTGTCGCCGCCTGCAACTGGCGCATCTGTTCGCAACCCCACAACACCCGCTCGGGTGTCGCCGGCGCGTCGATCTTCGGCTGATGGCGATAACCTCCAAGGCTCGCCACCGCATCCTTGATCGCGCACCACGAGGCAATGCCGAGCATGAACGGCGGTTCACCCACGGCCTTGGAGTGGAACACCGTGTCTTCCGGGTTCTTGCGGTTTTCCACCAGCTTCACCCGCAGGTCCAGGGGCATGTCGGCGACCGCCGGGATCTTGTAGCTGGCCGGGCCGTTGGTCATCAATTTACCTTTGTCGTTCCACACCAGTTCCTCCATGGTCAGCCAGCCCATGCCCTGGATGAAACCGCCTTCCACCTGGCCGATGTCGATAGCCGGGTTCAGCGAAGCGCCCACATCGTGAAGAATGTCTGTGCGCAGCATCTTGTATTCGCCGGTCAGGGTATCGACGAGCACTTCGCAACACGCCGCGCCGAACGCGTAGTAATAGAACGGCCGGCCACGGGACTGGCTGCGGTCGTAAAAGATTTTCGGGGTCTTGTAGAACCCGGTGCTCGACAGCGAGACCTGGGCGAAATACGCCTGCTGAATCAGCGCCTCGAAGGTCAGGATCTGCTCGCGCACCCGCACATGGCCGTTATGAAACTGCACATCCGCTTCACTGACGTCGTACTTGCGCGCAGCGAATTCCACCAGGCGCTGCTTGATGGTTTCGGCGGCATTCTGCGCGGCCTTGCCGTTCAGGTCGGCACCGCTGGAGGCGGCGGTCGGCGAAGTGTTGGGCACCTTGTCGGTGTTGGTGGCGGTGATCTGCACGCGGTCGATGCTGACCTGGAACACTTCGGCCACCACTTGCGCGACCTTGGTGTTCAAACCCTGGCCCATCTCGGTGCCGCCATGGTTCAGGTGGATGCTGCCGTCGGTGTAGACATGGATCAGCGCGCCGGCCTGGTTGAGGAAACTGGCGGTAAACGAAATGCCGAATTTGACCGGGGTCAGCGCCAGGCCTTTTTTCAGGATCGGGCTATGGGCGTTGTAGCGACGAATGGCTTCGCGGCGTTCGGCATATTGGCTGCTGGCTTCCAGTTCGGCAGTCATCTCTTCGAGCATGTTGTGCTCGACGGTCTGGTAGTAGTGGGTGACGTTGCGCTCGGTCTTGCCATAGTAGTTGGCCTTGCGCACGGCCAGCGGGTCGAGCGCCAGATGGCGGGCGATGGCGTCCATCACTTCTTCGATGGCGACCATGCCTTGCGGGCCGCCGAACCCCCGGTAAGCGGTGTTGGAGGCGGTGTTGGTCTTGCAGCGATGGCCATTGACCGTGGCGTCGCCCAGGTAATACGAGTTGTCGGCGTGGAACATGGCGCGGTCGACAATCGAGTTCGACAGGTCCGGCGAGCAGCCGCAATTGCCGGCAAGCTCCAGATTGATGCCGTGCAGACGACCGGTGTCGTCGAAGCCCACGTCGTATTCGATATAGAAGGGGTGGCGCTTGCCGGTCATCAGCATGTCTTCGACCCGCGGCAGGCGCATCTTGGTCGGCTGGCCGGTCAGGTGGGCAATCACCGCGCACAGGCATGCCGGGCTGGCGGCCTGGGTCTCCTTGCCACCGAACCCGCCGCCCATGCGACGCATGTCCACGACGATTTTATTCATCGAAACGTCTAACACTTCGGCCACCAGCTTCTGTACTTCGGTGGGGTTCTGCGTGGAGCAATAGACGATCATGCCGCCGTCTTCGGTGGGCATCACCGAGGAGATTTGGGTTTCCAGGTAGAAGTGCTCCTGGCCGCCGATATGCAGCGTGCCCTGAATGCGATGTTGAGCCGCGGCCAACGCGCCCGCCGAATCGCCACGCTGGTGGGTGTGGCTGTCGAGCACGAAGTGTTTATTGCGATAGGCCTCGACCACATCCAGCACCGGTTCCAGGTCCTGGTATTCGATCACCGCCGCCATCGCCGCTTTACGCGCGGTCTCCAGGTCGCGGGCGGCGACGGCCAGCACCACCTGGCCGACGAACTGCACAGTGTCGATGGCCAGCAGCGGATCGCCAGGCAACAGCGGGCCGATGTCTTTCAAACCTGGCACGTCTTCATGGGTGATGACGATGCGCACACCATCGAAGGCGTAGCAGGGGGCGGTGTCGATGCTGAGGATGCGGGCGTGGGCGCGGTCGGACAGACGCGCGTACACATGCAACTGGTTGGGGAATTCCAGGCGGTCGTCGATGTACTGCGCCTCCCCCGATACGTGCTTGGCGGCGCTGTCATGCTTGACGCTGCGCCCGACTCCGCTGGTCAAGTCCTGGGCGAACAGTTCGGCCAGCTCGGCCTGGGTTTTTTCCACGGCGTGATGGTTAGACATAAGCGGTCACCCGAGTCTCGATATGCGGCGTTTGCAGCTCGATGAAATATTTGCGCAGCAGGTTCTGCGCGCTGAGCAGGCGGTATTCCTTGCTGGCGCGGAAGTCCGACAGCGGGGTGAAATCCTCGGCGAGGGCGGCGCAGGCTTGCTCGACCGTGGCGGCGTTCCAAGTCGCGCCCACCAGCACGGCCTCGCAGTGCCGCGCGCGTTTGGGTGTGGCGGCCATGCCGCCGAAGGCCACGCGGGCGGCTTGGACCACACCGTTGTCGAGGGTCAGGTTGAACGCGGCGCAGACCGCGGAAATATCGTCATCCAGACGTTTGGAGACTTTGTAGGCACGGAACAGCGTATGGCCCTTGGGCACGATGATTTTCTCGATGAACTCGCTGTCCTGGCGCGCGGTCACGCGGTAATCGATGAAGTAGTCCTCCAGCGCCAGGGTGCGCCGGGTGTTGCCTTTGCACAGCACGATCTGCGCGCCCAGGGCGATCAGCAGCGGCGGCGAATCGCCGATCGGCGAGGCGTTGCCGATATTGCCGCCCAGGGTGCCCTGGTTGCGGATCTGCAGGGAGGCGAAGCGGTGCAGCAGATCGCCGAAGTCCGGATACGCTTGGTGCAACGCGGCGTAGCAGTCGGAGAGCGGGGTGGCGGCGCCGATTTCCAGGCGGTCGTCGAACGACTCGATGCGCTTCATTTCTTCAATGTTGCCGACGTAGATCATCACCGGCAGCGTGCGGTGGAACTGGGTGACCTCGAGCGCCAGATCGGTGCCGCCGGCCAGTAAGCGGGCTTGCGGATAGGCGTCGTAGAGGTCGGCCAGGTCGGCTACCGTCAGGGGCACCAGGCAGCGTTTATCGCCGCTATTGAGTTCGCCGGTCTGGGTCGGGGCGATGGCTTTAAGGCGTGCAATGGTCTGGGCTTGGCGGCTGTCGAACTGGTCTGCGGGCTTGTTGCAGCAGGCCTGTTCGGCGGCGGCGAGAATCGGACGGTAGCCGGTGCAGCGGCACAGGTTGCCGGCCAGGGCCTCATGGGCCTTGGCGCTGTCGGCGGCGTCGCTGTTTTTTTGCAGGGCAAACAACGACATCACGAAACCGGGGGTGCAAAACCCGCATTGCGAGCCGTGGCACTCGACCATCGCCTGTTGCACGCTGTGCAGTTGGCCTTGGTGCTTGAGGTCTTCGACGCTGATCAGTTGTTTGCCGTGCAATGACGAAACGAAGGTCAGGCACGAATTGAGGCTGCGATAGCGAATCTGCTCGACGCCCTGAGCATCGCTGTGCAGCTCGCCGACTACCACGGTGCAGGCACCGCAATCGCCGCTGGCGCAGCCTTCCTTGGTGCCGGATTTGCCCACATGCTCACGTAAATAGTTGAGCACGGTCAGGTTGGGGTCCAAGGCGTGCTCGCTACGGAGTTCCTGGTTGAGTAAAAACTGGATCACGGAAGGCCTCGCAGACTCATTATTGTTGTTAACCGCTGTGGGCCGAATCTAGTCATGTCTGACTTTTCGGTCAATTGTTTTCTGACCTAAGGGTCAAGAAAATGCGGTCACAACCTATTCAATTATGGTTCAGTCTTCTGGAACCGGCGTTTTTGGCGGCGTGTAGACAGGCAGAGCTGCTTATTTCATGCCAATTCGCGACAGTGGGCGTAGCGCCATCAGCGGGCCAATGCGCTACACTGCCGCGCTTGTACCGATAGACGATTTTGAAGGAAACCCATGACGTTCAAGGCGCCGGACAGTCTCGCCGAGCAGATCGCTCACCACCTCGCCGAACGTATCATTCGCGGCGATCTCAAGCCTGGGGAGCGCATCCAGGAACAGAAGGTCACGCTGGCACTCAATGTCAGCCGCGGCTCCGTGCGCGAAGCCTTGCTGATCCTTGAACGCCGGCACCTGATCGCGATCCTGCCGCGCCGTGGCGCCCACGTCACCGAACTCACCGCGCATAAGGTGCAAAGCCTGTGCACGTTGATGGGCGAGCTGTACATCCTGCTCGGCAATGCGGTGGCGCAAGGCTGGCAGACCCAGGCCGATATGGCGCCGTTCGTGCAGATCCAGCAGCGTCTGGTGAGCAATTTCGAACGTCAGGACATCCGCGCGTTCGTCGAAGAAAGCTTCAATGTGATGCGCGCCGCGTACCCCTTCGCTAACAACCCGTACCTGCAGGAAACCGTCGAAAACCTGCAGCCGGCGATGAACCGCGCCTATTACCTGGCCCTGGACCAGCGCAAGGCCGAGATGAGCGAGTACCTGGCGCTGTTCGAGCAACTGCTCGCCGCCGTGCTGGCCCGTGACTTACCGCATATCCGCCAGGTGCTGTCGGCCTACGGTCAGCGCAGTTGCTCGCTGGTTATCGCAGCGTTGGCGGACGTCTAAACGTGCGGCTCAAGTGCATCAAACTGGCGGGGTTCAAATCCTTCGTCGACCCGACCACGGTGAACTTCCCCAGTAATATGGCGGCGGTGGTCGGGCCCAATGGTTGCGGCAAGTCGAACATCATCGACGCCGTCCGCTGGGTGATGGGCGAGAGCTCGGCCAAGAACCTGCGCGGCGAGTCGATGACCGACGTCATCTTCAACGGCTCCACCAGCCGTAAGCCGGTGAGCCAGGCCAGCATCGAGCTGGTGTTCGACAACTCCGACGGCACCCTGATCGGCGAATACGCGGCCTATGCGGAAATCTCCATCCGCCGCAAAGTCACGCGCGACAGCCAGAACAGCTACTTCCTCAACGGCACCAAGTGCCGCCGTCGTGACATTACCGATATCTTCCTCGGCACCGGCCTGGGCCCGCGCAGCTATTCGATCATCGAACAGGGCATGATCTCCAAGCTGATCGAAGCCAAGCCCGAGGACCTGCGCAACTTTATCGAGGAAGCGGCCGGCATCTCCAAGTACAAGGAACGTCGCCGCGAGACCGAAAACCGCATCCGCCGCACCCACGAAAACCTCGCCCGCCTGACCGACCTGCGCGAAGAGCTGGAGCGCCAGTTGGAGCGCCTGCACCGGCAGGCCCAGGCCGCCGAGAAGTATCAGGAATACAAGGGCGAAGAGCGCCAGCTCAAGGCCCAATTGTCGGCCCTGCGCTGGCAAGCCTTGAACGATCAAGTGGGCCAGCGCGAAGCGATCATCGGCACCCAGGAAATCAGCTTCGAAGCGCTGGTGGCCGAGCAGCGCAACGCCGACGCCAGCATCGAACGCCTGCGCGACGGGCACCACGATCTGTCCGAGCGCTTCAATCTGGTGCAGGGCCGCTTCTATTCGGTGGGCGGCGATATCGCCCGGGTCGAGCAGAGCATCCAGCACGGCCAGCAACGTCTGCGCCAATTGCAGGACGATCTGAAGGAAGCCGAGCGCGCGCGCCTGGAGACCGAATCCCACCTGGGCCACGACCGCACCTTGCTGCTGACCCTCGGCGAAGAGCTGGACATGCTCACCCCTGAGCAGGAGATCACCAGCGCCGCCGCCGAAGAAGCCGCCGCCGCCTTGGAAGAAGCCGAAACCACCATGCACGGCTGGCAGGAACAGTGGGATGCCTTCAACCTGCAATCGGCCGAACCGCGCCGCCAGGCCGAAGTGCAGCAGTCGCGCATCCAGCAACTGGAAACCAGTATGGAACGTCTGGCCGAGCGCCAGCGCCGCTTGCAGGAAGAGCGCGTGCTGCTCGCCGCCGACCCGGAAGATGCGGCGATCATGGCGCTCAGCGAGCAACTGGCCGAAAGCGAAATGACCCTGGAAGAACTCGAAGCCAGCGAAGAGCAGCAAGTCGAGCGCCTGGAGCAACTGCGCCAGCAACTGCAACAGGCGACCCAGGCCCAGCAGCAGGCCCAGGGCGACCTGCAACGGCTCAACGGGCGTCTGGCGTCCCTTGAAGCCTTGCAACAAGCCGCGCTGGACCCGGACATCGGCACGGCCGAGTGGCTGCGCGACCAACACCTGGCCGAGCGCCCGCGCCTGGCTGAAGGTTTGAAGGTCGACGCCGGTTGGGAGCTGGCCGTGGAAACCGTGTTGGGCGCCGATCTGCAAGCCGTGTTGGTGGACGATTTTGGCGGCTTCGATCTCTCCGGCTTTGCCCAGGGCGATCTGCGTTTGCTCAGCCCCGCCGCGGATGGTGCGCGGGTGCCGGGCAGCTTGTTGGATAAGGTCGAAGCCGCGATCGATCTGGCGCCGTGGCTGGGCCAGGTGCGGCCGGTGGAGTCCCTGGAGCAGGCCCTGGCCCAGCGCGGTCAACTGGCGGTCGGCGAAAGCCTGATCAGCCGCGACGGTTACTGGGTCGGCCGGCACTTTTTGCGCGTGCGTCGCGCCAGTGAAGCGCAAAGCGGCGTTCTGGCCCGTGGCCAGGAAATCGTCAATCTGAGCGCCGAGCGCGAAGAGCGCGAAGCCACCCTCGAACGCCTGGAAACCGAACTGCAAACCCTGCGCGCCACCCAGCGTCAGCAAGAGACCGGCCGCGAGCACCTGCGTCGGCTTTTGCAGGATGAGGCGCGCCAGCAAGGCGAACTCAAGGCGCAGCTATCGGCAAGCAAGGCCAAGGTCGAGCAACTGAGCCTGCGTCGCACCCGTCTCGACGAAGAAGTCGCCGAGATGGGCGAGCAACGCGCGCTGGAGCACGAACAAATCGGCGAAGCGCGCCTGCACTTGCAGGAAGCCCTCGACAGCATGGCTCAGGACACCGAGCAACGGGAACTGCTGCTGGCCCAGCGCGACAGCCTGCGCGAACGTCTCGACCGCGTGCGCCAGGAAGCGCGCCAGCACAAAGACCACGCCCATCAGTTGGCGGTGCGCCTGGGCTCGCTCAAGGCCCAGCACGCGTCCACGGCCCAGGCCCTTGAGCGCCTGGAGATGCAATCCGAGCGCCTGACCGAAAAGCGCGAACAACTGAGCCTGAATCTGGAAGAGGGCGAAGCGCCGCTGGAAGAGTTGCGCCTCAAGCTCGAAGAGTTGCTCGACAAGCGCATGACCGTCGACGAAGAACTCAAGACCGCACAGATCGCCCTGGAAGACGCCGACCGCGAACTGCGCGACGCGGAAAAACGCCGGACCCAGGCCGAGCAGCAGTCCCAGTTGATTCGCGGCCAGCTCGAACAGCAGCGCATGGAATGGCAAGCCCTGACCGTGCGCCGCAAAACCTTGCAGGACCAATTGCTCGAAGACGGCTACGACCTGCACGGCGTGCTCAATACCCTGACCGCCCAGGCCAACGAGAAAGACGCCGAAGAAGAACTCGAACGCATTGCCGCGCGGATTCAACGCCTCGGCGCAATCAACCTTGCGGCCATCGACGAATACCAGCAGCAATCCGAACGTAAGCGCTACCTGGACGCTCAGGACGCGGATCTGGTGGAGGCGCTCGACACCCTGGAAAACGTAATTCGCAAGATCGACAAGGAAACCCGCAACCGTTTCAAAGATACCTTTGATCAGATTAATGGCGGTTTACAGGCGTTATTCCCAAAAGTTTTCGGTGGCGGCAGCGCTTACTTGGAACTGACGGGCGAAGATCTACTCGATACAGGGGTGACGATCATGGCGCGCCCGCCGGGTAAGAAGAACAGCACCATTCATTTGCTGTCTGGTGGGGAAAAAGCCCTGACCGCCTTGGCGTTGGTGTTTGCGATCTTCAAGCTGAACCCGGCGCCGTTCTGCATGCTCGATGAAGTGGATGCACCGCTGGATGATGCGAACGTTGGACGCTATGCACGGTTGGTCAAAGAGATGTCCCAGACCGTGCAGTTCATCTATATCACCCACAACAAGATCGCCATGGAAATGGCTGATCAACTGATGGGGGTGACGATGCACGAGCCGGGATGTTCGCGCTTGGTGGCGGTGGATGTGGAAGAGGCGATGGCGATGGTGGACGCCTGACGGCAAGCTTCAAGCGGTAAGTGAGTCAGCTCGAAGCTTGTCGCTCAGGGGCTGTGGTTCACAGTTGGCGTCTGCTGTAGGAGATTGCCTGCTACGCCTGAAAGCTGGCAATTCGACACATTTCGCGCCAACTGTGTAAAGTTATCTTTGGTCGTGCTAGTTTAATGTCAATTTTTCGTGTGCGTGGGCAAAACGTCAGTCAGAACATAGAGTTGGCGCCACGTTTTAAAGCGGTTTGCACGATGCTAAACCCCTTATTTTTCAGCATTTTTTATTAGAGGCACGGGATTACATGGAAATCGGTCTGCGCGAGTGGCTGATCGTCATCGGCATTATTGTCATTGCCGGTATTCTTTTTGATGGCTGGCGCCGCATGCGCGGTGGCAAGGGCAAGCTTAAATTCCGTCTGGACCGTAACCTGTCCAACCTGCCCGACGACGACGGCAGCGCCGAGCTGCTGGGGCCGCCCCGTGTGCTGGACACCCATAAAGAGCCGCAATTGGACGAGCACGACCTGCCGTCGATGAGCGCGCCGGTGCGTGAAGCCCGCGAGCCATCGTCCAAACGCGGCAAACGCAGTGGCGTAGCGGTTGCCGAACCCCATCAGGGTGACCTTAACCTTGACGTGGATGAAGGCCCGAGTTTCAGCAGCCGTGACGACGATTTCCCCGATGAGAACGCCGCCAAGAACGCGCCGCGCCAATCGGTCAACGATCAGCCGGCCGCTGAAGAAGTGCTGGTGATCAGCGTAATCTGCCGCGATGCCGCCGGTTTCAAAGGCCCGGCGCTGTTGCAGAACATCCTCGAAAGCGGCCTGCGCTTCGGCGAGATGGATATTTTCCACCGCCACGAAAGCATGGCGGGCAACGGCGAAGTGCTGTTCTCCATGGCCAATGCCGTCAAGCCGGGTACTTTCGATCTGGACGATATCGACTTGTTCAGCACGCCTGCGGTGAGCTTCTTCCTCGGTCTGCCAGGCCCGCGCCACCCGAAACAAGCGTTCGATGTGATGGTGGCCGCAGCACGCAAGCTGTCCCAGGAACTCAACGGCGAGCTGAAGGACGACCAACGCAGCGTCCTGACCGCCCAGACCATCGAACACTACCGTCAGCGCATCGTCGAGTTCGAGCGTCGCGCCCTGACACAGAAACGCTGAGGATTGGCCTCAAGCGTTGTCGATAGAATAAGCGCACCAACATTTGAGCAGCTTCGGCTGCTCTTTTGCTTTATGAGAGAACACCCATGACCGCCGCCCATACCCGCATCCTCGAACTGCGCGCTGAACTGGATCAGCACAACTACCGGTATTACGTCCTCGACGAGCCAAGCATCCCGGACGCCGAATACGACCGACTGTTCCACGAACTCAAGGCTCTCGAAGACGAGCACCCGGAGCTGGTCACGCGGGATTCACCGACGCAGCGGGTCGGTGGCGCGGCGCTGTCGGCGTTCACCCAGGTCAAGCATGAGATTCCGATGCTCAGCCTGGGCAACGCCTTCGATGAAGCCAGCATGCTTGAGTTCGATCGTCGCGTTACTGAAGGTCTCGATCTGCCTGTGGGCGATCTGTTTGGCGGTGGCGCGGCGGTGGAGTACAGCTGCGAGCCGAAACTCGATGGCCTGGCGGTCAGCCTGTTGTATCAAGACGGCGAGCTGGTGCGCGGTGCCACCCGGGGCGACGGCACCACCGGCGAAGACATCAGCGTCAACGTGCGCACCGTGCGCAATATCCCCCTGAAGCTGCATGGCAGCGGCTGGCCGGCGACCCTGGAAGTGCGCGGCGAGGTGTTTATGTCCAAGGCCGGGTTCGAGCGGCTTAACGCTTCGCAACTGGAAGTGGGCGGCAAGACCTTTGCCAACCCGCGCAATGCCGCTGCCGGTAGCCTGCGCCAGTTGGATTCGAGAATCACCGCCAGCCGCCCGCTGGAGTTCTGCTGCTACGGGATCGGTCAGGTCACGGCGGATATCAGCGACACCCATATCGGCAACCTCAAGCAGTTACAGAAGTGGGGACTGCCGATCAGTCACGATCTGAAGCTGGCCAAGGGGATTCAGGAATGCCTCGATTACTACCGTGACATCGGCGAGCGACGTAACAGCCTGCCGTATGAAATCGACGGTGTGGTGTTCAAGGTCAACAGCCTTGCCTCCCAGCGCGAACTGGGCTTTCGCGCCCGCGAGCCGCGCTGGGCCATCGCCCACAAGTTTCCGGCCATGGAAGAACTCACCGAACTGCTCGACGTGGAATTCCAAGTCGGCCGTACCGGCGCCGTGACCCCGGTGGCCCGCCTGAAACCGGTCAAGGTCGCGGGTGTGACCGTGTCCAACGCCACCTTGCACAACATGGACGAAGTGGCGCGCCTGGGCCTGATGATCGGCGACACCGTGATCATCCGCCGTGCCGGTGATGTGATCCCTCAGGTGGTCTCAGTGGTCACCGATCGCCGCCCGGAACATGCGCGTGCGGTGCAGATCCCTGAAAGCTGCCCGGTGTGCGGTTCCCATGTGGAACGCACGCAACTGGTCAAGCGCAGCAAGGGCAAGGAAACCGTCAGCGAAGGCGCGGTGTACCGTTGCGTCGGGCGCCTGGCCTGTGGCGCGCAGCTCAAGCAAGCGATCATCCACTTTGTGTCCCGCCGCGCCATGGACATCGACGGCTTGGGCGACAAAACCATCGAGCAATTGGTGGATGAACATCTCATCGCGTCACCGGCCGACCTGTACAAGCTCACGTACGAGCAGATCATCGACCTGGAAGGCTTTGCCGATATCTCCAGCAAAAAGCTGATCACCGCCATCGAAAACAGCAAATCGCCGACCCTCGCACGCTTTATCTACGCCCTGGGCATTCCCGATGTGGGCGAGGAGACCGCCAAGGTGTTGGCGCGCTCGCTGGCGTCCCTTGCGCGCGTGCAGCAGGCGTTGCCGGAGGTACTGACGTACTTGCCGGACGTGGGTCTGGAAGTGGCGCACGAGATCCACAGTTTCTTTGAGGACAGCCATAACCAGCAGGTGATCGGTGCGTTGCTTTCTCCGGACGAATGCGGCCTGCAATTGCAGGATCAGGGCGACCTGAGCGCGGAATTTGCCGCCAGCGCGACGTTGGGCGGGCTGCTCGACAAGCTCAATATCCCCAGCGTCGGCCCTGGCGCCGCGCAGAAGCTGGCGGACAAGTTCGGCAGCCTTGACGGCGTAATCCAGGCCGACTGGCTGGACATGCGCCAGGCACTGCCTGAAAAGCAGGCCAAGGCCGTGCGCGACTTCTTCGATAATCCGCAGAACGCCCGCCGTGCCCAGGCCATCGAGCAGCAGCTCAAGGATTTCGGCATGCACTGGCACAGCGCGAAGAAGGTCGTCGAAGGCTTGCCGGAAGCCGGCCACACCTGGGTACTGACCGGTTCGTTGGAGCTGATGAGCCGCGATGTGGCCAAGGACAAACTGGAAAGCCTGGGCGCCAAGGTCGCCGGTTCCGTCTCGGCCAAGACCCACTGTGTGGTGGCGGGCCCTGGGGCTGGTTCAAAGCTGGCCAAGGCCACCGAGCTGGGCCTGAAGGTGCTGGATGAAGAGGCGTTTGTTGCCTTTCTTGCCCAGCATAACGTGACTGTCTGATGGCGTGTGCCGGGCGCTGGCTTGCCGCGCGTCGGGCGGCGCTGCAACCCTACAGCAGCGAAGTGGAACGATCCTGAGCCCTGAATGATCTAGTCTGGGTCACCTAGGGAGAGATCGCCATGTTCCGCTATTTCGAGCAACTCAGTTCGCGCATCGCCGCACCGTTCATGGCCGACACTTCGCGTAACAGCAAAGTCTGGCAATGCCGCTGCGGCCAGCCGCTGTTCTTTCGCAATAGTCAGTGCCTGGCTTGCTCGGCGCTGTTGGGGTACCAGCCGCAGCAGAGCCGCTTGGCGTCCCTTCGGCCCGGACCCGTTGCCGGAACGTGGCTGCAGGACGGCAATCTCGACGCCGGGGCCTTCCGCCGTTGCGCCAACCTCGACACCCCGGCGGCCTGCAACTGGCTGATCCCGGCCCACAGCACTGCGCCGTTGTGCGTGGCCTGCAGCCTCAATCGCACCATTCCCGACCTGTCCATCGTGGACAACCATGAACGCTGGCGCAAAGTGGAAACCGCCAAGCGCCGCCTGGTGGCGCAGTTGATCAGCCTGGGCCTGCAGGTGGTGCCCAAGAGCGTCGACGAAGAGACCGGCCTGGCCTTCGACTTTATCGGTGTCGACCTGGAGGGCAACGCGCCCACCACCGGGCATGCCAACGGCCTGATCACCCTCGACATCAAGGAAGCCGACGACGCTCACCGCGAAAAAGTCCGCGTGCAGATGCACGAGCCTTACCGCACCTTGCTCGGCCATTTTCGCCATGAAGTCGGCCACTACTATTGGGATCGCCTGATCGCCGGCAGCCACTGGATCGAACCGTTTCGCCAACTGTTCGGTGACGAACGCGCCAGTTACGCCGAGGCCCTCGACCGGCATTATCAGCACGGCCCGCGACCGGACTGGCAGGAAGCCTGCGTCAGCGCTTACGCCACCATGCACCCCTGGGAAGACTGGGCGGAAACCTGGGCGCATTACCTGCACATGATGGACGCCGTGGATACCGCCCTAGGCTTCGGCATGAGCGCGCGGGAGATGGACCTGGATTACCAACCATTCCCCCTTGCCACCCTCTACGATCCCGCGCACCCCGGCGGTCCGGCGTTTCTGGCGTTCGTCAATGCGTGGATCGAACTGGCCGGCATGCTCAACGAACTGTCGCGCAGCATGGGCCAACCGGATTTCTACCCCTTCGTACTGCCACCGGCGGTGATCGCCAAACTGCACTTTATCCATCTGGTGATCCAGGAAGAGGGCGGCCGTGCGGACGAGGTGCTGCAAGCACAATGATCAACCCATGTGGGAAGGGCATGCTGAGGGCCATGGCAAGTGCTTGAACCTCTTCATATTTTTAATCCGTAACCAACGGTTGTAACTTCCGATGAGATCGGTACAATGGCGCGGCTTGCCGAGAGGCCAGCGTCGTTATGGTGACCCCATCGGTCCCCCCGCAACGATTACCCGTTAACCTGGTCAGGCCCGGAAGGGAGCAGCCACAGCGGGAACATTGTGTGCCGGGGTGTGGCTGGTGGGGTTGCCTCCATAACGCTCTTCTTTAGTTGTTCATCCCAATATCCAAAAAAACTGTTTGCGAACCATCTGCCCTTGAGCAGTCCATGGTGGCATTGTCGCGACGGCCAAAAACTCACGCCAGCTCGGCAGTTTATCGGTGGCATACTTCACTGCCTGGCAACCGGAGGCAGCGCAAGTGGAAAAAGTTGACGACCTCACACGAGAAAAACTGCGGGAATGGCAGATGCGGCGCTTGGAGATCAAGGACCGTATCCAGGCACACCCGGAGCAGACCCTGGCGTTGTCGAAGGTGTTGGACCTTATGGACGAGGAGCACGCCGAGATTATGAGCGGTGCGCAGTTTGTCCGTACTGCCGAGCCGAGCCCTGGGCCGAGCGTCGATCAGCCTCCACCGGTCACCGCTACCTACCAATTGCACTTGGACGTGTCCGCCCACAGCGCCGAAGACCTGCGGCGTTTGCTCGATATGGCCGTTCATGAACTGCAACGGCAGATTGAACTGGCCAGCGCCCCGGCCTCCACCGGGCCACGGCGTTACCCCGGTGGCATGGCGGGTTCTCTGGGTGGCTATCAATTCGAGGTGGGCGTCGGTCAGGATGCCTGACAGGCTTAGCCGCTGAATCCATTTGACTGACCTCATTCGGCCCCTGGCCGCGAGGATGTATGCAACCGGAACACTTCGATTTATCCAGCCCCGTTTTCCTGCCGGTTACCGACGACACCTGCAGCGCCTTGCTCGGTGCCGACGGTGCCACGCACCTGGACACCATGACAGACCCGGAGCTGGCGGCGGTGCTGGTCATTCAGAATCTGGCGCAGGCCGCGCCAGCGGACCTCAACGGTGCCGCCGCCGAGCGTGTGCTGGTCAAGTTGATTGGTTGGGCGCTGAACACGCCGACGTCCGGCACGGCGGCGTTGCTGCCCGAAGCGCGGCGGTTGTTCGATCCGCGCAAGTTGTACTTCGGCATCAATGCGCTCAAAAACCTCAACCTGCGCCTGTTACTGGCCGAAGAGGTCGCGGCGCGTGATTATCTGCTGCCCGACGGCCAGTGGGATGTGACCTACAAAGTCCGCCAGCGGCGCAGCAACGATCCCTTCAGCCAGCAGATGATCACTCCCCGGCACCGCGAGCGTTGGCTCAGCCCGGCGCAGGACAAGCTGGTGCGCACCTTTCGCGCCAATCTCAATGAAGACCTGCACGTGCAAGGCTATGCCGGTATCGGCAAGAGCCACTTGCTGGGCGCGTTGCTGGAATGTCTGCGCCCGGAAAAAACCCTGATCCTGGCACGCACCGGAGCCAAATTGGCCACGTTGCGCGAGCGCATGGGGCTGACGCGGGACAGCAAGGCCGGTTCGACCTTCGCCGCGTTTGCCAAAGCGCTGTTACAGAACGGGCGGCCAACCGCAGACAAATCATCGGCCAGGTTGCCCAGTAAGCAGGCGGTGGCCCAAGCCCTGGATATCCTGGGTTGGCGCGGCCACGATGGTCAGGCGACGTTGAATGTGTGCCTCAAGGTGCTTGAGAACTACTGCGACTCCAGCCATCACAGCCTCTCGGCCCGACACTTTCCTCACTTCAAGCACGCCTTGTCCAGTCTGGATGCACAGGTCTTGCTGGAATACTCAAGCCGCGTGTGGACGTACCTGGAGCGCCATCCGCAGTGGGTCGTCCAGACCGAGTTCGCCACATTGTGGTTGATCAAGCGCGCCAGCCTGGAATGCTGCGAAGTGCCGCCGCGGTTTACCCATGTGCTGATCGATGAAAGCCAGGACATCCCGGCCTCGTTGCTGCAGATCATCGAGCGCGGCCGTCAGGTGCTGATCACCCTGGGCGACGAATATCAGTTGGCCACCGGCGTGATGGTGCGGCGCAAGCGTGAAGTCCGGCACACCGATATCAGCTATTCGGTGCGTTCCGGCCGCAACGTCGAGCGCCTGGTCAACCCCTTGATCAGCGTGCATTCGCAGAAGAGCAAGGTTCCGTTCGAAGGCGCGCGGGACGCCGATGTCGGCATCGAACATTACCCCCAGGGCTTCGTGCCGCCGGAAGGCTGCGTAGTGTTGACCGCGTCCCCTTGGGACACGATGAAGTGGGCGATCCAATTGCAGCAGGCCAATTGCCCGTTCGCCTTGTTCGACAGCGCGGCGCAGCGCGATCTGGAGCGTTTTATGATCAGCGCCATTGCGTTGTTCAAACCGCAGTTCTACAGCACCGAGCACACCGACAAAGGCCCCCACGCCTATTTCAGCGACCTGGCTGACTGGCAGCAAGTGCGCGAGGCCGGGCAGTTCGACGAAGCGTTCCTGTGGGTCGAGCATGAGCTGGAAAAAGGCTTCAATGTGGCCGATGTCACCCGCCTGAACCGCCTGGCCGGCGAGCCCGACAAACGCTGCCGGCTGATGCTGGCGCAAGAGGCCGGCGGCATGGAGTTCGACTGCGTGTTGCTCACCCCGGAATTGCTGAGCAACGTGAAGTTCAAGGATGCGTATGCCTTCGATCAGCGATTGTGCGAGGTGTATATCGCGATTTCACGGGCCAGGCGCCAGCTCTATCTGCCTTACGATGTGGTCGAGTGGATCGATTACCACAAGTATCAGAAGACCCGTGAGACTCATGGCTTTTAACTGAGTTGATTTACGCATCGACGGGGTTCTGTGTCAGTACCTCTTCTGCAATGTCTCCGAAAAAAGTTCGTGTAAGACTGAAAAAAGGGCTTAGCTGCTTGCCGCGAGGAACGAGGTCGATACTTGCCAGGCAGTAAAGGCTCATATCTTGGTCAATGTGATCTTCGAAAAGCACCTGTAACTCGTCCCACCATTGCTGACGCAGGTTCTGAAGGAAGGGGCTGTTCAAGTTAAGTAACCCAATGGTGTACAACGCTCTGTCTTCGTCTTCTATGGACAGCTTATCCGCAGGCACTATGCGGCCGTCAGATAGGTAGGCGAAAAAACGACGGCAATCGGGATGATGGCAGGAGACAAAGCGCTTGATATCGACCGCATCGGATTTTCCGAGTGCATGTCCGCCGAAAACTTCTGACGCTCGGCCTTTGAATGTATGCAAATCGCTTTCGCTATCTAGAGCGGACGCGGCGAGGTTGTGGTAGTCAAAAGTGCGCTGAGGGTTCTGGCTCTTATTTTCGACGTGTTCTATATGAAAGCCTAAACCGATCTGGTCGGGACGAATCTCACTGTAGCAACATAGGCCGTATTGTTCTTCCAGAAGGTAGGCGAGAACTTGCTGTTTGTACTTAAATCCAGACCATCGGCTGTCCGCCGCTTCTGCTGAGATGGGCGGATTGGAATTTGAGTTGTTCAGTTGATAGGGACCGTGGCCACGCTTGCAAACAGCTCTCATTTTTTAAGCGCTCTTTGTCGTTTTATGCTGCGATGCAGGCGCTGAAGCTGGGGGTGCTGATCACCCAATGCTTTTGTAAGTCGCGCCATCAATTCAATGGCTGGCTCTTCATCGTACCGACCCTTGTCGACCCATTCAGTGAGTTGCAACAACTCAGGTTTTTCAATGACCGGTGGCTGCGGGTCAACTTGCATTACGCTATGTAGAACGCTGCTGCTTGGCTCACCGTAAGTCATCGCCAGAGGTGGCGAGGCAACCAGATTGCCTTGTATATCCTTGCCAATCACTCGAATGTTTTCGCGCCGTACGGTGCTTAATACTTGTGGGCTATGCGTGGTGACAATGAATTGCATGGCTGGGAAAGCTCCACGCAATGAGGCCAGAACTGTTTGTTGCCAATGGGGATGGAGAAACATGTCCACCTCATCGATCAACGCAATACCGTGGGTTTTCAACGGTGCCTCAACGCCGAGATGCGGATTTAACTTGCAAGCACGAAAAGCAAGATCCGCGACCATCGCAATTGCATTACGCAAACCATCGCTAAGCATGTCTACAGGCAGTATCCCTTGTTCAGGATGATGCATGATCAGTTGCTGTTGATGGCTCTCGCTGTACTCAAGGCTGTGCCAGCCAGTGGGGGCTTGAATCAATCGGTCAATCGCTTCTTTGATCGATTTGATGATTTGTCCGAATCGAGTTCCAAGCTCAGACAGTTGCGCGTTACGTTCCAGGGCAACGACCTGAGCTTCGCGATAGCTGCGATAGATCCAGCCATACCATGCTGTAAAGGTTTTGAAACTCGACGAGTAAGAAAGACAGTTCAGATAGCCTGAAGTCCTGGAGTATTCGGATTTGTCAAGAGTGGTTTGGGCCGCGGCCGAGGTGAAGCGCCCCTCAAACCAGAGCCGAGACGTTCCCAGGTAAGTGATCAGAGGTAGAACAACAGATTCATCACGACGAACTTTTTCCTGCAGTGATTTGCTGTACCCCGTCAGGGCTTTAGCGCCGGTGTCTGCGAGTGTATTGGTTGATTTTTTCAAGCGCGTACGTTGTTGTAACCAATGGCGTTCCAGTTCGCCGTCATCCCACGGGCCAGACGCTTCAATAATGCTCGGTATCTGAGGTTCCATATTGCCGCTGCTAAGGTGGGCAAGACGTACGTCGTCGATTTGAATTGTCGCGGATTTTCCGGTCTGACTACCGAGGTCAAAACCTTTTACAAACGGCCATAAAGCAACCCGAGCCGCATCCAGGATAGTGGTTTTGCCACCACCGTTGGAGGCAATCAAGACAGTCAGATGAGGATCGAAGTCGATATCGAACTCTCCAAAGCAGCGGTAATTGCGCACGCGCAGTTTGTCGAGCCTCACAGTCGTTCCTCCGGTTTCATCATATGGCCAGGCAAAGGGACATCCCATTGCATTGCTGGGTGTACAGCATACTAGAGCGGACGGCGAAAACGCGAAGTTAAGCCGTGGAGAGTGACTGGTTTGTTGGCGTGTTTCTGAGGCCAACCCGCTCAGCCGTCAGATCTAAAAAAACGACGGCTCCCTGCCTTTAGATAGCTGTCTCACAACTTTCAAGCTCGCGACTGGACAACCCTTGAGCGCCTTGCTAGTTTCCGCCAGCCGCATGTTTCAGAATATGACAACAGTAACGCATTGATATTGAAGTGATATCACTTCTTTAACTAACAAGGATGTCTCTGATGAAAAGCCTGCAAGGGTTGCCCCGTCTGATCAGTGCTTCGGTGGGCGCTCCCGGTAAAGCCCGCAACTTGCCCGCCGATGTGCAGTGCATCCAGTATTTATTCAATCTGATCATTCCCAAAATGGGCTTTCCCCTGCCGGAAAACGGCAAGTGCGACGGCCAGTTGGTGCAGTGCATCAGCCAGTATCAGTTTCGCCACCTCAAGTACGCCCATCCCGACGGCGTGATCGACCCCACCGGTCGTACGTTCAACAGTCTGATCGAAGAGGCCGTCAAGGTGCCGGTCAAGGCCTCTCCGACGCTGCGCATTCCAACCTTCCTGAATGCCTTCGGCAATAACCACGGCGATGCAGTGCAGGCTACGGTGAATGTGTACTTGGACCGCATGCGCGCGATGATCGAGGCGGAGCGCCGCAACCGGCAACTGATGTTGCAGCCCACCTGCGACGGTGGCATGACCCTCTCCGACACTGATTTCCAGAACGCCGCCACCCAGTTGGGCAACGGCATTTCGGTCAATATCATCAAGGCCTTCGCCACCGTGGAATCCGGCGGGCGTTCGGGGTTCGGGCCGGCCAAGTTGCCGGTGATCGCTTTCGAAGGGCACCTGTTTCGCAAGTACACCAAGCGCATCTACGACCAGGCCCACCCGCTGCTGTCTTACCCTTACGTGAAAAAGGCCGGGCCGCAGTGGCAGACCAACAACAAGGACCAGATCAAAGCCTGGGAAACCATGGCTACTGCGTTTGCCTTGGATCAGGAAGCGGCCTTGATGTCGGCGTCCTGGGGCATGTTCCAGATCATGGGCTTCAACTTCGAATCGTGCGGTTACAAGACCGTGTTTGAATTCGCGGCCGCCTTGAAAGTGAATGCTGGCAACCAGCTCAAAGCCTTCCTGGGTTTCTGCAGCAAGAGCCCAGCGTTGATGAAAGCCATGAAGGCCAAGGATTTCACCGGCATGGCGCGTAATTACAACGGTGAGGACTACGGCAACTACGACGTCCTGATGAAGAAAGCCTACGAAAAACTTGAAGGGAAAAAATAGGATGACGCGTTTTCTGACGATGGGTGTGTTGTCGTTGTGCTTTGCAGTGCCTGCATTGGCCGCCAGCAGCGCTTTGCATTCGGGCAAGTATGAAGGCCTGATGCTGGCGGTCACGCCGCAGCAGCAGGTCGAAGGCTACTACGCCGAAGAAATGGGCGAGGGCGTCACCCGCGGCTGCACGTTTTACCTGCAGGGTAAACCGGGCGCGCTGACCACTTGGGGCCAGGAAGCTTATCCCGGCAGCATCGCAGCGTCTGGCGATGGCGTGACCCTGACCGTAGAACAAGGCCGCCAGCACCCCGGTTGCCTGAACGTGTTGATGCCGGAAATCGCCACCGGCCTGGACCTGAGCCAGACCGCCAGCAAAAACTGGATCGGCCTGGTCACGGTGTCCGCCGACAAGGCTTACTTGCAGAAAACCCCGGGTGCCAAGGTCGCTAAGCGCCCGTATATCGTCAAGCGTGACGTGGTCGGTGTGCTGGCGTACAAGGACGGCTGGGCCCAGGTCGAGTTCGTCAACGCCGAAGGCCGCTCGTTCATTGGTTGGATCAGCCAGGACCAGTACAGCCGTCTGGCTGCGCCCACCGCGCAAAACTGAGCCACAAAAAAACGCCGCCGTGTGTCTGGCACACGGCGGCGTTTTTTATGGGCGGGGTTCAGCCCTTATTGCGGCTGAACAACTTGCGGATACCGGCGAGCAACGCCACCACGCCGATGACCAAAAACTTCTTCGCCGCCAGCAGGAAAATGCCGATCTTGGCGAACAACCCGGCCTTGGCGGCAATCCCACCGGCCACCAGTGCCGCTAGGCCATAGGTGGCCATTTTGTCGGTGCTGGGGTTGAAGTCGGTGTACAGGTTGCCATCGGTGAAGTTGGTGAAGGCCAGCACCTTGGGCAGCTCTTGCTTGATGGTCGGCAGGTCGGCCATGGCGGCAACGGCATTGAGTTCCAGCACGCCTTCACGGCCCAGTACGCGGATGCTGTAGTTGAGGGTGTTCTGATCGGCGTCGTCGGCTTTCAGCTCGCGGGCCCAGTACATCTTGTGGGTGGTATCGTCATAGTGCGGCGGCTCGGCCCAGCCCAGCAGATGCAGGCCGGCGTAGCCTTGTTTCTTGCGTTCCTGGTTCTCGGCCTCGTCTTCTTCCTGCATCTGCTTGAGCAGGTCGGCGTAGTCGATTTTTGCCGCGTCCTCGTCGGAAATATGCCCATCGGCCTTGTAGCTGACGATCACGCCCCAGCCACGCTCGGACAGCGGGCTAACGGCTTTGGGTACGATCATGCCCAGGGTCTTGAAGCCCGGTGGGTTGCCCCAGCCGTCGGTCAGCAGGCGTTCGGTATCCGCCGGGTCGAGGTAGTAGAACTCGTCGTTGAGTTTGAGGGTGGCGATGCCGCTGGGCAGGGTGACCGTGCCGGTTTTTTTCTTCAGCGAAGCCAGGAAATGTTCGGCGGTTTCAGCCGGTTCAGCTGCGGCGCTGGCTTCGACCGGTGCAGGTGTGGCGGCGGCGAAGGCGGGTACGACGGGCAGGCTCAGAGCAGCCGCCGCAAGCAACAAGCGGAAGTAATTCACGGTAGTCCCTTACATTTTGAATTAATTTCGCGGGAGGATAACGGAAAAACCTGCTACGGGCATCCAGATATGGCTTAGCCGAAGGTTTCGCGTAGCAAGTCGGCAAAGGCATCCCGCGCCAGGTGCCGCTGCGTGTCGGTGTGCCAGAACAGCAGATTGTCCACGGCCTCAAGCTCCTCGAACCGGTACGAAGCCAACTGACTGGCCTGCTCATAACGCGCCAGAATCCCTTCCGGCGCCAACGCCACGCCGATCCCGGCGCTGACGCAGCCGATGATCGTGCCCCAGCTGGCATAGGTGGCGATGCTCGGTGTGATGTCATGGGGTTTGAGCCAGTTTTCCAGCGCGGCGCGATAGGGGCAGCCACTTGGCCACACCAACAACGTGCGGCCCGCCAGGTCCTGTGCGCCGTGAATGGGCGCGCTGCACGCGCTGGCGATCAGCACCAGGCGTTCGCGGTAGACCACACTGTGTTCGAGTTTGGCCCGCCGGTTACCGGCGGCCACCAGGGCCACGTCCAGGCGATGGTGTTGCAGGTCGTCAAGCAATGGGCTCCAGGCGCCGGTCACCAGTTCCAGGCTGACTTGCGGGTAACGCCGGTGATATTCCGCCAGCAGCGGTGGCAAGCGGCCGCTGGCGCTGGATTCCACCGCGCCGATGCGCAAGGTGCCACGGGGGATGGCAGTGGCATCCACTGCGCGTTTGGACTCATCCACCAGCGCCAGGATGCGCTCGCAGTAGTCGAGAAAAATTTCACCCGCCGCGCTGATCGCCAGCCCGCGCCCGGCACGGATAAATAACGGCGTGCCCAGCTCGCTCTCCAGTTGCTTGATGCGTGTGGTGATGTTGGAGGGCACGCAATGCAGCTGCACGGCCGCCTGGGCCACGCTGCCCGTCTGCGCCACGGCGCGCACCATTTTCAGTTGGGCCAGTTCCATTGCTCAATTCCCGTGATTTCAGAAGTCAGAAACGCTTAATTGTCCTGCGCCGCGTCCGGGCCAAGACTGAAGGCCTTCTTTCGCGGTTTCCGGACGCTCTCGATGAACACACCGTCACGCCTGAAGCTTACGCTAGTCACCGCCAGCGTGATCCTCTGCTGGGCCTATTCGCCGATTGGTGTGCATCTGGGCCTGCACAGCTACAGCCCCGGCCAGCTGGCGTTGTTGCGCTTTTTGATCGCGTCGCTGTTTATGGCCGGGGTGGCGCTGGTACTGGGCATCGGCCGACCGCGCTGGCGGGACGTGCCCTGGCTGCTGGTGCTGGGGTTCTTCGGCGTGTTCCTGCACCACACAGCCCTCAACTATGGACAGCAATGGGTCACGGCGGCGGCCTCCAGTGTGTTGGCGCAGTCGGCCCCGCTGTTCAGTGTGCTGATCGCGTTTTGGGTTTTGAAGGAGCGGGTGAGTGTGTGGCGTTGGGTGTGTGTGTCATTGGGGCTGGTCGGGGTAGGGGTGGTGATCTGCGGTGATCGGGGCATCGGCGAGATCGACCCGCGCGGCGTGCTGATCCTGCTGGCAGCGCTGTCCTGGAGTGTGTATTTCGCCCTTCAGAAACACTACGCCCATCGTTACAGCCCGCTGACCATGGCGTGCTACATGGTGTGGGCGGGCACTCTGATGCTCTGCGTGAACCTGCCGGGCCTGCCCGCGGCGGTGCTGAGGGCGCCGTTGACGGAGAACCTGGCGGTGCTGGTGCTGGGCATTTTTCCCAGCGCTCTGGCCTATCTGGCGTGGGGCTATGTGTTGAAACATGTGGAGGTCAGCCGCGCGTCGGTGGCGATGTACCTGATTCCGCCAGTGGCGATGCTGATGGCCGCCACTCTGCTGGGTGAGCAGGTGACGCCCTGGGTGGTGCTCGGCGCGCTGATCGTGCTGGCCAGCGTGGCGGCCATCAGCCTGGAGGGGCGCTGGCGCTTAGTCGTGCAGGCAGAATGCGCGCAATCGGTGGCCGTCGAGGTCCTCGGCGACGAAGGTATAGCCGAAGTCCAGATCCGTCGGTGACTGAATGATCGTGGCGCCCCGTGCCGACCACTGCGCGTGCAAGGTGTCTAGGGCGGTTTTGTCCGCCAGTGACAGCCCCACTTCCGCGCCGCCGCCCGTCAGCGTGGCGGCCGGTTCCACGGTGTGGCGCGACCACAGCCCCAGCTTGACGCCGTTATCGAGTATGAACAGGGCAAAGGTCGGGTTGAGTTCCACGGGCGGCTTATCGAGCAAGCGGCTGTAGAAATTCGCGCTGGTGGCGGGGCTGTCGACATACAGCAGGAAATAATGGGCGACGGTGTGCATGCAGGCTCCTTGAGGGCAGGCGGTTAAGTCAGCCCAGTCTAAAAGGTCGCACTGTCAGTTCTTGTCAGGAGCGTGGGGCACCGATGGAATCTGGCCGGTGTACAGCTGAATGATCTTGTCGATTTCCCCTGACATTTTCATGCGCTGCAACGTATCCAGGATTTGCTGCACCGGCAAATTGGGATCGTTACGCACAATGCAGCCCAGGCTCAACTCATCGACCACGGCGACCTTATGCAGACGCCGACCAAGCGGCAGAGACTGGTTGAAGCGATCAACCGTCCATTCGTTGATGACGGCGTATTGAAAGCGCCCAGCCAGCAGTTTTTGCAACACCTGTTCCTCACTGCGCGCTTCGTCACGGGTCAGCCGCCCGCTGGCAAACAACGCGGCCAGGCCGATGTAGCGGTAATTGAGTACGGTGCCGATGGCCTGCGGGGCCAGGTCGCTCAGTGTGACCGGTTGTTCGTCGGTACTGACCAGGACGCTGCGCTGCGCCATCAGCGGCACGCTCCAGGCGTAGTCGCCGGGCAGGTCATCGAGCCAGGCCTGGGTGACATAACAGCGCACGTCGATGTCGCCATGGAGCAAGGCAGTGGCGATGCGCGCGCGTGCCAGCACTTGGAACCGGGCCGGTAGGCCGAGCTGTGTGGCCAGGCTCGCCATCACGTCATACAAAATGCCCTGGGTCGGCTGACCGTTCTCCACTTGCACCATCGGCATCGCCCAACTGTCGGAAATCGAAAAACGCAGCGGGGCAGGCGCCGCCAAGCTGGCCGTGGTGATCATCCATAAAGCGCCCAGGACTACGCGCATACACTCTCCAGGTTCAGGCCGTTTCGGGGGCCAGTCAGCAGAGCTTAGTCAGATTAGACGAGCGTGCCGGATGCAATTTCCCCCTTGCTCCGCTAGCATTACCGGCCTCTGCTTCCCAGTTGCGACGGTTTTCGATGAGTTATCAGGTTCTTGCACGTAAATGGCGCCCGCGCTCGTTCCGCGAAATGGTCGGCCAGACCCATGTGCTCAAGGCTCTGATCAATGCCTTGGACAGCCAACGGCTGCACCACGCCTACCTGTTCACCGGTACCCGGGGGGTGGGCAAGACCACGATCGCGCGGATCATCGCCAAGTGCCTGAACTGTGAAACCGGGATCACCTCAACGCCCTGCGGCACCTGTTCGGTATGCCGGGAAATCGACGAAGGGCGTTTCGTCGACCTGATCGAGATCGACGCCGCCAGCCGCACCAAGGTCGAAGACACCCGCGAACTGCTGGACAACGTGCAGTACGCCCCGAGCCGTGGCCGTTTCAAGGTCTACCTGATCGACGAAGTGCACATGCTGTCCAGCCACTCCTTCAACGCCTTGTTGAAAACCCTGGAAGAGCCGCCGCCCTACGTCAAATTCATCCTGGCCACCACCGACCCGCAGAAACTTCCTGCAACCATTCTGTCGCGGTGCCTGCAGTTTTCCCTGAAGAACATGACTCCCGAGCGAGTGGTCGAGCATTTGACCCATGTGCTGGGTGTCGAGAACGTGCCGTTCGAAGACGACGCGCTGTGGCTGCTCGGCCGCGCGGCCGATGGCTCGATGCGTGACGCCATGAGCCTCACCGACCAGGCCATCGCCTTTGGCGAAGGCAAGGTCATGGCCGCCGATGTGCGTGCCATGTTGGGCACCCTGGATCACGGCCAGGTCTTCGACGTGCTGCACGCGTTGATCGACGGTGATGCCAAGGCGTTGTTGGAGGCCGTGCGCCATTTGTCGGAGCAAGGCCCGGACTGGAACGGCGTGCTCTCGGAAATCCTCAATGTGCTGCACCGCGTGGCCATCGCCCAGGCTCTGCCTGAAGGTGTCGACAACGGCCACGGCGACCGCGACCGGGTGCTGGCGTTGGCCCAGGCATTGCCGGCCGAAGACGTGCAGTTCTATTACCAGATGGGCCTGATCGGCCGTCGCGATTTGCCCCTGGCGCCGGATCCGCGCGGCGGTTTTGAAATGGTGCTGTTGCGCATGCTGGCGTTCCGGCCCGCCGATACGGCGGATGCGCCGAGACAGCCGCTAAAGCCAGTGGGGATCAGCCAGGCCACAGTTGATTCCGCCAAACCTGTGGCTGGCGCCGCCGTAGTCGCGCCAGTTGCCGCCGCGCCTGCGCCGGTCGCGCCTCCAGCTGAGGCGCCTGAGCCAGTAGTGGTTGCCGCGCCTGAGCCCGACCCTGTGGTCGACCTGCCGTGGAACGAACCGGCGGACGCCGAGCCCGAGCCCGAGTTGCAGCCTGCCGTGGAGCCCGTGCTGGAAACCACCGGCGAGCAACCCGAACTGACCCCGATGCCCACGCCGACGCCTGACAGCGTGGTGCCGGATGCGCCGGAGTGGGTGTCCGCGCCAGTGCCCGAGCCGACGGTCGCCCAAGTCGACGCGGCCACGCCGGGCATCGACCTCGACGACGAGCCGCCGCTGGACGAAGACTACATCGAGCCGGACATGGATTCGGCCTACAGCTACCTGGACGAATTGGCCAGCGAACACGCCGCCGAACCTGCCCCGGAGCCCGAGCCTGAACCCGCCGCAGCGCCGGCCACCGGTCTGGCTCTGCAGTGGCTGGAACTGTTCCCGAAATTGCCGATTTCCGGCATGACCGGCAGCATCGCCGCCAACTGCACACTGATCGCCGTCGACGGCGACCACTGGTCGCTGCACCTGGACCCGGCCCACAGTGCCTTGTTCAATGCAACCCAGCAGCGTCGCCTCAATGATGCCCTTAACCAGTACCATGGGCGCACGCTGACGATCAGCATCGAATTGATCAAGCCTGAGCAGGAAACCCCGGCCCAGGCCGCGACCCGCCGGCGTCTGAACCGCCAGCGTGAAGCCGAGGACGCGATCCACGCCGATCCGCTCATCCAGCAAATGATGCAGCAGTTCGGTGCGGTGGTGCGCCACGATACTATTGAACCTGTCGAAGCTCCGGTGCCCCAGGCGTCATGACACCGGGCTACTAACTTGATCCACGTACTTTTGAGGTGATTCCCATGATGAAAGGTGGCATGGCCGGCCTGATGAAGCAGGCGCAGCAGATGCAGGAAAAAATGGCCAAGATGCAGGAAGAACTGGCCAACGCCGAAGTCACCGGTAAAGCCGGTGGTGATATGGTCAGTGTGGTGATGACCGGTCGTCACGACATCAAGCGCGTGAGCATCGACCCGAGCCTGCTTGAAGGCGTCAGCGATGACGACCGTGAGGTGCTGGAAGATCTGTTCGCGGCTGCCGTGAACGACGCAGTGCGCAAGATCGAAGCCAACAGCCAGGACAAAATGTCCGGTGTGACCGCCGGCATGCAACTGCCGCCGGGCATGAAGCTGCCGTTCTGATCCGCAGGCTTTAGCTAGACTCCAATGCCAGGCATCGCGCCTGGCATTTTTGTTTATGCCGATCCGATCGAACCCTGGCACGGCACCCATGGTCTGCACCCTATACCGATGAATTCGATAAGGAGCCCTCTGATGCCTCACGAACCGACACTCAACCAGCGAATCGTCCTGGTTTCGCGTCCTAAAGGCGCACCGACCCCGGAGAACTTCCGCCTGGAGCGTGTGACTTTGCCGGAGCTGGCGGACGGCCAGGTGCTGCTCAAAACCCTGTACTTGTCCCTTGACCCCTACATGCGTGGGCGGATGAGCGATGCGCCGTCCTACGCGGCACCGGTGGAAATCGACGAGGTGATGACCGGCGGCGCTGTCAGCCGGATCGAGCAGTCGCGTCATCCGAAGTTTGAAGTGGGTGATCTGGTGGTCGGTGCGACCGGCTGGCAGAGCCACAGCATTTCCGACGGCCGCAACCTGATACCGGTGCCTAAGGGGCTGGCCAGTCCTTCCATGGCGCTGGGTGTGCTGGGCATGCCCGGCATGACCGCCTACATGGGCCTGATGGACATCGGCCAGCCAAAGGCCGGCGAAACCCTGGTGGTGGCCGCGGCGTCCGGAGCGGTCGGCTCGGTGGTGGGGCAGGTGGCTAAGCTCAAGGGCCTGCGTGTGGTCGGTATTGCGGGCGGCGCGCAGAAGTGCCGCTATGTGGTGGACGAGTTGGGCTTTGATGCCTGTATCGACCATAAAAGCGAGGACTTTGCCGACGAGTTGGCCCAGGCCTGCTTCAAAGGTGTGGACATCTATTTCGAAAACGTCGGCGGCAAGGTCTTCGACGCAGTGTTGCCGCTGCTGAACGCCAAGGCACGGGTGCCGCTGTGCGGCCTGATCGCCGGCTATAACGCCCATGAGGCGCCCAGTGGTCCAGATCGTCTACCGGCCCTGCAACGGACTCTGCTGACCAAGCGCGTGCGCATCCAGGGCTTTATTGTGTTTGATGACTACGGCGACCGTCAGCCCGAGTTCCTCAGCGCCATGGCGCCGTGGGTGCGCGAGGGCAAGATCAAGTTCCGCGAAGATGTGGTCGAGGGCCTGGAGCAGGCGCCCGAAGCCTTTATCGGCCTGCTCGAAGGGCGCAACTTCGGCAAGTTGGTGGTGCGCGTCGCGCAGGATTGATCATTTGACGCTAATCCGGGGCGCGGGTATAAACCGCGTCTCGTCGTTTTGTCGGACCCATGCCCCATGAGCTTCAGCCCCCTGATTCGTCAACTGATCGACGCCCTGCGTACTTTGCCGGGTGTCGGCCAGAAAACCGCCCAGCGCATGGCGCTGCAATTGCTGGAGCGTGACCGCAGCGGCGGCACTCGCCTGGCCCAGGCCCTGAGCCAGGCCATGGAAGGCGTTGGCCACTGTCGCCAGTGCCGCACTCTCACCGAAGAAGAGCTTTGCCCGCAATGCGCGGACCCGCGCCGCGACGACACTTTGCTGTGCGTAGTGGAAGGGCCGATGGATGTGTATGCGGTGGAACAGACCGGCTATCGCGGACGCTACTTCGTGCTCAAGGGCCACCTCTCGCCGCTCGACGGCCTCGGCCCGGAGGCCATCGGCATCCCGCAACTGGTGGCGCGTATCGAGGAACAGGGCACCTTTACCGAAGTCATCCTCGCCACCAACCCCACGGTGGAAGGTGAAGCGACTGCCCATTACATCGCCCAACTGCTGACCAACAAAGGCCTGATCACTTCACGCATCGCCCACGGCGTGCCGCTGGGAGGCGAGTTGGAACTGGTGGACGGCGGCACCCTGGCGCACTCTTTCGCCGGCCGCAAACCCATCGCCCTCTAGCCACCCCGGCTGTTGTAGTGAGCAGGCTTGCCCTGCGCTGGGCTGCGAAGCCGCCCCGCAACCTGGCAACCGTTTCCGCCTGACACACCGCAGCACCTGCAGACGGGGCCGCTTCGCGCCCCAGCGCGGGGCAAGCCCGCTCACCACTGCAAGCATGTGCGCCGCTCCCCGTGTAGTGAGCAGGCTTGCCCTGCGCTGGGCTGCGAAGCAGCCCCACAACCTTGCAACCGTTTCCGCCTGACACACCGCAGCGCCTGCAGACAGGGCCGCTTCGCGCCCCAGCGCGGGGCAAGCCCGCTCACCACTGCAAGCACGTGCGCCGCTCCCCGTGTAGTGAGCAGGCTTGCCCTGCGCTGGGCTGCGAAGCAGCCCCACAACCTGGCAACCGTTTCTGCCTGACCCAACGCAGCGCCTGCAGACAGGGCCGCTTCGCGCCCCAGCGCGGGGCAAGCCCGCTCACCACTGCAAGCGCGTGCGCCGCTCCCCGTGTAGTGAGCAGGCTTGCCCTGCGCTGGGCTGCGAAGCAGCCCTATAACCTGGCAACCGTTTCCGCCTGACCCACCGCAGTGTCTGGATACAGGGCCGCTTCGCCGCAACAAGTGTGTGGCGGGTTCAGTTCGGATTTCTTTGGCACCACGTTTTTTCGAATGCTTGTTAACCAAGCAAGCGCTTGGTAATTTCTCTCCACCGTTGCGTGGAGTTTGCCGATGTCTGCCTATCAGGATTACTTCGACCCCCATCACCAGCTGATCCGCGACAGCGTGCGACGCTTTGTCGAGCGCGAGATGCTGCCGGGCATCGAGCAATGGGAGGAGGCTCAAAGTTTCCCCCGCGAACTCTACGACAAGGCCGGTGCGGCGGGGATCCTTGGCATCGGGTATCCAGAATCATTGGGTGGCAGTCACGAAGGCGATTTGTTCGCCAAGGTTGCGGCCAGCGAAGAGTTGATGCGCTGCGGCTCCGGCGGCGTTGTCGCGGGGCTCGGTTCGCTGGATATCGGCTTGCCGCCGGTCGTCAAATGGGCACGGCCCGAAGTGCGCGAGCGAGTGGTGCCGCAGGTGTTGGCAGGGGCGAAGGTCATTGCTCTGGCGGTTACCGAGCCGGGTGGCGGTTCCGATGTGGCCAACCTGCACACCCGCGCCGTGCGCGACGGCGACTGTTACCGCGTCAGCGGCAGCAAAACCTTTATTACCAGCGGCGTGCGCGCCGACTTCTACACCGTGGCGGTGCGCACCGGTGGGCCGGGATTTGCCGGTATCAGCCTGCTGTTGATCGAAAAGAACACCCCTGGTTTTACCGTCGGTCCACCACTGAAGAAGATGGGCTGGTGGGCGTCGGACACGGCTGAGTTGTTCTTCGATGACTGCCCAGTGCCCGTCGGCAATCTGATCGGCGCCGAGAACATGGGGTTCGCCTGCATCATGGGCAACTTCCAAAGCGAACGCCTGGCTCTGGCATTGATGGCCAATATGACCGCGCAGATGGCCCTTGAACAGAGCCTGCGATGGGCCGCTCAGCGTGAGGCGTTCGGCAAACCCATCGGTAAATTCCAGGTGCTCAAGCATCGCTTGGCGGAAATGGCCACGGCCGTGGAAGTCTCGCGGGAGTTCACCTACCGCCAGGCAGCGAAGATGGCGGCGGGCAAAAGTGTGATCAAGGAAATTTCCATGGCCAAGAACCTGGCCACCGACACCGCCGACCGCGTCACCTACGACGCCGTGCAGATCCTCGGCGGCCAGGGCTATATGCGCGGCAATCTGGTGGAGCGGCTGTATCGCGACAACCGCATCCTGTCCATCGGCGGGGGGACTCGGGAGGTAATGAACGAAATCATCAGCAAGCAGATGGGCTTGTGATGGTCAGTGCCATTAGCGTTCAGTCAATGAAAACTGCGTCAGGCAAAACGTCGGGATGCCCATGTCTTCCAAGCGCTGCGAGCCACCCAGCTCCGGCAGGTCGATGATTGCGGCGGCTTCGAACACCTTCGCACCCATGCGCCGTACCAGGTTCGCAGCGGCTATCAGCGTACCGCCAGTGGCGATCAGGTCATCGAATATCAGCACCGAGTCGCCTTCGCACAAGCTGTCGGCGTGCACTTCCAGGAAGGCTTCGCCGTATTCTGTCTGGTAACCCTCGGCCAGCACATCGGCCGGCAGTTTGCCTTGCTTGCGAAACAGGATCAGCGGCTTGTTCAACTGATAAGCAATGATCGAACCGATCAGAAAACCACGAGCATCCATCGCGCCAATGTGGGTGAACTCGGCTTCGACGTAGCGCTGGGCAAAGCTGTCCGCCACCAGGCGCAGGGCCTTGGGCGATTGGAACAGCGGGGTGATGTCACGGAAGATCACCCCAGGCTTGGGGAAGTCGATGACAGGGCGGATCAGGGATTTGATGTCGAACGAGTCGAAGGTCATCGTCGAGGAGTCCTGGGTGCGGAAAACGGACTCGAAGTATACCTGCGACCTTGCCGATTGGCGCGGCCGCAGGTGTCTGCATCAACCTTCTATGGAGCCACCGGCCAGCGCGCACAGCTGGATCGGGTCGAGGATATGCACTTCCTTGCCTTCGGCGGCGAGCAGTTCGTTCTGCTGGAAACGGGTGAATACGCGGGACACGGTTTCCACCGCCAGCCCCAGATAGTTGCCGATTTCGTTGCGCGACATGCTCAAGCGGAACTGGTTGGCCGAGAACCCACGGGCGCGGAAACGGGCAGAGAGGTTAACCAGGAAGGTGGCGATGCGCTCGTCGGCGGTTTTCTTCGACAGCAGCAGCATCATTTGTTGATCGTCGCGGATCTCGCGGCTCATCACACGCATCAATTGGCGGCGCAGTTGCGGCAATTGCAGCGCCAGCTCATCCAGGCGTTCGAAGGGGATCTCGCACACCGAGGTCGTCTCCAGCGCCTGGGCCGATACCGGGTGAATCTCGGTGTCCATGCCCGATAACCCCACCAGTTCACTCGGCAGATGGAAACCGGTGATTTGTTCCTCGCCGCCGTCGCTCAGGCTGAATGTCTTCAACGCGCCGGAGCGTACTGCATAGACGGAATCGAACTTGTCGCCCTGGCGAAACAGAAACTCGCCTTTCTTCAGCGGGCGACCGCGTTTAACGATGTCGTCCAGCGCATCCATGTCTTCCAGATTCAGCGAAAGTGGCAGGCAGAGGGGGGCCAGGCTGCAATCCTTGCAATGGGCCTGGTTATGAGCGCGCAGCTTGACTGGCTCGGACATTACTAAAATCCTTGTGGGGAATCACACATAATGCGTAAGGGTAACGCACTGTGGGCAGTCAGGCCAGCCTGTACAAAAAAGCACCAATAGTATAGAGGTTAACGCAAGCCCGGCCCTCACCGCGCCGGGGCTTGCCCTTCAGATCACCCGCGAAAACCGCTGCCGGTTCTGGTGCTCCAAGTACGCATCGAACACCATGCACACCGAACGCACCAGCAGTCGGCCGGCCGGCAGCACGCGAATGCCGTGTTCGTCGAGGGCGATCAGACCATCCGTGGCCATCGCCTCCAGTTGCGGCCAGAGATCGGCGAAATACCCGCGAAAATCAATATTGAAAGCCTGCTCGACAGGTTCGAAAGCCAGGCTGAAATTGCAGATCAGTTGCTGAATTACTTCACGGCGCAAACGATCGTCCGTGGTGCAGACCAGGCCACGGCTGGTGGCCAGTTGCGCGCCAGCCAAGGTGTTCTGGTAGGTATTCAGGTCACTGCTGTTCTGGCAGTACAGATCGCCGATCTGGCTGATGGCCGACACCCCAAGCCCGATCAGATCGCAATGACCATGGGTGGTGTAACCCTGGAAGTTGCGTTGCAGCCGGCCTTCTTCCTGGGCGATGGCCAGCTCGTCGTCGGGCAGGGCGAAGTGGTCCATGCCGATGTAGCGATAGCCGGCCTGGGTCAGTTGTTCGATGGTGGTTTGCAGCATCAACAGTTTTTGCGCCGGGGAGGGCAGTTCGTCGCTGTTGATGCGGCGTTGCGGCATGAAACGTTCCGGCAGGTGCGCATAGTTGAACACCGACAGGCGGTCCGGCTGCAGCTTGATGACTTCCTCCACGGTGCGCGCGAAGTTGATCGGCGTCTGTTTAGGCAAGCCGTAGATCAGGTCGATGTTGATCGAACGAAATTGCAGGGTGCGCGCCGCGTCGATCACCGCGCGGGTTTCTTCCAGACTTTGCAGACGGTTCACTGCGCGCTGGACCTCGGGATCGAGGTCTTGCACGCCGATGCTCACGCGGTTAAAGCCCAGCTCGCGCAGCAGGCCCATGGTGGCCCAGTCGGCTTCGCGCGGGTCGATCTCGATGCCATAGTCGCCGGAGTCATCGTCTAGCAGGTTGAAGTGCTGGCGCAGGCAGGTCATGACCTGGCGCAGTTCGTCGTGGCTGAGAAAGGTCGGAGTGCCGCCGCCGAAGTGCAGTTGCTCCACCGGCTGCTTGGGGTCCAGGTGGCAAGCCACCAGTTGGATCTCCTGCTCCAGGCGTTGCAGGTAGGCGTGGGCGCGGCCTCGGTCCTTGGTGATGACCTTGTTGCAGGCGCAGTAGTAGCAAATGTTCGCGCAGAACGGCACATGCACGTACAGCGACAGCGGCCGTGTGGCCTTGCGGCTGTCACGCAGGGCGTGGAGCAAGTCGAATGTGCCGACTTGGCTGTCGAATTGCACGGCGGTCGGGTAGGACGTGTAGCGCGGCCCTGCCAGGTCGTAGCGGTTAATCAGATCGGTGTCCCAACGAATGGCGTCGAGCATGCGGGCGTCCCCCGGATAGGCTAGTGGGCCGAGTCTAGGGGTTGGCCGTAGGGGGCGCCTTGATTTGCGTCAACGGGGAGCGGCGCTATGCCACACGGCGTTTCAATGCCCCATCAACCAGTGCTGATGCGGGCCGGGCAGGGTCCAGATACCGAAGAGCACCACCAGCACACCGCCGGCCATGCGCACGCTGCGCTTGCGCAGTAAGGCAGTGACGCGTTCCGCCGCCAGCCCGGTGGCCAGCAACACCGGCCAGGTGCCCAGGCCGAACGCCAGCATCAGCAAACCACTGTCCAGCGCATTGCCTTGGCTGGCGGCCCAGAGCAGGGTGCTGTAGACCAGCCCGCACGGCAACCAGCCCCACAGCGCGCCCAGCAACAACGCGCGGGGCAGGCTGGACACCGGCAGCAAACGGTTGGCAATCGGCTGGATATGCCGCCACAGGCCGCGCCCGAGGCGTTCGATACGGGTCAGACCGCTCCACCAGCCGGCCAGGTACAGGCCCATGCTGATCAGCAGCAGACCGGCCAACACCCGCAGAATCATGGCCGCCGGGCTATTGGCCACGGCCCAGCCGGCCATGCCGATCAGCAGCCCGGCGCAGGCGTAGCTGAGGATGCGCCCCAGGTTGTACGCCAGCAGCAGACGAAACCGACGGCTGCGCTGCTCTTGAGGGATGGCCAGGGTCAGCGCCCCCATCAGTCCACCGCACATGCCCAGGCAATGGCCGCCACCGAGCAGGCCGAGGATCAGCGCGGAAACCAGTAACGGCGCCAGTTCAAGCATGGGGTGGTTCTTGGGGCTTGGGCGGTTGCTCGGGGCTGTTGGCTTCTTCGACGCCGGCCAAGTGGTTAGGATCCTGGTCATCGAACAGCACGCTGTGGGCCGGGCCGTCGAGGTCGTCGTACTGGCCGCTGTCCACGGCCCAGAAGAAGATGTAGATGGCGACGCCCACTAATAGCAGCGCCGCCGGAATCATCACGTATAAAGCTGGCATCTGCACTCCATGCCCGCGCGGCTCAAGCTGGCAGCGGGCGGGTTACTTGAGGGGCGCTGGCGGCCGGCGCGCTCGGCAGGCGAGTCAGGCGCAGGGCGTTGAGCACCACGGTCAACGAACTGAGGGACATGCCCACCGCCGCCCAAATGGGCGTGATCCAGCCGAGGGCGGCGAACGGCAGCATAAGGCCATTGTATAGCCCCGCCCACACCAGGTTTTCAATGATCACCCGTCGGGTGCGCCGCGCCAGGCTGAAGGCCTGCACCAGCGCATCCAAGCGGTTGGACAGCAGCACCGCGTCGGCGCTGGTCTTGGCCAGGTCGGTGGCCGAGCCCATGGCCACACTGATATCCGCGGCGGCGAGCACCGGCACATCGTTGACCCCATCGCCGAGCATCAACACCCTGCGGCCTTCCTGGTGCAGGCGTTGCAACACTTGCAGTTTGTCGTCGGGACGCAGGCCGCCGTGGGCCTCGTCGATGCCCAGCTCAAGCGCGACGCTGGCGACCATCGGCGAACTGTCCCCCGAGAGCAGCAGGGTGCGCCAGCCGCGTGCCTGGCAGGCTTGCAGCAAGGCCGGTGCGTCGCTGCGCAGGCGGTCGTCGAGCACGAACCAGGCGAGCGGGCCCTGGCGGTCACCCAGCAGCAGCCATTGTCCGGCTTCGTCGGGTGAGGCGGGCAAGGCGCAGCCGCTGAGTTCACACACGAACCCCGGCTGGCCGATGCGCAGCAGGCGCTCGCCCACGCGACCCTCCAGGCCGAGGCCGGGGGTGCTCAGCACTTCATCGGCAGCCAGCGGCGCACGCCCGAAAGCACGGGCAATCGGGTGCTCTGAACGGTTTTCCAGGGCGGCGGCCAGGCCCAGGCAGGCATCGCTGTCCAACGGGCCCAAGGGGCGAATCGCTCGCAGCGCCAGGCGGCCTTCGGTGAGGGTGCCGGTCTTGTCGAAAATCACCGTGTCGATTTGGTTAAGACCCTCCAGCACATGGCCGCGGGTCAGCAGCAAACCGAGTTTGTGCAGGGTGCCGGTGGCGGCGGTGAGGGCGGTGGGTGTGGCCAGCGACAAGGCGCACGGGCAGGTCGCCACCAGCATCGCCAGTACGATCCAGAACGCCCGCGACGCGTCCAACTGCCACCACCACAGGCCGATCAGCGCGGCGGCGAGCAGCGAGCCCAGCAGGAACCATTGCGCGGCACGGTCGGCGATCTGGGCCAGCCGCGGTTTCTCGGCCTGGGCCCGTTCCAGCAAGCGCACGATGGCGGACAGGCGGGTGTCGTGGCCCAGGGCACGTACTTCAACGGTCAGCGCGCCTTCCACATTGAGGGTGCCGGCGGTGACGCTATCGCCCACCTGGCGCGCTTGCGGCAGGTACTCGCCGGTCAGTAGTGACTCGTCGATGCTGGACTGACCGTCGAGGATCACTCCGTCCGCCGGCAGCACCGCGCCTGGGTGTACGCGCACGCGATCGCCCACTGCCAGTTCGCTGAGCAGGATGCGCTCGCTCTGGCCGTCGCTTTGCACGCGCAGGCACGACGCCGGCAGCAGGTTGACCAGTTGCGCAGTGGCGGCGGCGGTGCGTTCGCGGGCGCGGCGTTCCAGATAGCGCCCGGCCAGCAGGAACAGCGCGAACATGCCCACTGCATCGAAATACAGCTCGCCCACGCCACTGATGGCGGTCCAGATGCCCGCCAGGTAGGCGCCGCCAATCGCCAGGGACACCGACACATCCATGGTCAGATGGCGGGTGCGCAGGTCGCGCAACGCGCCTTTGAAAAACGGCGCGCAGCTGTAGAACACGATGGGGGTGGTCAGAAACATCGCTACCCAGCGCAGGATGACGTGCAGCTCTGGGCTCAGGTCGATATTGAATTCCGGCCAAGTGGCCATGGTTGCCATCATCGCCTGAAACCACAGCAACCCGGCAACGCCCAGTTGGCGCAAGGCCAGACGGTTTTCACTGGCCAATTGCTCAGCGGCGCGGTCCGCCTGATACGGGTGGGCGGCATAGCCGATATGGCGCAGTTCGCTGAGCACCTGGCTCAACGGCAGTTGCCCATCGGCCCAGCGGACCTGCAAGCGATGGTTGGACAGGTTCAGCCGCGCCTCGGCCACCGCGGGCAGGCTGCGCAGGTGTTTTTCGATCAGCCAGCCACACGCCGCGCAACTGATGCCTTCCATCAGCAGGGTGGTTTCGGCCAGTTCGCCGTCATGGCGCACAAAGGGTTTTTGCACGTCGGCGCGGTCATACAGCGCCAGCTCCTCCACCAGTTGTACCGGCAGCGCTTCGGGGTTGGCCGAGGCTTCGCTGCGATGCTGGTAATAGCTTTCCAGGCCCCCGGCCACAATCGCTTCGGCCACTGCCTGGCAACCTGGGCAGCAGAGTTCACGGCGCTCGCCGAGGATCTGAGCGGTGAACCGGCTGCCGGGCGGCACGGGCAGGGCGCAGTGGTAGCAGGGAAGTGGGGTGGTCATGGCTTGGAATCTTTAGGGGCTGGTAGGGCCTCGTCGCGGGCCAGCTCGACTCTCGCAGGGAGGGGCGGGACCGCGACGTGCGAAGCGCAGAGTGTTTACTTCTTCAGGTCTTCGGCGCCCTGCAAGGGCTCATCTCCCAGCAGTAAGTCTTTGTCGTGGCTGACTTCTTCTTCCTCGAACAGGCGCCAGGTCCTGTCGCCTTCCACACCCAAAAGCTCCACGAAACGGCGGCCTTCGACTTTATCGGTCACCTGACCCAGGTAGCGGCCCGGCTCGCTGTCGCTGCGGGTCAGGTTGATCTTGCGGTCTTTCTCCGGCTGGGTCGGTGAAATCAGGTTCAGTTGCAGGGTGTTGGGGTTGCTGTAGCCGGTGAGGTTCAGCTCGACCTCGCCGGTCAGTTCGTCCAGGTGCAGCTTGGCGCGCAACTGCAGGGTCTGGGCCAGGCGTTCACGATCCAGGGAGCGGTTGATGCCTTTGCCGGCCTCGTAGTAGTTGTCGTTGACCAGGTTGTCAGGGTTGTTCACCGCGATCGTCACCATGGACAAGGTCAAGGCCACCGAGCAGGCGAGGATACCGATGATGATCCAAGGCCAGAGGTGCTTGTACCAAGGGCTTGCGGCAGTGGCTACGGGCATTGTTCGGCTCTCTGTTTAACAACGTTGGGTTAACGGACCTGAGGGCCGATGAATCGGCTCTTGGCTTCGACGTGAATGCTCGGGTCATCGGCATCCTTGAGGATGAACGTCACCTCGTTGGTGCTCGATGGCACTTGTTCCGGCGCACTCGACAGTTCCACCGGCATGCTCACGATATCGCCGGCGGACACCTTGATCTCGCGGCGGCCCTGCAACTTGAGATCCGGCAGGCCGGCGGCATCGAGCACGTAGGTGTGGTCGCGCTGGTCCTTGTTCATGATCTTCAGGCTGTAGACGTTTTCGATGCGGCCTTCGGCGTTTTCGCGGAACAGCACGCGGTCTTTGCTGACGTCGAAGCCCACCAGCGAACGCATGAAAAACGCGGTGACCAACAGGCTGATCATCGCCAGCAATACCAACGCATAGCCGATCAGACGTGGACGCAGCTTGTGGGTTTTCTGACCGGACAGGTTGTGCTCGGTGGTGTAGCTGATCAGGCCGCGTGGGTACTCCATCTTATCCATGATGTTGTCGCAGGCATCGATGCACGCCGCGCAGCCGATGCACTCGATCTGCAGGCCGTCACGGATGTCGATGCCGGTCGGGCATACCTGTACGCACATGGTGCAGTCGATGCAGTCGCCCAGGCCCTGGGCCTTGTAGTCGGCGCCTTTTTTACGTGGCCCGCGCAGTTCGCCACGGCGTGGGTCGTAGGAGACGATCAGGGTGTCCTTGTCGAACATTACGCTCTGGAAACGCGCATAAGGGCACATGTAGATGCACACCTGTTCGCGCAGCCAACCGGCGTTGCCATAGGTGGCAAGGGTGAAGAAACCGACCCAGAAATACGACCAGCCATCGGCCTGGCCGGTGAAGAAGTCGAAGACCAGTTCGCGGATCGGCGAGAAGTAACCGACGAACGTCATGCCGGTGACGAAACCGATGATCAGCCACAGGCTGTGCTTGCTGAACTTGCGCAGGAATTTGTTGGCGCTCATCGGCGCTTTGTCCAGCTTGATGCGTTGGTTGCGGTCGCCTTCGGTGACCTTCTCGCACCACATGAAGATCCACGTCCACACGCTTTGCGGGCAGGTATAGCCGCACCACACGCGCCCGGCGTACACCGTGATAAAGAACAGGCCGAACGCGGCGACGATCAGGATGCCAGACAGCAGGATGAAGTCCTGAGGCCAGAAGGTTGCGCCGAAAATAAAGAACTTACGTTCCGGCAAATTCCACCACACAGCCTGGTGACCGCCCCAGTTCAGCCACACCGTGCCGAAGTAGAGCAGGAACAGCGCGGCACCGCCGAGCATGCGCAGATTGCGGAACAGGCCAGTGAAGGCACGGGTGTAGATCTTCTCGCGCGCGGCGTAGAGATCGACCGTCTGGCTTGAATGTTTGGCAGGCGGGGTAACGTCATGTACCGGTATTTGGTCGCTCATCATTGCATCCCACGGCGGTGGAGATTTGCCTCGGCCAGTACGTGCCAACCGGGGTCAAATTAAGGATGTTGCAGTAGCGTAATGATACGCCCCCGATGGTACGCCAAGGGTGCGACCTTTGGTCGCGTTGGGGGAAATCAATTGATGGTGTACGTGATCTGGATCAATTGACTTGGGAAGTATGGCCGGTTTTGCCGGTTCGACCTTCAAAAATGCCAGAGATGCAATGTGAGAAGGGCTGGCCCCCGATAGCAGAGTGTCAGTCAATAAAGGCATGACTGGCCCACTGCTATCGGGGGCCAGCCCCCTCTCACATGGGTTGTTTCTGTGTTGCTAAATAACGATCAGTCTCACTGCTCCTCGGCCTTTTTGTCTGCATGAGACAGGCTGTACACATACGCCGCGAGCAAGTGCACCTTGTCGTTGCCTTGCAGTTGTTCCTGCGCAGGCATCTGGCCCTGACGGCCGTAGCGGATGGTCTGCTGCAACTGAGCGAAGCTCGAACCGTAGATGAACGCGCCGGGGTGGGTCAGGTCGGGGGCGCCCATGGCCGGGGTGCCTTTGCCGGCGGGGCCGTGGCAGGCCACGCAGTTGGCGGCGAAGAGTTTTTCGCCGTTGGCCACGTCGGCCTTGGCCCCTTCAGGCAACTTGCGACCATCGAGCTTGGTCACCACAAAACCGGCCACATCGGCCACGCCTTGTTCGCCAATCACTTCGGCCCAGCCTGGCATCACCGCGTGGCGGCCTTTGAGGATGGTTTCCTTGATGGTGTTAGGTTCGCCGCCCCAGCGCCAGTCGGCGTCGGTCAGGTTGGGGAAACCATAGGCGCCCTTGGCGTCGGAGCCGTGGCACACCGAGCAGTTGGAGGCGAACAGGCGGCCGCCCATTTTCAGCGCTTGCGGATCCTTGGCGACTTCTTCGATCGGCATCGAGGCGAATTTGGCGAAGATCGGCCCGAACTTGGCGTCCGAGCGGGCCATTTCCTTCTCCCATTCGTGCACGCCGGTCCAGCCGGTCTGACCGTTGGCGAAGGGGGTTTGCTTGTCGTTGTCGAGGTAGTTATAGCCCGGCAGCAGACCCTTCCAGTTGCCCAGGCCCGGGTACAGCACCAGGTAACCAAGGGCAAACACGATGGTGCCGACGAACAGCATGAACCACCACTTGGGCAGCGGGTTGTCGTACTCCTCGATGCCGTCGAACGAGTGGCCGACGGTTTCGTCGGTTTGCTCGGCGCGCTGGCCCTTGCGGGTCGACAGCAGCAGCCAGGTCAGGGCGAAGATGGTACCCAGACTGAGGACTGTGACGTACAGACTCCAGAACGTAGTCATTCTTTGTTACTCCTAGAAGCTTGCTCGACGTGCTTGATGGCTTCGGGGTCATCCGCAAAGGGCAGCATGGTTGCGTCGTCAAACTCCGACTTGCGCTTGGGGCTGAACACCCACAGCGCCAGGCCGACAAAGGCCACCATCACCACAACGGTGCCCAGGCCACGAATCATCCCGATATCCATGAAGAATCACCGTTTGCTTTTGATGATGGTGCCCAGGCCCTGCAGGTAGGCCACCAATGCGTCCATTTCGGTCTTGCCCTTCACGGCAGCCGCGGCACCGGCGATGTCTTCGTCGGTGTAGGGCACGCCCAGGGTGCGCAAGACTTCCATCTTCTTCGCGGTGTCCTTGCCGTCGAGCTTGTTTTCCACGAGGAACGGGTACGCCGGCATTTTCGACTCGGGCACGACGTTGCGCGGGTTGTACAGGTGCGCACGTTGCCAGTCATCGGAGTAACGCCCGCCCACGCGCGCCAGGTCCGGGCCGGTGCGCTTGGAACCCCACAGGAACGGGTGGTCCCACACGCTTTCGCCGGCGACCGAGTAGTGGCCGTAGCGTTCGGTTTCGGCGCGGAACGGGCGGATCATCTGCGAGTGGCAGCCCACGCAGCCGTTGGCGATGTAGACGTCGCGGCCTTCCAGTTCAAGGGCGGTGCGCGGCTTCATGCCTTCGACCGGCTTGTTGGTCACGTCCTGGAAGAACAGCGGGACGATTTGGGTCAAGCCGCCGATGCTCACGGCGATGACCATGAAGAAGGCCAGCAGGCCGATATTCTTCTCGACTACTTCATGCTTCATCAGTGGGCTCCCACAACGGCGATCTTGGCGGCGGCTTCAGCTTCTACGGGGTCCGAGGCCCGCACGGTGCGGAACACGTTGTAGGCCATGAACAGCATGCCGGCGGCAAAGAACGCACCGCCCAGGGCACGAACGATGTAGCCCGGGTGGCTGGCTTGCAGCGCTTCGACGAAGGAGTAGGTGAGGGTGCCGTCATCGTTGATCGCACGCCACATCAGGCCCTGGGTGATGCCGTTGACCCACATCGAAGCGATGTAGAGCACGGTGCCGATGGTAGCCAGCCAGAAGTGCGTGTTGATCAGCCCGACGCTGTGCATCTGCGCGCGGCCGAACAGTTTGGGGATCATGTGGTACAGCGCGCCGATGGAGATCATCGCCACCCAACCGAGGGCGCCAGCGTGAACGTGGCCGATGGTCCAGTCGGTGTAGTGGGAGAGCGAGTTGACGGTCTTGATCGCCATCATCGGACCTTCGAAGGTCGACATGCCGTAGAACGCCAGGGACACCACCAGGAAGCGCAGGATCGGGTCGGTGCGCAATTTATGCCAGGCGCCCGAGAGGGTCATCATGCCGTTGATCATGCCGCCCCAGCTTGGCGCCAGCAGGATGATCGACATGGCCATGCCCAGGGATTGCGCCCAGTCCGGCAGCGCGGTGTAGTGCAGGTGGTGCGGACCGGCCCAGATATACAGGGTGATCAGCGCCCAGAAGTGCACGATGGACAGGCGATAGGAGTAGATAGGGCGTTCGGCCTGTTTCGGCACGAAGTAGTACATCATCCCCAGGAAGCCGGTGGTGAGGAAAAAGCCTACGGCGTTATGCCCGTACCACCACTGGATCATTGCGTCAGTTGCGCCCGAGTAAGCCGAATAGGACTTGAACAGGCTGACCGGCAACGACGCGTGGTTGACGATGTGCAGCATCGCCGTCACCAGGATGAATGCGCCGTAGAACCAGTTGCCCACATAGATGTGCTTGGTCTTGCGCTTGATGATGGTGCCGAAGAACACCGCAGCGTAGGTCACCCAGACCACGGCCAGCAAAATGGCGATGGGCCATTCCAGCTCGGCGTATTCCTTGGTGGTGGTGTAACCCAACGGCAGGGTGACGATGGCGCCGATGATGACCGCTTGCCAACCCCAGAAGGTGAAAGCGGCGAGGCCATCGGAGATCAGTCGCGTCTGGCAGGTTCGCTGCACGACATAGTAGGAGGTGGCAAACAATGCACATCCGCCGAAGGCGAAAATCACCAGGTTGGTGTGCAGCGGGCGCAGGCGACCGAAGGTCGTCCAGGGCAGGTCGAAATTCAATTCCGGCCAGACCAGTTGCGAGGCGATGAAGACCCCGAGCCCCATGCCAAGGATCCCCCAGACCACCGTCATGATGGCGAACTGGCGGACTACCTTATAGTTATAAGCAGTCGGACTGATTGCTGTGCTCATTCTAAGGTTCCACGGTTTAGGTTTTTTTATAGGTAAAAATCGGCCGCAAGTATGTAGAAAGCGAGGGGTCATTGCAACGCAATGACTGACCTGTATCAATGCGTTCCACGCCAGATTCTGCGCCCTTTCCATGTTTGGCGTAAGGACAAAATCCGAAATGGAAAGCTGATCGAGTGGACAGGAAATTTTGCAGGTCGCAACGTGACTCGTCGCGTACACCAGGATCGGTCCACTGTGCAAGCAAGCGTAGACCCGAATGGGAGGAGGGGAAAGGTTTGCTTTAGACGGGTGCGACACTTGGTCGCGTAGGGCGGTCGGTGTGGGAGCGAGCAAGCCCGCTCCTACAGACGAAGCAGCGGCCGCCCCGGGCGGGGCGGCCTTGTGTGGTTATTGCGCTTGGCTTTCTGGCTTTGCGCCATCAGCGTTGTGGGACAGGCTGTACACGTAAGCCGCCAGTAGGTGCACTTTGTCATTGCCTTGCAGGGCTTCCTGCGCTGGCATCTGGCCTTGACGGCCGTGACGGATGGTCTGCTGCAATTGCGCCAGGCCGGTGCCGTAGATGAAACCGGCGGGTTCGGTCAGGTTAGGCGCGCCCATGGCTTCCACACCGTGGCCTTGCGGGCCGTGGCAGGCAACGCAAGTGGTGTTGAAGGTGGCTTGGCCAGCGGCCAGATCGGCGGTGCTATCGGCCGGCAGCGGCAACTTGGCCAGGTCGTGGCGCACATAGGCCGCGACGTTTTTCACACCGTCTTCGCCCAGTACTTCACCCCAGGCCGGCATCGCCGCGTGGCGACCGTTCATGATGGTGGTCTTGATCGCCTCGGCAGAGCCGCCCCAGCGCCACAGGTTGTCGGCCAGGTTTGGGAAGCCGTACGCGCCCTTGGCATCCGAGCCGTGGCACACCGCGCAGTTGGAGGCGAACAGGCGGCCACCCATTTTCAGCGCTTGTGGGTCTTTGGCTACTTCTTCCACGGGCATGGCCGCGAATTTGGCGTAGATCGGCCCAAATTTCGCATCGGCCTTGGCCATTTCCTTTTCCCATTCCTTGGCCTGGGTCCAACCGCCTTCATAGCCCGGCAGCACGCCTTTCCAGTTGCCCAGGCCCGGATAGAGGATCAGGTAGCCGACCGCGAACACCAAGGTGCCGACGAACAGCATGAACCACCACTGGGGCAGGGGGTTGTCGTATTCCTCGATGCCATCGAAGGCGTGGCCCATGGTCTGGTCGACACTGCCTTTGGTCTCGCCCTTGCGGGTGGAGATCAACAGCCAGGTCAGCCCGATCAGGCTGCCGATGGTCAGTACGCAGATCCATGTACTCCAAAATAGGGTCATGGCCGAGTGCTCCTTATTGCAGGCTCTTCTTGAGCGTCGGATGGGGGGGCGGTGGGCTCGTCGGCGAACGGCAGCAGGCGCGCCTGCTCGAATTCCGCATTGCGCCGATTGTTGAACACCCACAGCGACAAGCCGATAAAGGCGATGGCGACCACCAGCGTGCCGAGGCCGCGGATGGTGCCCGCATCGAATTCAAATCCCATGGCTCACCTCTTGCTCTTGATGGCAGTGCCGAGCACTTGCAGGTACGAGACCAGCGCGTCCATCTCGGTTTTGCCCTTGAGGCTGGCCACGGCGCCCTTGATGTCGTCGTCGGTGTACGGCACGCCGAGGGTGCGCATTACGTTCAACTTGGTCTCGGTGTGGCTGCTGTCGACCGGGGCCGTGACGAGCCACGGGTAGGCCGGCATTTTCGACTCAGGCACCACGTTGCGCGGGTTGTACAAGTGCGCACGGTGCCAGTCGTCGGAGTAACGTGCGCCGACGCGCGCCAGGTCCGGGCCGGTGCGCTTGGAGCCCCACAGGAACGGGTGGTCCCACACGCTTTCGCCGGCGACCGAGTAGTGGCCGTAGCGTTCGGTTTCGGCGCGGAACGGGCGGATCATCTGCGAGTGGCATTGCACGCAGCCTTCGCGGATGTAGATGTCGCGGCCTTCCAGTTGCAGCGCGGTGTAGGGCTTCATGCCTTCGACCGGCTTGTTGGTCACGTCCTGGAAGAACAGCGGGACGATCTGGGTCAGGCCGCCGATGCTCACGGCGAGCACCATCAGCAGCATCATCAGGCCGACGTTCTTTTCAATCGTTTCGTGTTTCATCACTGACTCCTCAGGCCATCTGCGCGACAGGGGCGGCTTCGACAGGTTGTGCCGAGCGCACGGTGCGCCATGTGTTGTAAGCCATCAGCAACATGCCGCTGAGGAACACCGCGCCGCCCACCAGCCGCACGATGAAGCCTGGGTGGCTGGCCACCAGGGTCTCGACGAAGGAGTAGGTCAAGGTGCCGTCGTCGTTGATCGCACGCCACATCAGGCCTTGGGCAATGCCGTTGACCCACATCGAGGCGATGTAGAGCACGGTGCCGATGGTGGCCAGCCAGAAGTGCGCGTTGATCAGGCCAAGGCTGTACATCTGCTCGCGGCCGAAGACTTTCGGGATCATGTGATACAGCGCGCCGATGGAGATCATCGCCACCCAACCGAGAGCGCCGGCGTGTACGTGGCCGATGGTCCAGTCGGTGTAGTGGGAGAGCGAGTTGACGGTCTTGATCGCCATCATCGGACCTTCGAAGGTCGACATGCCGTAGAACGCCAGGGACACCACCAGGAAGCGCAGGATCGGGTCGCTGCGCAATTTATGCCAGGCGCCCGAGAGGGTCATCATGCCGTTGATCATGCCGCCCCAGCTTGGCGCCAGCAGAACCAGCGACATCACCATGCCCAGGGACTGTGCCCAGTCCGGCAGTGCGGTGTAGTGCAGGTGGTGCGGACCGGCCCAGATATACAGGGTGATCAGCGCCCAGAAGTGCACGATGGACAGGCGATAGGAGTACACCGGACGCTCGGCTTGCTTGGGCACGAAGTAATACATCATGCCGAGGAAACCGGCGGTGAGGAAAAAGCCTACCGCGTTGTGCCCATACCACCACTGCACCATGGCATCCGTCGCACCGCCGTACAGCGAGTAGGACTTGGTCAGGCTGACCGGGATTTCCAGGTTGTTGACGATATGCAGGATGGCCACGGTGATGATGAACGCACCGAAGAACCAGTTACCGACGTAGATGTGCTTGGTGTTGCGCTTGGCCACGGTGCCGAAGAACACAATGGCGTAGGCCACCCAGACGATGGTGATCAAGATGTCGATCGGCCATTCCAGCTCGGCGTATTCCTTGGAGCTGGTGTAGCCCAGCGGCAAGGTGATTGCGGCGAGCAGGATCACCAGTTGCCAGCCCCAGAAGCAGAACGCGGCGAGCTTCGGCGCGAACAGCTGGGTCTGGCAGGTGCGCTGCACCGAGTAGAAGGAGCTGGCGAATAGCGCACAGCCACCGAACGCGAAGATCACCGCGTTGGTATGCAATGGGCGTAAACGGCCAAAGCTGGTCCAGGGCAAATCGAAGTTGAGCGCGGGCCAAACCAATTGGGCGGCGAGAAAAACCCCGAGCCCCATGCCGACGATGCCCCACACCACCGTCATAATGGCGAATTGGCGGACCACCTTGTAGTTATAGGCGGTACTTAATGTAGTGTTCATGGTTCCCCATCCACGGTTCAACCCAAGCCGAGCGGCACTTGGGCTGGAGTTATAGGCAGACTAAATAGCGAGGCAAGCATGGGCAAAGAGCACAAGGCCAGTATTGACGGGGATCAATGGGCGCAGTGTGCGCGGGAACATGGCTGGTTGTGGAATGTCGCGTCCAACGCGCCCTCGGGCGGGCCGATCACGCTGATCCTGGCCCACGGCGCCGGCGCGCCAATGGACTCAACCTTTATGAACGACATGGCTGCACGCCTTGCCGCACAAGGCGTGAACGTGTTGCGCTTCGAGTTTCCCTATATGGCTCAGCGCCGGCTCGACGGCGGCAAACGCCCACCTAACCCGGCACCGAAACTGCTGCAGGCCTGGCGTGAGGTGTATGCCGAGGTGCGGCGTCATGTCGCTGGGTCTGTGGCCATCGGTGGCAAGTCCATGGGCGGGCGCATGGCCAGTCTGGTGGCCGACGAACTGGGCGCCGATGGGTTGGTGTGCCTGGGGTATCCGTTTTATGCAGTGGGCAAGCCGCAGAAGCCTCGGGTCGAACATTTGGCCGAGCTGAAGACCCCGACCTTGATCGTGCAAGGTGAGCGCGATGCTTTGGGTAATCGGGCCGCGGTAGAGACTTATGCGTTATCGCCAAGCATCGAGGTGATGTGGCTGGAGGCGGGGGACCATGACTTGAAGCCATTGAAGGCTTCGGGGTTTACGCATGAGCAGCATTTGGAGGCTGCGGCCGTGCAGGTGGCTGAGTTTCTCAGCGTCTGTTAGGGCCAATCGGGAGCAAGCCCCCTCCCACATTCGACCGCATTCCAAGGGATGTACGCGGTTAACTGTGGGAGGGGGCTTGCTCCCGATAGCGGCCTATCGGTTGAAACGTTCGACCAAGGAATACTGGCTATTAGCTGTATGGGTCAGGTCTTCACTCAATTGCGCCGAGTTCAGTGCCTGTTCCGAGGTTTGATCGGCCAGCAGTGCAATGGTGCTGATATTGCGGCTGATCTCCTCAGCCACCGAGCTTTGCTCCTCGGTCGCGGCGGCGATCTGGCTGGTCATATCGGTGATGTGCGCCACCGCTTCGCTGATGCCCACCAGTGCCTGATCCGCTTCCATTACCCGTGCCACGCCTTCTTCGGCCTGGCGATGCCCGGCATCCATGGTCTGCACGGCCGCGCTGGCGGTTTGTTGCAGCTTGGCGATCAAGGTATGGATCTGCCCGGTAGACTCGGCGGTACGTTGCGCCAGTTGGCGAACCTCGTCGGCCACTACGGCAAAGCCTCGACCCATTTCACCGGCACGCGCCGCTTCAATGGCGGCGTTCAGCGCCAGCAGGTTGGTCTGGTCGGCAATGCCTTTGATCACATCGACCACGCCACCGATTTCATCGCTGTCCTTGGCCAGTTGGGTCACGGTGACACCGGTTTCACCCACGGCGGTGGACAAGCGCTGAATCGCCTCGCGGGTTTCCCCGGCGATATCGCGGCCGCGACCGGTCAGGCGATTGGCTTCCTGGGTGGCATCGGCGGTGCGCTGCACGTGGCTGGCCACTTCCTGGGTGGTCGCGGCCATCTGGTTGACTGCGGTGGCCACTTGCTCGGTTTCGACGCGTTGGCGTTCCAGGCTGCTGGAGCTGTTGTGCGCCAGGGTATTGGACTGCGACGCCTGATCGTTGAGGTGCTCGGCAGTGTCCTGCAAGCGGGTCAGACACGTCCTCAGACGCGCCTCCTGGCTGAGGATCGACATCTCCAGACGCGCCTGGGCGCCACGGCTGTCGGTGTACATCTGCGCGATCAACGGGTCGGACGTGGTCTGCTCGGCCAGGCGCAGCAGGCGCTTGAGGCCGCGCTGTTGCCAGCTCAGGCCCAGCAGGCCCAAGGGCACCGACAGCGCCGCGGCCAAGGCAAAACCCCAGTGGGAGTTAAGCCAGGCCCCGATCATAAAGCTCAATTGGCTCACCAGAATAAAAGGCACCCAGTCCTGTAGCACCGGTAGCCACTTGTCGCGCCGTGGAATCGCCGACTTGCCCTGGTTGATGCGTTGGTAGAGCGCTTCGGCCCGGCGGATCTGCTCGGCGGTGGGTTTGACCCGCACCGATTCGTAGCCGACCACCTGGTTGCCATCGAAAATCGGCGTTACATAGGCGTTCACCCAGTAATGATCGCCGGTCTTGCAGCGGTTCTTGACAATGCCCATCCATGGCAAGCCTTGTTTGAGCGTCGTCCACATGTGCGCGAACACTGCCGCCGGAACATCCGGGTGACGTACCAGGTTGTGCGGCGCGCGCAGCAGTTCTTCACGGCTGAACCCACTGATCTCGACAAACGCGTCGTTGCAGTAAGTGATCACGCCCTTGGCATCCGTGGTGGAGATCAACCGTTGCTGAGCGGGGAAGGTACGTTCGCGCTGGGTAACGGGCTGGTTATTACGCATGATTGTTCAATCCGCAAGGCTTTCAGGGGGTATCGACCGGCACGGGGGTTTATTTAACTTATTTTTGCAACAATCAACCGGCCAGCATCGGATAGGTAAACAAGCCGAAGTGAAGCAGGTTCAAGCCAAAGTGCGTGGCAATCGCCGCCCCGAGGCCGCCAAACCGGTATGCCAAGCCGTAACCGACCCCGGCAATGCTCGCCAGCAGCACCCAGTGCCACCCCGCCCCCAGGTGCACCAGGCCGAATAGCAGCGACGCCAACAACAGCGCGAGGTTGTCGCCATAGGGCAGGTGCTTGAAGCGCCGGCTCAAGCCGCCTTGAATGTAGCCACGGAACAGCGCTTCTTCCACCAGCGTGACCAACAGCAGATTATTGAGCACCCACAGCCACGCCGGATCCGGCCATTTCGGTGCCCAACTGATGATGCCAAGCAGCGCCGCGCCGCCCAGGGCCGCGATGGCGGTGAGGGTCAAGGCTAGGGCGGTGACACAGATCGACAGGCGCAACGCGCGCCGCGCCACGATCCAGGGGCAGGCCAGCAGCAGCCAGAAGCCGATCAGAGGTTTGTCCTGATTCAGGTACATCGAGAACGGCACTGCATCGGGGGTGAAGCGTTGCGGGTCGATCCCGCGGCCGTTATAGAAGCCCGGCAACCAATGCATCGCCAGGCCCAGCGCCAATACGATAAACAGGCCGTGGCCCAGGTAGCGCGCCCAGGGTGTGCGTTGTTGGCGCACGGCGTAGCCGGCGACCAGCAGCAGGGCGACTGACACCAACGCCAGTGCACCCAATTGTCCGTAAACCAGGGCCATTACATAGCCGATGGAAAGCAGTGCCAGGTACAGCCAGGGCAGGGTCAGCATGGGGGGAATCCTTGAAAATACCGGGCGGCAGTATAACGACCGTCCCTGGCTCCCCGCATGAAACCTGCCTACAAGGTCTTGGCCAGTTTCCCTACCCGTAATACCAGCCACAGCGCGCCCGCGATCAACACCCCACCATATAGATGAGCCATGGACAGCGGTTCATCCAGCAATAAGGCGCCCCACAGCACGCCAAACGGCGGGATCAGGAATGTGGTGGTCATCGAGCGCACCGGCCCGATGGCCGTCAGCAAGCGGAAGTACAGCACGTAGGCAAACGCCGTACACACCAACCCGAGCCCCAGCAGCGATGCCCAGACCTGCCAACCGCCCCAACTGGCCGGTGGCTGATATAGGGCACTGACGGCGAAGAATGGCAGTAGAAACAAGGTCGCGCCGAGCATGCTGCCTAGAGCGGCGAGGCGGCTGTCCAGGCCGCCGCGTCGATCCAGCCAGCGGCGTGCCAGGAACCCGGCAAAGCCATAGCAGGTGGTGGCCAGCAGGCAGGCGAGGGCACCCATCAGCAGGGGCAGGTCGAATGCCACCGGCCCGGCGCGGGTCAGCACGGCCACGCCCAGCAGGCCCAGGCACACGCCGGCGATTTTCGAGGGGGTCAGGCGTTCGCTGAAGAACAACCCGCCGATCAACACGCCCATCAGCGGCGTGGTGGCGTTGAAAATCGCCGAATAACCGGCCGGCAGCACTTGGGCGGCCACCGAGTACATGGTGGCGGGGATCCCGGAATTGATCACCCCCAGCAGCAGGACAGTTCTGAATTTACCCTGGAAATCCCATTTCACCCGCATCACGGCCAGCATCACCAGCAAGCCGGCGGCGGCGATCGATACGCGGAAGAACGCGGTGGGCAGCGTACCGATTTCCGGCGCAATGATGCGCATAAACAAGAAACTCGCGCCCCAGATAGCGGCCAGTCCCAGCAGGTAGAGGGTGTCGACAGGTCTCACGGAAAACTTCCTACGCGAATAAGCCGGCGAGTGTTGCCCAGCGGCCTGCGCGGCACAATCCCTGATTACAGTGACGGCAGGGTGCGCACTGGTTTTTTGTCTGATTGAATCCAACTGCGCCGAAAATCCTTCTTCTCCTGGGTTCCCGCACTGGCTAAGCTCAGGGCTTCCCGATGCCCGTTCGAGGTTTCCCGCATGTCGCAGCCCACGCCCGCCCTTGCCATCGCCCGCACCATCCTTGAGGGCTTCGATGACTACCGCGAACACTTTCGTCAGATCACCGATGGTGCGCGCGAGCGTTTCGAAAAGGCCCAATGGCAGCTGGGCCAAGCGGCATCGGCGGCGCGGATCAACCTGTATGAAGAAAAGGTCGGCGAAGTCACCACGCGGCTGCGCGCTGGGTTCGAGGCCGCCGATCTGCTGGACATCGACCTGTGGCCTCTGGTGAAAAGCGCCTATATCGGCCTGATCGACCTGCGTTTCGACGATGAATTGTCCGAGACCTGGTACAACTCGATCTTCTGCGGCCTGTTCAGCCACGACCTGATCAGCGACGGCTGCATGTTTATCCACACCACCCGGCCCAGCCTGCGCCGCGCGCGGGCGGCGCAAACCCGTGTCTACGCGCCCGCCGGGCAGATTGCCGAGATGCTCGCGCAGATCGTCGAGGACTACCGCTTCAGCGAGCCCTACGCCGACCTGGCGGCCGACTTGCACCGACTCGAAGCCCAACTGCGGGAGAACTTGCCGGACTGGGTGTGCAAAGACCCGGACCTCAAAGTCGAGCTGTTTTCGTCGGTGCTGTACCGCAATAAAGGGGCCTACCTGGTCGGGCGCATCTATACCCGCGATGAGCAATGGCCGCTGGTGATTCCGCTGCTGCACCGCGAAGGGCAGGGCATCCGCATCGATGCGCTGATCACCGATGAGGCCGAGGTGTCGATCATCTTCTCGTTCACCCGTTCCTACTTCATGGTGGATGTGCCGGTGCCGGCGGAATTCGTCGGGTTTCTCAAGCGCATTCTGCCGGGCAAGCACATTGCCGAGTTGTACACTTCCATCGGTTTCTATAAGCACGGCAAGTCGGAGTTCTACCGCGCGCTGATCAACCACCTGGCCACCACGGACGACCAGTTCATCATGGCCCCCGGCGTGCGCGGCATGGTCATGAGCGTGTTCACCCTGCCGGGCTTCAACACCGTGTTCAAGATCATCAAGGACCGTTTCTCACCGTCGAAAAACGTCAACCGCGCCACCGTGATCGAAAAGTACCGCCTGGTTAAAAGCGTCGACCGCGTGGGGCGCATGGCCGATACCCAGGAGTTCGCCGATTTTCGCTTTCCTTTGAGTAAGTTCGACCCTGATTGCCTGGCCGAACTGCTGGACGTGGCCGCCGGGACTGTCGAAGTGGAAGGCGACACCGTGCTGATCCGCCACTGCTGGACCGAACGGCGCATGACCCCGCTCAACCTCTACCTGGAAAATGCCAACCCCGCACAGGTACGCGAAGCCCTGGAAGATTACGGCCTGGCCATCAAGCAGTTGGCGGCGGCGAATATTTTCCCCGGTGACATGCTGCTCAAGAACTTCGGCGTCACCCGTCACGGCCGCGTGGTGTTCTACGACTACGACGAAATCTGCTTTCTCACCGAGGCCAACTTCCGCCACATTCCCGCCCCGCGTACACCCGAGGATGAAATGGCCTCCGAGCCCTGGTACTCCATCGGGCCGCTGGACGTGTTCCCGGAGGAGTTCCCGCCGTTCCTGTTTGCCGACATCGGCCAGCGCAAGCTATTCAATGAACTGCATGGCGAGTTGTACAACGCGGATTATTGGAAGGGCCTGCAAGAGGCGATTCGGGCGGGGAAGGTGATCGATGTGTTTCCTTACAGGAGAAAGGGCCAGCCGTAAGTTTCAAGCGGCCCTTGCTGGCCGCTTGAAGCTTGCCGCTAACCCCCGCTTTTCTGCCACAATCGGCGCCCTGCATAAATAGACGGCCCTCACGTACCAGATGACTGACCAAGCGCCCACTATCGACCAACTGCTCAAAAACCTCGATCACGCCATGCTCGCCGACCGCCACCGCTTGCGCCGGCAGTTGCTTGAGCTGCGCAAGAAACCCGACGAGGAAAAGTTGGCGCAGTGGGTCGCGCGCATGCAGGCCTCCTGTGCCCAGGTGACGGCGCGGCGCGCCAGCCTGCCAGTGATCCGCTATGACGACAGCCTGCCCATCGCCGCCAAGCGCGATGAGATCAAGGCCGCGCTGAGCAAGCACCAGGTGTTGATCATTGCCGGCGAAACCGGCTCGGGTAAGACCACCCAGCTGCCGAAGATCTGCCTGGAGATCGGTCGTGGCCAGTACGGCCTGATTGGCCATACCCAGCCACGCCGGATCGCTGCGCGTAGCGTGGCCAGCCGCGTCGCCGAAGAACTGGCCACGCCCCTCGGCGCGCTGGTCGGTTACCAGGTCCGTTTCGAAGACCAGAGCGACGCCAACACCCTGATCAAGCTGATGACCGACGGCATCCTGCTGGCGGAAACCCAGAACGACCGTTATCTGGAACGCTACGACACGATCATCGTCGACGAAGCCCACGAACGCAGCCTGAACATCGACTTCCTGCTCGGCTACCTCAAGACCCTGTTGCCGCGTCGCCCGGACCTCAAAGTGATCATCACTTCGGCCACCATCGACCTGGAGCGCTTCTCCAAGCACTTCGACGATGCGCCCATCGTGGAGGTCTCGGGTCGTACGTTCCCGGTGGAGACTTGGTACCGCCCGCTGACCCTGGAGCAGGACGAGGAGGGCAACCGTGTCGAGGACGACCTCACCGTCGACCAGGCGATCCTCGCCACCCTCGATGAAATCGCCGCCTACGAGCGCAGCGAACGGCGTAGCCCCGGCGACGTGTTGGTGTTCCTGCCGGGCGAGCGCGAGATTCGCGACGCCGCCGACATGCTGCGCAAGGCCCAGCTCAAGCACACCGAGATTCTGCCGTTGTATGCGCGCCTGTCGCCGGCCGAGCAGCAGCGGATTTTCCAATCCCATCCTGGCCGTCGCGTGGTGCTGGCGACCAACGTCGCGGAGACCTCGCTGACGGTGCCGGGCATTCGCTATGTGATCGACAGCGGCACGGCGCGCATCAGTCGCTACAGCTACCGCGCCAAGGTGCAGCGCCTGCCCATCGAAGCGATTTCCCAGGCCAGCGCCAACCAGCGTAAGGGCCGCTGCGGTCGGGTTGAGCCGGGCATCTGCGTGCGTTTGTACAGCGAAGAGGATTTTATCGGCCGTCCGGAATTCACCGACCCGGAAATCCTGCGCACCAACCTCGCCGCGGTGATCCTGCAAATGCTGCACCTGCGCCTGGGCGAAATTACCGACTTCCCGTTTATCGAACCGCCGGACGGCAAGGCCATCAGTGACGGTTTCAATCTGCTGCAAGAGCTGTCGGCGGTGGACCGAAACAGCCAGTTGACCCCACTGGGCCGCCAGTTGGCGCGCCTGCCGGTGGACCCGCGCATGGGCCGCATGCTACTGGAAGCGGCCAAGCTCGGCAGTTTGCAGGAAGTGCTGATCGTCGCCAGTGCCATGTCGATCCAGGACCCGCGCGAGCGCCCACCGGAGCGCCAACAGGCCGCCGACCAGGCCCACGCGCAGTGGAAAGACCCGGATTCGGACTTCGCCGGCTTGGTCAATCTGTGGCGCGGCTTTGAAGAGCAGCGCCAGGAACTGACCGCCAGCCCGCTGCGCAACTGGTGCCGCAAAAACTTCCTCAACTATTTGCGCCTGCGCGAGTGGCGCGACTCCCATCGGCAGTTGAGCCTGATTTGCCGCGATATGCAGTTGGCCATCAATAAAGACCCGGCGGACTACCCGAAACTGCACAAAGCCGTGTTGTCTGGTCTGCTCAGCCAGATCGGCCAGAAGACCGAAGACGGCGATTACCTCGGGGCGCGTCAGCGGCGCTTCTGGATCCACCCGTCCTCGGGCATCGGCAAAAAGCGCCCGCAATGGCTGATGACCGCCGAACTGGTGGAAACCACCAAGCTGTATGCGCGCATGGTGGCCAAGATCGACGCCGACTGGATCGAGCCGCTGGCCGGGCACTTGATCAAGAAGAACCACTTCGAGCCCCATTGGGAGAAGAAGCGCGGCCAGGTCGTGGCCTTTGAGCAAATCACCCTGTTCGGGCTGATTGTGGTCGGCCGCCGGCCGGTGCATTACGGCCCAGTCGACCCGGTCGTCTCACGGGAATTGTTTATCCGCGAAGGTCTGGTGCGCGGCGAGATTCAGTCCCGCGCCAGGTGCCTCAGCGCCAACCAGCGCTTGCTGGAGCAGCTCGACGAACTGGAAGCCAAGGCCCGCCGTCGCGATATCCTGGCCGACGAAGAAACCCTGTACGCCTTCTACGACGCGCGCTTGCCGGCGGAAATCCACCAGACCGCGACCTTCGACAGCTGGTACAAGATCAACAGCCAGAAAGATCCGCAATTGCTGATCATGCGCGAGGAGGACGTGCTGGCCCGCGAGGCCAGCGAAGTCACCGCCGCGCATTACCCCGACACCTTGCACTTGGGCAATCTGGCCCTGGCCTTGAGTTACCACTTCGAACCCAACCACCCGCGCGACGGTGTGACCTTGCGCGTGCCGGCGCCGCTGTTGCCGGCGTTGCCCGCCGAGCGCCTGGAATGGCTGGTGCCAGGTTTGATCGAAGCCAAGTGCATCGCGCTGGTGCGCAACCTGCCCAAAGCGTTGCGCAAGAACTTTGTGCCGGTGCCGGACTTCGTCAAGGCCGCGCTGCAACGTATCGAGTTCGGCCAGGGCTCGCTGCCCCAGGCGCTGGGGCGCGAACTGCTGCGCATGACCGGTGCGCGGGTCAGTGACGAAGCCTGGGCAGAAGCGGCGCAGCAGGTGGAAAACCACCTGAAGATGAATCTGGAAGTGGTCGACGGCCAGGGCAAGTTCCTCGGTGAAGGGCGCGACCTGGCCGAACTGACCGCACGCTTCGCCGAAGCCAGCCAAGCCGCGCTCGCCGTGCCGCAGACCGCGAAAAGCCAACAACCGGTGGAGGCCAAGGTGTTCGCGGCGGTGGCCGAGAAGACCCAGCAGAACATCGCCGGGCTGTCCATGACGGTGTACCCGGCGCTGGTGGAAGAGAACGGCACGGTCAAGGAAGGGCGTTTCTCAACCGCCGCCGAGGCAGAGTTCCAGCACCGTCGCGCTTTGCAGCGCCTCTTGATGCAGCAGCTGGCGGAACCGGCAAAATTCCTGCGCGGCAAGTTGCCTGGTCTTACCGAACTGGGGCTGATGTACCGCGAACTGGGGCGTATCGACGCTCTGGTCGAAGACATCCTGTTGGCCAGCCTCGACAGCTGTGTGTTGGAAGGCGAAGCCAGCCTGCCGCGCGACGGCGCCGGCCTGGCGGCCCTGGCCGAGCGCAAGCGCAGCGGCTGGACCGAACACGCCGAGCGCCTGGCGCGCCTGACCCTGGATGTGCTGAAACTCTGGCACGGCCTGCAAAAGCGCTTCAAAGGCAAGATCGATCTGGCCCAGGCCGTGGCGTTGAACGACATCAAACAGCAACTGAGCAACCTGGTGTACCCAGGCTTCGTACGTGAAACGCCGGCGCAATGGTTCAAGGAACTGCCGCGCTACCTCAAGGCCATCGAATTGCGTCTGGAGAAGCTACCGAGCCAGGTACAGAAAGATCGAGTGTGGAGCGGTGAACTCAGCGGCCTGTGGACGCAGTACCAGAACCGCCTGAACAAACACACCCAAGAAGGCAAGCGCGACCCGCAACTGGAGCTGTACCGTTGGTGGCTGGAGGAATACCGCGTGTCACTGTTTGCCCAACAGCTTGGAACCAAGGTGCCGATTTCCGACAAGCGATTGAGCAAGCAGTGGAGCCTGGTCGAGGCCTGATCCCTTTTTCGGTCAGCCAGGCAGGCAGATTAAAATAGTAGAGGGGGCGTGGCGCCTCTCCTATTGAAACCCGCTGGCAGATGGCGCCAAATCCCGGTGTTTGTGGCAAACTTCGCCGCTATAAATGCCGGGATCGTCGCAGAAGTCTGCGGCGCGATGGAATAAAGCGATGCCAGTTTGGTGTCCGCGGTGCGGAATCGGACTACTTACAGTTTGGTACGACGGTACCAATATCTTCTGCCTGACAGATTTAGAGGAACGACCGTGCATAACGTCGTCATCAGCGGCACTGGCCTGTACACCCCGGCCAACAGCATCTCCAACGAAGAGCTGGTGCAGTCTTTCAATACCTACGTGCATCAGTTCAACAGCGACAACGCCGCCGCCATCGAGCGCGGCGATGTGCAAGCGCTGACCGAGTCCAGCGCGGCCTTTATCGAGAAAGCATCGGGTATCAAAAGCCGCTTCGTGATGGACAAGGACGGCATTCTCGACCCCCAGCGCATGACCCCGAGCCTGCCGGAGCGCAGTAACGACGAGTGGTCGGTGCTCTGCCAGATGGCCGTCGGTGCCGCTGAACAGGCCCTGCAACGCGCCGGTAAGACCGCCGCCGACATCGACGGTGTGATCGTCGCCTGCTCCAACCTGCAGCGCGCTTACCCGGCCATCGCCATTGAAGTCCAGGAAGCCCTGGGTATCGCAGGCTTTGGTTTCGATATGAACGTGGCCTGTTCTTCCGCTACGTTCGGCATCCAGAATGCCGCCAACAGCATCCAGCTGGGCCAGGCCCGGGCGATCCTGATGGTCAACCCGGAAGTTTGCACCGGTCACCTGAACTTTCGTGACCGCGACAGCCATTTCATCTTCGGCGATGCCGCCACGGCGGTGATCCTGGAGCGTGCCGACCTGGCCACCTCCGAGCATCAATTCGACGTGGTAAGCACCAAGCTGCTGACCAAGTTCTCCAACAACATCCGCAACAACTTCGGCTTTCTCAATCGCGCGGCGCCGGAAGGCATCGGTGCGCCGGACAAGCTGTTCGTGCAGGAAGGCCGCAAGGTGTTCCGCGACGTATGCCCGATGGTCGCTGAGCTGATTGGCGTGCACCTGCAAGAAAACCAGCTGAATGTGGCGGATGTGAAGCGCTTCTGGCTGCACCAGGCCAACCTGAGCATGAACCACCTGATCGTGAAGAAACTGCTGGGCCGCGAAGCCACGGTGCAAGAGGCGCCGGTGATTCTCGATACCTACGCCAACACCAGTTCGGCCGGTTCCGTGATTGCGTTTCACACTTACCAGGACGACTTGCCCAAGGGCTCGGTTGCCGTGCTCAGTTCGTTCGGCGCGGGTTATTCGATCGGCAGTGTCATCCTGCGCAAGCGCTGAATAACCGGAGTCTTTAATGGCTGCAGCGGACGACGCGCACCTGCTTGAACGCCTGCTCAAGGGCGAGCAGCAGGCTTACAAAGAACTGGTTAGCACCTATCAGAGCGCGATGCGGGCGGTGGCTTATGCCATCGTCGGCCAGCGCCATGCCGATGAAGTGGTACAGGACGCCTGGCTGTCGGTGGTGCGCAACCTGGCGAAGTTCGAGGGGCGTTCCAGCCTCAAGACCTGGTTGCTGACCATCACCGCCAATGCCGCCAAGGGCCGTTACAAGCAGAATCGTCGGGAGGTGCTGCTCGACGATTTGCCTTCGCCCCACGGCACCATCGGCGACGACCGTTTCAGCCCCGATGACGGTCACTGGGCCGTCGCCCCTTATGCCTGGCACCAGGACACGCCGGAGGCGTTACTCACCGAGGACGAGCTGCGCGACTGCCTGGAACATACGTTGCTGAGCTTGTCCGAGCTGCAAAGCAGTGTGTTGGTCTTGCGCGAACGCCAGGGCCTGGCGTTGGAAGAAATCTGTAATCTGCTGACCCTCTCGCTCTCCAATGTGCGAGTGCTGTTGCATAGGGCACGGCTTAAAGTCTTCGCCACGGTGGAGCATTTTGAGGAAACCGGCGAATGCTGACCTGTAAAGAACAAGTGGCACGTTCCAGTGATTATCTCGATGGGCAATTGACCTTTCGCGAGCGCCTGATGGTGCGTCATCACTTGATGTTCTGCGCGAACTGCCGCCGGTTTATCCGCCAGATGCGCCTGATGCAAGCCACCTTGAAGATGATGCCCGACGCGCCGGTCAAGAATGTGGATGCCTTGGCGCAGAGGCTCGCTGACGAGCGGCGCAAGGATCGCAAAGACGGGAAATAAACAGGCTCGCGTGGGTGAGCCGAACGGATGATGGGGATCGCCCCGCCCACGCCAGACTGTGACAACCACCTCGGGCCTTCCTGGCCCAAGGCTTACAACGCCTAGCTTCAGAACTTGGCTTCGGCATCCAACTGCAGGGTGTTGGTGTCGGCGTCGCGCTGGGTACGGCTGGAGAAATCCGCCTTGGTCAGGAAGTACGTGGCACCGACCGCGAAGTTCTTGTCGATGTCGTAACCCACTTTGAACTTGTGACCGCGCGAACCGGTGGTGCCGTTGGCGAAGTCCGAGTCGGTGAAGGCGCCGACCACGGCGTTACGCTGGGTGTCGCGGTAGTTGTAGTCCAGGTTGAAACCGAACACCTTGGACTTGGCGCCCAGCAACCAGGCGGTGTCCTGATCGGTGGAGGCGTCGTTGTTTTTCACGTATTGACCGTACAGCGACAGCGGTACGGCCAGGCCGCCGATGTCCAGTTGGCTGAAACCTTCGTACAGGCGGAACTCTTCGTTGGCCGAATTACCGTTGACCGCCAGCGCGCACGGCGTGGTGGTCGTGGTGCAGCGGCTGTCCTCATCGTTCTGATAGGCGTAGACGCTGCCGCCCACGGTCAGTTTCAGGTTGTCGGTCAGCGAGAAACGCGAGCCCAACTGGCCGGCGGTCAGGCGCAGGTCGTGGCGGAATTGCACGCCGTCGCCGTCGACGTTGTCTTTGAGGTTGTAGTTACCGATGCTGCCGAACAGCTCGGCGCTGCTGCCCAGCGGGTACTTGTAGGTCAGGGCCAGGCCTTCAGGGTTGATATCGCTATCCCAGATCACATCGCCCATGTTGACCCACGGTTGCAGCATCTTGCCGCCGATCACGTGCAGGTTCTTGATCTGGTCGGGGTGGTAGTCGATGTAGCCCAGGTCCAGCCAGATCGACTTCTTGTCGAAGTAGCCATCCTGATCCTGGTTGGTGGAGCGCGCATCGTCGCCGCCACCGGTGGCGATACGGATGCCGGTGTCCACTTGCGGGTTGATCTCGGTGTAAGCGCCCAGGCGGGCACGGATGCGCTGACGATCCTTGTCACGCCCGCCGTTGTTGGGTTCGCCGTCGATCTTGATGGTTTCCTGGCGGAAGCGTACATCACCCTTGAACTGCGTCTTGGCGGCCCAGGCCAGCTTCTGGTCGAACACGCTCAGTTCGTTGGCTTTCTTGGCGGTGGCCGCGATCTGTTCGTTGGTCTCTTGTTGAGCTTGCCGTGCGATCTGCTGTTCTTTCTGGTCTTTGGCCAACTCGGTTTGCAGTTCGGTGTACTGCGCCGCAGTGATCTGGCCGTTGGCCTTGAGCATGTCGAGCAATTTAGCGTCGACTGCGGCGCTGGCCGGAACGCTCAAGGCCAGCAACAGGCCGCCACACAGGACCGCCGCAGTTTTAGTGGAAGCAAGACGCATATCAATCTCCGAAAGTGGGGAGGGATGGCAAACCATCCAGGACACAACCGACCGTTGACGGACGGAAAAAAATAACCGCCTGCTAGAACCAGGCGCTCTAAAAACAGGCGTCAGTATCGCGGTGGTTTATGACGGAACAGTGGCAAAGTAATGTCATGTCGGTGACAAATTGTTCGGGCGTGGAACTATTGGTTTAGAGCCTTGTCCGGCGATTCAAGGGTGTGCTGGTCGCGGCGATAAGCGATACTCGCGAAGCTTTCACGCCATGATGTAGTGAGGATGCCGATGCCGTTGCAACGCCTGGACAGCCTGTCCGAAATCGCCCCGCAGACATGGGATGCGCTGCTACCGAGCGCCCAGCCCTTTGTGCGACATGCCTTCCTCAGCGCTTTGGAGGACAGTGCCAGCCTGGGCCCGCAGTCAGGCTGGCAAGCGGAGCATTTGCTGCACTGGGAGGGCGATCGACTGGTGGCGGCGCTGCCCGGTTATCGCAAATGGCATTCCTATGGCGAGTACGTGTTCGATCACGGCTGGGCCGATGCCTGTGAGCGCGCCGGTATCGATTACTACCCCAAACTGCTGGTAGGCGTGCCGTTCAGCCCGGTAAGCGGCCCGCGTTTGCTAGCCGCCAGCGTCGAGGATGGTTTCGAGCTGCTCAACAGCCTGCCCGGTTACCTGGAAATCGAAGGGCTCTCCAGCGCGCATATCAACTTTACCGACGGGTTGGCTGATGAGGCCTTGGCCGGCCAACCGGGCTGGTTGCAGCGCCTGGGTTGTCAATTCCACTGGCAGAACCGCGGCTACCGCGACTTTCAGGATTTCCTCGACGCCCTGAGCTCGCGCAAACGCAAGCAGATGCGTAAGGAGCGCGAGCAAGTGGCGGGGCAGGGCATCGAGTTCGAATGGCTGCAAGGCCACGAACTGAGCGAGGCGCAGTGGGATTTTGTCTACGCCTGTTACGCCAACACCTATGCAGTCCGTCGCCAGGCGCCGTACCTGACTCGCGCCTTTTTCAGCCTGCTGGCCGAACGTATGCCCGAGGCAATCCGCGTGGTACTGGCCAAGCAGGGCACACGCCCAGTGGCCATGGCTTTCAGCCTGATCGGCGGCGACAGCTTCTACGGCCGCTACTGGGGCTGCCTGGCGGAATTCGACCGCCTGCATTTCGAAACCTGTTTCTACCAGGGCATGGACTACGCCATCGCCCAAGGCCTGCAACGTTTCGACGCCGGTGCCCAGGGTGAGCACAAACTGATCCGTGGGTTCGAGCCGGTGATCACGCGGTCATGGCACTACCTGCGGCATCCGGGCTTGAAAAAGGCGGTGGAGGATTTTCTCGAGCGCGAACGGGTAGGCGTTTTGGCCTATGCCGAAGAAGCGAGGGCGGCGCTGCCGTATCGGCAGGCGTAAGCCGTTCGTCCGCGTCGCGGCAAACGAACTGTAAAATTGGCTATTTTGTATGTACAAAAGTACATACAGGCATTGCCATGCGTTTTGAATGGGATGAATCAAAAAACAAGGTCAATATTTCCAAGCACGGAATCGATTTCAATGACGTACCCGATATTTTTCGCCATCCGATGCTGGCCTTGCGCGATGATCGAGCGGATTATGGGGAAGAGCGTTGGATCTGTATTGGCTGGATAAAACGGTTAATGGGTGTAGTCGTATACACCGAGCGGTGTGGTGATGTGATTCGTATCATCTCCGCCCGAAAGGCAACTTAGAAGGAGGCCAAATACTATGACGCAAACATCCAAAACTGATTGGGAGCGCCTGGCCAAGATGAAAGATAAAGAAATCGATACCAGCGACATCCCTGAGCTGGACGCCGAATTTTTCCGACGTGCGGAGTTACGTGTGCCTGTAAAACAGGCGGTGACTATTCGGCTGGATGCTGACGTTCTTGAGTGGTTCAAAGGTCAGGGTACGGGCTACCAGACACGGATCAACCAATTGTTGCGTCAATACATGCAGGCCCATCAGGGTTAAGTCAGCCTCTATTGAATGCAGCCCTGCCCTGTATCGGCAGGGCTGCCCCGGCCCATCGTGGTATGGGGGCGTCAGGCTGGAGGCTCCTTACCCAACCATCCGTAAATAAAACCGCCGATCGCCGCACCCAGCAACGGCGCCAGCCAGAACAACCACAACTGCTGGATCGCCCACCCACCCACGATCAGCGCCGGGCCTGTGCTGCGCGCCGGGTTGACCGAGGTGTTGGTCACGGGAATGGAGATCAGGTGGATCAGGGTCAAAGCCAGGCCGATGGCGATGGGCGCCAGGCCCTTGGGGGCGCGTGGGTCGGTGGCGCCGAGGATGATCACCAGGAACATCGCCGTCATCACCAGCTCACTGACGAACCCCGCCGCCAGCGAATAGCCGCCGGGTGAGTGCTCGCCATACCCGTTGGCAGCCAGCCCCGACGCCAATTCGAAGCCTGGCTTGCCGCTGGCGATCATATACAACAATGCCGCCGCGACTACGCCGCCTATGACCTGGGCGATGATATAGGCCGGTAACTCCTTGGCCGGAAACCTCCCGCCGACCACCAAGCCCACCGTCACGGCTGGGTTGAGGTGACAACCGCTGATATGGCCGATGGCGACCGCCATGGTCAACACCGTCAGCCCGAACGCCAGGGAAACCCCCAGCAACCCGATCCCAACCGCCGGGAACGCTGCGGCCAATACCGCGCTGCCGCACCCACCCAACACCAGCCAAAACGTACCCAGCCCCTCTGTGACTGAACGCTTGAACAAAGACATGAAACCCGTCCTTGATAGATCGCTCTACCGAATCAGTAAATCAGTGATGCTCCCTGCAGATTTACTTCAGCGCCCGTCTGGGCACTGCACTGAATTACAGCATGGTCAGCGCAAAGTGCCAGGCGGACGGTGCAACCAGCGTTGTGTTCAGTCGATACCGACGAAGCCACCGGTTTGATGCTGCCATAGCCGCGCATACAGCCCGCCATGGGCCAACAGTTCGGTATGGCTGCCGCTCTCGGCGATCCGGCCTTTCTCCAGCACCACCAAGCGGTCCATGCGGGCGATGGTCGACAGGCGGTGGGCAATCGCGATCACTGTTTTGCCTTGCATCAGGGTTTCCAGGCTTTCCTGGATCGCTGCTTCTACTTCCGAGTCCAGCGCCGAGGTGGCCTCGTCCATGATCAGGATCGGTGCATCCTTGAGCAGCACCCGCGCAATGGCGATGCGCTGGCGCTGCCCACCGGAGAGTTTCACCCCGCGTTCGCCGACGTGAGCGTCCAACCCGGTGCGGCCTTCGGAGTCTGACAGCAGTGGGATGAATTCATCGGCGCGGGCTTTGTGGATCGCGCTCCAGAGTTCTTCATCGGTGGCGTCAGGCTTGCCGTAGAGCAGGTTGTCGCGGATCGAGCGGTGCAGCAGCGAGGTGTCCTGGGTAATCATGCCGATCTGCTCGCGCAAGGTTTCCTGGGCCACCTCGGCGATGTTCTGGCCGTCGATCAGGATGCGCCCACCTTGCAGGTCGTACAGGCGCAGCAGCAGGTTGACCAAGGTCGATTTGCCCGCGCCGGACGGCCCGATCAGGCCGATTTTCTCCCCGGCCTTGATGGTCAGGTTCAGGCCGCCAATGATCCCGCTCTGTTTGCCGTAGTGGAAATCCACCTGCTCGAAGCGCACTTCGCCATGGGGCACGCTCAGGCGCGGGGCGTTTTCACGGTCGACCACGGCCAGCGGTTGGGCGATAGTCTTCAACCCGTCCTGCACCATGCCGATGTTTTCGAAAATACCGTTGACCACCCACATGATCCAGCCGGACATGTTGACGATGCGGATCACCAGGCCCGTGGCCAGGGCGATGGCGCCCACCGAGATCAGCGACTGCGTCCATAACCACAGGGCCAGGCCCGTGGTAGTGACGATCAACAGGCCGTTCATGGTGGTGATCGCGATGTCCATGCTGGTGACCACACGGCTGGCCAGCTGGGTTTTTTCGGTCTGCTCGATGATCGCTTCCTTGGCGTATTGCTGCTCGTACTGGGTGTGCGCGAACAGCTTCAAGGTGGCGATATTGGTGTAGCCATCGACGATGCGCCCCATCAGTTTGGAGCGCGCCTCGGAGGAAATCACCGAGCGCTCTTTGACCCGCGGCACGAAATACCGCAGCGCCAGGCTGTAGCAGATGATCCACGTCACCAGCGGGATCATCAGGCGCCAGTCCGCTTCGGCAAACAGCACCAGCGAGCTGATGGCATAAATCGCGACGTGCCAGATCGCATCCACCGCCGCCACAGCGGAATCGCGCAGCGAGTTGCCGGTTTGCATGATGCGCTGGGCGATCCGCCCGGCGAAGTCGTTCTGGAAGAAATTCAAGCTCTGTTTGAGCACGTAGCTGTGGTTCTGCCAGCGGATCAGGCTGGTCATGCCGGGGCTGATCGTTTGATGCACCAGCAGGTCATGCAGGGCGCCGAAGATCGGACGCAGCAACAGGGCGACCACGGCCATCCAGATCAGCTCGCTGCTGTGCTCCTGGAAAAAATTCGCCGGCGGCGTGCCCTGGGCCAGGTCGATGATGCGGCTCAGGTAGCTGAACAGCGCGACTTCGATCAGCGCACCGATCAGGCCCACCACCAGCAGGGCGGCAAAATGCGGCCACACTTGGCGCAGGTAGTAGAGGTAGAAGGGTAGGACTTTGTCAGGTGGTGCGGCGCTGGGCGCGTCGCGAAAAATATCGATCAGTTGTTCGAAACGACGATAGAGCATTGGGGTTGACGCCCGCCGAGCGGGCTCTCCTTTCAGGTGCGCGCACAGCCTTGTGGGCTGTGCGCGGAGCATCCTGCAGACGTCAGTCGATGCGCTTGGCCGACTTGATCACGACAGGGTCGATCGGCACGTTTTGCATGCCTTGCTTGTTGGTGGTCTGGGAGTTGACGATGATGTCGACCACGTCCATGCCCTTGACCACTTTGGCGAATACCGCGTAACCGGCGTCACGGCCTGGGTCGAGGAACGCATTGTCCGCCACGCTGATGAAGAATTGGCTGGTGGCCGAATCCGGGTTGGAGGTGCGTGCCATCGACAGCGTGCCACGCACGTTGTGCAGGCCGTTGCTGGCTTCGTTCTTGATCGGCGGCTGGGTGTCTTTCTGCTGCATCTGTGGAGTGAAACCCCCGCCCTGGACCATGAAACCCGGAATCACGCGATGGAAAATGGTGTTGGTGTAAAAGCCTTTGTCTACGTAGTCCAGGAAGTTTTTGGTACTGATCGGCGCCTTGACCGGGTCCAGTTCGACTTCAATGTCACCATTGGTGGTGGAGATCAAAACGTGCGGCGCCTTGGCCGGCTGGGCCGCCATCAAGTTGGCAGCGAACAGAACGGAACCGGCAAAGAAGGCGATTTTTTTCAGCATGGGTCAGTGATCCTGAGCAGTGGTGTCGACGGTCTTTAGAAATTCGAGCAGGGTTGCGTTAAAGACCTCGGGTTGATCCAAGGGCGTGGCATGGCGGGAATCTTCGATGACCACCAGTCGCGCATCGGGCAGCAGTTTTACATAGATTTGTTTTTGCGCCACAGGGGTGTAGTCGTGGTCGGCGCTGATGACCAGGGTTGGACAGGCGATGCTGGACAGTCGTTCCTGCACGCCCCAGCCCACAATGGCGTCGAAGCTGGCGAGATAAGCACGTTTGTCGTTTTTTGCCCAGCGTTCGGCCATCTTGCGCCGCAGGTCGGCCTGCTGCGGTTTGGGAAACAGCCGGTCACCGAGAGCCTTGCCGATGGTGTTCAGGCTGAGCACCCGGGCCAGCGTCCAGCGTTTGGTCCATTGCCAATAGTCATTGGCGCTGCGCAACTTGACCTCAGGCGCGCTGTTGACGATGCACAGGCTGCGGACGCTGCCGGGCTCGTCCACCGCCAACTGAAACGCAATCATGCCACCCATCGACAACCCCACCACATGGGCCGGCGGCAGGTCGAGGTGTTGGATCAGTGCGCTCAGATCGGCGCTGAAGCCAGGGATGCTGTAGCGTTCGCGAGGTTTGTCGGAGCGCCCATGGCCGCGTACATCTACCACGATCAGGCGGTAATGCCGGGACAGCACCGGCACCTGCAGCTCCCAGTCCTGGCTGCTGGAGCCCAGGCCATGAATCAAGATCAGTGGGGTGCCGTGGCCGTATTCCTCGTAGTGCAGGCTGCAGTCGTCATGGTCGAACCAGGGCATGCTTGAACTCCGTTTCAGGCTTGTCGAGGGGCGGCGAAAGGGGCGTCCAACGGAGCGGTGTCGAAGGTGCGCAGCAATTCCACGAGGATCTGCGTGGCCGGCCCCAAGGGTTTGTCCTTGTTCGAATACAGGTAGAACGTGGGATGGCGGCTGCCGCCCTGTTCCAAAGGTAGCTGCTTGAGCACGCCCTCGGCGAGTTCGCGTTCGATCATGTGCCGTGGCAACCAGGCAAAGCCCAGGCCGCTGCCTACAAAGGACGCCGCCGTGGCCAGGCTGCCGACGGTCCAGCGCTGTTCGGCGCCGAGCCAGCCCACATCCCGCGGCTGCTGACGGCCGGAGTCGCGGATCACCACTTGCATCTGGCTTTCCAGGTCCTGGAAGCTCAGCGCGCGGTTCATACGGTGCAGGGCGTGCTCGGGGTGGGCGACGGCGACAAACTCCACATCGCTCATCTCGGTGCCCAGGTAGCCGGGGATACTGAAACCGCAAATCGCCAGGTCGGCCACGCCTTCGATCAGCAGCTCTTCGACGCCGGACAGCACTTCCTCACGCAAGCGCACGCGGCAACCGCGGCTTTGCGGCATAAATGCACTCAAGGCGCGCACCAGGCGAGCGTTGGGGTAGGCGGCGTCCACCACCAGGCGCACTTCGGCTTCCCAGCCTTGCTCCATATGGTGGGCGAGGTCTTCCAACTGGCTGGCGTTTTTCACCAGTTGCCGCGAGCGGCGCAACAGCACTTCACCGGCGTCGGTGAGTACAGCCTTGCGCCCGTCGATGCGCAGCAGCGGCACGCCGAGTTGGTCCTGCATGCGGGCTACGGTGTAGCTCACCGAAGACTGCGAACGGTGCAGCGCTTCGGCCGCCTGGGCGAAGCCGCCATGGTCGACCACGGCTTGCAGCGTGCGCCATTGATCGAGGGTAACGCGGGGCGCTTTCAAGATGGGTTCCTCTTGTCCTAAGCTGGCGGTCCTTATTGGAGACTGCCGAATGAGAAAATTCTGTTGTGTGCTGCTGGCGCTGCTGCCGTTGAGCGCGTTCGCCTACCCTATCGATGTGAGCAAAAAGATCGACGGCGTGAGCGTGGACTACACTGCGACCGACGTGGATGCCGATATCAGTTCGATTCAACTGAATAACTACGGCACCAACGATGCCCAGTGCTCGGTAGTCTTCACCAACGGTCCGGAGTCGCCGCGTCGGCGTACCGTCTCGGTACCGGCCGGCAAGAGCACCAACACCACGGTCAAATTCAACCGCGCGATTATCAAGATGCGTATCGCCCTGACCTGCACCCCGAAATAACCCATCAGCGGAGCAGGCCAACAGGGATACTCCGCTTATCAACAAATTTCTAGATGGGTTATAGCAGTTTTTTGCGCTTTTTTATCGAATGAGCCCTGGTTAATCTTTTCTCCATCGACTTACAGCAGTTTCAGATGGAGCCTACATAGCCATGTCCAACGTTCTGATCATCGAAAGCAGTGCACGCCAGCAGGATTCCATTTCCCGCCAACTCACTCAACAGTTCATCAGCCAATGGCAGGCCGCCCACCCGGCGGACCGGATCACCGTGCGCGACGTGGCCCTCAACCCGGTTCCGCATTTGGACGCCAACCTGCTCGGCGGCTGGATGAAACCGTCGGAACAGCGCAACGACGACGAACAGATCTCTCTGGACCGCTCCAACGAATTGACCGATGAGCTGTTGGCCGCCGACGTGCTGGTACTGGCCGCGCCGATGTACAACTTTGCCATCCCCAGCACCTTGAAAGCCTGGCTGGACCACGTATTGCGTGCCGGCGTGACGTTCAAATACACACCCACCGGGCCCCAGGGCCTGCTGACCGGCAAGCGCGCCATTGTGCTCACCGCGCGCGGCGGCATTCATACCGGCGCCAGCTCCGATCATCAGGAACCGTATCTGCGCCAGGTTATGGGCTTTATCGGGATTCATGAGGTCGCTTTTATTCATGCCGAAGGGGTGAACCTGAGCGGCGACTTCCAGGAAAAAGGCATCAATCACGCCAAAGCCCAGTTGGCCCAGGTGGTGTGAAGCTTTAATCGCCAGATAATCCCGCGGTGTTTATATCGCTGCACGCCAACCCTTCAAGTACGCGTAACGAACCTCCCTTTGCACTTGTGCTCCTGAGTGCTCCTGCCCGACTGACGCTTTAGCGAGGTCGGGTTTTTTTTGCCCCGAGTTTCGTCCCGCGGCGAAAAGCTTTAATGTCCCGCCCATTCGAAACGAGGCGCGCATGGGCTATCTACTGGTTGTCACCCTGATTCAGGCATTTTCCTTCAGCTTGATCGGCGAATACCTCGCCGGTCACGTCGACAGCTACTTCGCGGTGCTGGTGCGCGTGGTGCTGGCCGGGCTGGTGTTTATCCCGCTGACGCGCTGGCGTTCGGTGGAGCCGGCGTTCATGCGCGGCATGCTGGTGATCGGCGCGCTGCAGTTCGGCGTGACCTACGTGTGCCTGTACCTGAGCTTTCGCGTGCTTACCGTGCCGGAGGTGCTGCTGTTCACCATCCTCACGCCACTGCATGTGACCCTGATCGAAGATGCTCTCAACCGCCGCTTTAATCCCTGGGCATTGCTGGCTGCCCTGGTGGCAGTGGCGGGTGCGGCAGTGATTCGCTTCGACCAGGTCACCCCGCACTTCCTGATGGGCTTTTTGCTGCTGCAATTGGCCAACTTCACCTATGCCGCCGGGCAGGTCATGTACAAGCACCTGGTGGCGCGCTACCCGAGCGACCTGCCGCACTACCGACGCTTCGGCTATTTCTACCTCGGCGCATTGCTGGTGGTGTTGCCGGCGTTCCTGTTGTTCGGCAAAGCTGATTTTCTGCCGCAAGCGCCGCTGCAATGGGGTGTGCTGGTGTTCCTCGGCCTGGTCAGCACGGCATTGGGCCTGTACTGGTGGAACAAGGGCGCATGCCTGGTCAACGGCGGCACCCTGGCGGTGATGAATAACTTGCACGTACCGGTTGGGTTGTTGCTCAACCTGTTGATCTGGAACCAGCACGAGCCGCTGGGCCGGTTGGCCTTGGGCGGGCTGGTGATTGTGGGGGCGGTGTGGATCAGTCGGTTGGGCGTCAAGGCGCCCAACCGCTCGCTGGCTTAAACCGCCGGGTAATCCGGGGCTGCTAAATGACTGGCGCCCGCCACCGCCGGCAGCATCCCCGCCCGCAGATCGTTGCCACTGGGTTGCTGGTACAGGCTCAGGCCGAACTCCGGCAACACCGCCAGCAGGTAATCGAAGATATCGCCCTGGACTCGTTCGTAATCGGCCCACGCCGTGGTGCGGGTGAAGCAGTAGATCTCCAGCGGCACGCCTTGGGCGGTGGTCTGCATCTGGCGGACCATGCAGGTCATGTTCGGCTGGATGTCCGGGTGGCTTTTCAGGTAGGCCAGCGCGTAGGCGCGGAAGGTGCCGAGGTTGGTCATGCGCCGGCGGTTGGCCGACAACTGCGCGCTGTGACCCTGAGCTTGGTTCCAGGCCCTGAGTTCGGCTTGCTTGCGGCTGATGTAATCGGTGAGCAGGTGCACCTGGGTCATGCGCACTTCTTCGTCGTCACGCAGGAAGCGCACGCCGCTGGCATCGATGAACAAGCTGCGCTTGATGCGCCGCCCGCCCGAGGCCTGCATGCCGCGCCAGTTTTTGAACGATTCGGACATCAAGCGCCAGGTGGGGATGGAGACGATGGTTTTATCGAAGTTCTGCACTTTCACCGTGTGCAAGGTGATGTCCACCACATCGCCGTCGGCGCCGACCTGGGGCATTTCAATCCAGTCGCCGACCCGTAGCATGTCGTTGCTGGTCAACTGCACGCTGGCGACGAACGACAGCAGCGTGTCCTTGTAGACCAACAGAATCACCGCCGACATTGCACCCAGGCCGGACAACAGCAACAGCGGCGACCGGTCGATCAGGGTGGCAACGATGATGATCGCGCCGAACACGAACAGCACCATCTTGGCCAATTGCACATAGCCCTTGATCGAACGGGTGCGTGCGTGTTCGGTGCGGGCGTAGATGTCCAGTAGGGCGTTGAGCAGGGCGCTTATGGCCAGCACCAGGAACAGGATGGTGAACGCCAGGGCCACGTTGCCGATGAACAACGTGGCAGTCTTGCTCAGGTCGGGCACCAGATACAGGCCGAACTGAATCACCAGAGACGGTGTCATCTGCGCCAGACGATGGAAAACCTTGTTGTGCCGCAGGTCGTTGAGCCAGTGCAGGGCCGGTTGGCGCCCGAGCAGTTTGACCGCGTGCAGGATCAGGTAGCGCGCCACCCGACCCAGTACCAGGGCCACCACCAGCAATACCAGCAAGCCCAGGCCCGCATGCAGCATGGGATGTTGGTCGAGTGCGTCCCAAAGGTCTTGGACGTTGCGCCAGAGCTGTTTGATATCCATGAATAAAGCGATTCCTCGGTAAGACAAGTCGGGGGCGATTAGAGCACCTGAGTGCGACAAAGTTGACGTCGCCGACACAATCAAGCACAAAAAAACGCCTGATTGGGCCCGTTCGCGTAAAGAAACTCGGTTTGGACGCCCGAAACCGTTACCCTATGCAGCTGATATTTTGCATTTCTTCGAGGTAGCACCCGTGTTTTCCCAATTCGCCCTGCACGAACGCCTGCTCAAAGCCGTGGCCGAGCTTAAATTTGTCGAGCCTACGCCTGTGCAAGCCGCGGCCATCCCGCTCGCGCTCGAAGGGCGTGACCTGCGGGTGACAGCGCAAACCGGTAGCGGCAAGACCGCCGCTTTCGTCCTGCCGGTCCTGAATCGTTTGATTGGCCCGGCCAAGGTCCGCGTCAGCATCAAGACCCTGATCCTGCTGCCGACCCGCGAGCTGGCCCAGCAGACCCTGAAGGAAGTCGAACGCTTCTCGCAGTTCACCTTCATCAAGTCCGGCATCATCACCGGCGGTGAAGACTTCAAGGTGCAGGCCGCCATGCTGCGTAAGGTGCCGGACATTCTGATCGGCACGCCAGGGCGCATGATCGAACAACTCAACGCCGGCAACCTGGACCTCAAGGAAGTCGAAGTGCTGGTACTCGACGAAGCCGACCGCATGCTCGACATGGGCTTTGCCGACGACGTGCAGCGCCTGGTGGGCGAGTGCGTCAACCGTCAACAGACCATGTTGTTCTCCGCCACCACCGGCGGTTCGACCCTGCGCGACATGGTCGCCAAGGTGCTGAACAACCCGGAACACCTGCAGGTCAACAACGTCAGCGACCTCAACGCCACCACGCGTCAGCAGATCGTCACCGCCGACCATAATGTGCACAAAGAGCAGATCCTCAACTGGCTGCTGGCCAACGAGACCTATCAGAAAGCCATTGTGTTCACCAACACCCGCGCCGCCGCCGACCGCATCTACGGCCGCCTGGTCGCCCAGGAATACAAGGCGTTCGTGCTGCACGGCGAGAAAGACCAGAAAGATCGCAAGCTCGCCATCGACCGCCTCAAGGCCGGCGGTGTGAAGATCCTGGTGGCCACCGACGTGGCCGCCCGTGGCCTGGACGTGGATGGCCTCGACCTTGTGATCAACTTCGACATGCCGCGCAGCGGCGACGAATACGTGCACCGTATCGGCCGCACCGGGCGGGCCGGCAACGATGGCCTGGCCATCTCGCTGATCTGCCACGGCGACTGGAACCTGATGTCGAGTATCGAACGCTACCTCAAGCAGTCGTTCGAGCGCCGCACCATCAAGGAAGTCAAAGGCACCTACACCGGGCCGAAGAAGGTCAAGGCGTCGGGCAAGGCCGTCGGCGTGAAGAAGAAAAAGACCGACGCCAAGGGCGACAAGAAGAAAACCGGCGCCAAGTCGCCGACCAAGCGCAAGATCGCCAACCGCCCGAAGACCGACAACCTGTCGTTGGTGAGCAAGGACGGCATGGCCCCGCTCAAGCGCCGCAAACCCGAAGCGCCAGCTGCTGAATAAGCCTGGGGCGATATAAAAAAACCGGACGATGTCCGGTTTTTTTATGGGCTCAGTTTTCGGCCTTGGCGGCGGCCTCTTTCAGTTCTTTGAGGCGCGCGTCGATCAACTGACATTTGTCGGGGAACTCCGCGCTCTCGGTGTCCAGGTCCATTTTCTGCAGTTCGTCGTTCATCTCCTTGGCCTTGGCTGGGTTCTGTTCGGTGAGCCGGGTCACTTGCTTAGCCAGCTCCTCGCGCTTGGCGGTGGCTTCTTCCGGCGTACAGGCCCAGGTCGGCAGGGCGGTGAGCAGAGCGGCGGCGACGGTCAGATTCATCAGGGTTTTCATGGGGCGACCTCCTTGGCGTTTGTACGCAGTTGAGGGGGCGAACGTCTGGAAAGTTCAGAGAAATGACGCCCGTCCATTCGGCTGAACGGCTGCCGACGTGACAGGTCACACCTGCTGACGGGCCACTTTTGCTCACGCCCGCAGGAGGAATCAGGATGACGACTTACAACTGGGATTTGATCGAACGTTTGCTGCACGAAGTGCAAAACGGCGAGGGCAGCTTCGCCCCGCGCAAATATGCGGAGCAGGAAGCCGCCGACAAGGCCACGGCCGGTGAGTCCATCGGCAACCTGGATGCGCTGAAAAAGACCGCCGCCGACTATGAAGCGTTGCTGTTCAAGCGCGGCTTTATCGAATCGCGCCCGGAAGAACAAGGCGGTAACGGCGAGAATTTCATTTTGACCCCACGGGGAGCGAGCCTGCTGTCCCTGATTGACAGCTCCATTCCTGGCAACGCTCATCCGCGTCAGGTCATGGACGAGCAGGAAGACGCATTGGACCCTGAAACCTTTGATCGCGTGGCTTCCGAAGCGGCGATTGCGGGCGGCGCGATCTAGGATCGTTGTCGAGTTGCTAAGGCAGCCCGCATTTCAACGGGCAGCGGCCTTGAGGCACTTGAGTGCCTTGAAGTCGCTGCGCACGCCGTCGATTTTCTGGGTGAGTTTTAACCGCTGTTGCGGCGTGCTGTCGGCCATCAAGTCGACGATCAGGCTTCGCGCTTGCGCTTCAGTCTGGGCGTAGGCGGCACGGTATTGCGGGGTCCATAGGCTTTCACGGTCCACCAGCAGTTGCTGCATCTTTTGTGGGAAATCGGCACTGCGGCGTTGCTGGACCGCGTCGATAAACTGCGCCTGCCAATGGGCGCGGTTGCCGATCCACTGCTCATTCTGCTCACCCAGCGCGACCGACCAGGCCAGGACGCGGGCTTGCTGGCTGGGGCTGAGCGGGCCCATCCAGCTGTCCAGGCGCTTGCGCATGCGTTCGGCGCGCTCCTTGATCTGCTGTTGCAGTGGGGGCTTGAGGTATTCGTCCTGACGCTTGCGCAGGTCTTTGGCCAGCGCGGCGTTCATTTCCTCGACCTGCTCATCGTCCAGCCCTTGCAGCAGCTCGATGGCCGACGGGGTGATTTCTCGTGCAACCTCGGCAATCGCTTGTTTGGCCTCGACGGTGCGGGTTTGCAGCGCGGCGTCCGTGACTTGATTGGCGTCCACCATCTGTTGCAGGCGGTCCAGCCAGTCCAGGTAGCCCGGCAGTTGCGTGGTGCAATGCCAGGCCAGGTGTTCTTTGAGTGTGTCGTTGAACCAGCTCTTCTGCCCGGCGTTCATGTCCAGGTAGTCATTGAGGGTCCAGGGGATGATCACGTCCAGATTGCGATAGGCCAGGCCCACGCGATTGCAGCCGGCGAGCACCAGGCTCAGGGTCAGTACTACCACCAATAGTTTGAGCCGACGCAGCATGAGCGGATCCTTGCACAGAGGGGACTTGTGCATGTGAACCCTGGCCGGGTCCGACAGTTCAGCCCATCAATAAAACGAGCGCACGGCCTTGAGAGTCAGCAGGCCATCGCATTGCGCGTTGTGCCCGGAGTAGGCGGAGCAATTGCCGCCGCTGAGGCTGGAATCGCTGTAGATCAGGTCCAGGTCGATGCCCTTCCAGGCGCGGGAAAACTGCACCGACCAGTCGCTGAAACTGCTGATGGAGCCGCCATCCACCGACACTGGCGAGCCTAACTGATGGGTGGTGTACTTCATGCTTACCCCGATCCCGAACGGCTGTGTGCCGCTAAGGTCGGCAAAGAGGGTGCTGTCCTGGCGGTCCGGGTCGTTGCTGAAGGAGGCGCCGAAACGATTGCCGAGCAGGTTCAGACCTCCGTAGAACTCCTGGCTGTTGAGCGGGCTGAGGGTGGGGTAGCTGTAGTGGATCAAGCCGACTTCGTAGCCCAGGGTCTGATCGAAAGGGTGTTTGAAGCCCATATACGAATCGATTTCGAGGTTGCTGGAGGAGGATAGCCCCATGTTCGGCGAGAACTGGCCGAAGTACAGGCCGCTGTCGTGGCTCAGATCCAGGCCGCCGTGGAACGAGCCACTGCCCGGCGACGTCGGCTTGACCAGGCCCTGGGCCATGCTGCGGCTGGGGGTTGTACCCAGTTTCAGGTCGAAGTCGCCCAATTCGCGTTGGAAGATTTGCGCTTCGGCCAGAGGGCTGGCGACCAGGGCAGTGATCAGGAATATGCAGGGTTTAAACATGCTTCACTCCATGAAAAGCGAGGAGCAGTGACGGAAAAATCGGGCAGATGCCCGCGCTAGACGCGTGCAAGGATACCGGCGAATAGCAGTCGGTGAGGCCCGTTCGTCGATTAGCGTGCTATTGAATGCAATGGGAGGGTGGTACTGACGCTAGTCCTAGCGCCTTGAAGGCAAGGCGCTTAGGGACCAGGTGTGTTGCGAGAGTGTTACTTCTTGCCCAGGCTGATCTGCTTGGACGGGCCGAAAGTCTGGCCGCTTACGCCCTTGGCAATTTGCTGGATTTCGCCACCGGATTTAAGGAACGCAGCAATCTGGCTGTTGATCGATTCGCTGGTTTCAACGGCGGGAGCTGGCTTTGCTTTGCTGTTGGATGCTTTTACACGCATGGCGGCCACTAACCTGTAGAGAATTAACTTGGCCAGGCATCGTACATGAAATACTTGACAATTGCTTGGTAAATATCCCCTGAGAATAAAGCGCCCGGTTGAAAATGGGCAAAGTTGGGCCTATGAATAACCCGCTAACTTACTGTTTTAACTGGATAGCCCTGGAACGACTGGCCTGGCGCGCCGGGCGAAATTCATCAGGATGATCTGACGAGCGGGGCAGGGCCAGCAGAAAGCCACGCAACCCCTGGATTTTTCAGGCGTGCGCGCGTGGCGGGCACAACTCGGGTAGAATGCCGCCCACGTAACGAGGGGTTTGGAAATGGCTTTAGTCGGGCGCTACAACAGCTTGCAAGTGGTTAAACACACTAACTTTGGTTTGTACCTCGATGGTGCGCAAGACGGTGAAATCCTCTTGCCTAATCGGTATATCCCCAAAGATATTCCCAGTGAAGATGAAGACTGGCTTAACGTTTTTATTTATCTGGACAGCGATGACAAACTTATCGCTACAACTGAAAAGCCCAAAGTTCAAGTGGGCGAGTTCGCCAGTTTGAAAGTAGTGGAAGTCAACAGCATTGGTGTATTCCTCGATTGGGGGCTGCCCAAAGATCTGTTGCTGCCTTACTCGGAAGAAAAGCGTCAGTTGAGCGCGGGTGAGTATTGCGTGGTGCATGTCTATCTCGACAAGCACACGAAGCGCATCACCGCCACTGCGCGCCTCGACCGTTACCTGGACAAGACACCCGCCAACTATCAGGTGGGCCAGGAAGTCGATCTGCTGGTGGCCGAAGCCACCGATATGGGTTTCAAGGCGATCATCAACAACAAACACTGGGGCTTGATCCACAAGAACGAAGTGTTCAAATTCCTGCGTCCCGGCAAGGAAGAGAAAGGCTTTATCAAGGAGATCCGCGCCGACGGCAACATCAGCTTGAGCCTGCAACCGGTCGGTCAGGAAGCGGCCTCCAGCCTGAACTCGAAGATCCTCGCCAAGTTGCGCGAAAACAACGGCACCTTGCCGGTCAGCGATAAAAGCGATCCGGCGGTGATCAGCAACTTGTTCGGCGTGAGCAAAGGCAACTTCAAGAAAGCCATCGGCGCGCTCTACAAACAGGGCCAGATCGTGATTCATGCCGATCGCATTGAACTAAGCTGAGGGCGTTTTGCTCTTCTGTAGGCGCTGATCGGCGCCTACAGAGGCTGTTTCCATGACCAAGAAAATCCTGTTTGCCTACCTGGGCACGTTGCTCGCCTTTTTGATTCTGGACGGCCTCTGGCTCGGCGTCCTTATGGGCCCCACCTACAAATCCCTGCTGGGCCCTCTGATGCTCGATCAACCTCGGCTGTTGCCCGCGGTGCTCTTCTATCTCTTGTATGTGCTCGGCTGCGTGGTATTCGTGGTGCTGCCCAGCGTCAGTTGGCAGCGCGCGGCGCGCTTGGGCGCATTGTTGGGGCTGGTGGCGTACGGCACTTATGATCTAAGCAACTGGGCCACGTTGCAGGGTTGGTCCGCTCAACTGGCAGTGATGGACATGGCTTGGGGCACCTTCCTCACGGCGGCCTGCTGCACGGTGGGTTACGTGTGTGCACATCGGGTGCACTGATGATTGTGTACAGGATAAATCTGCACCGTTGCTGAGCGAAGTGCCGCTGATTAAGGTTCGCTGATCCCCTTGGACTGCCGTAACACAGGGATTGTGTGCCATTGGCACGTATTCTGCTGACGATCTCGTATACAAACCATGCCGCCTCCCGTATGCACCCGCTACGGCAGCGCAGGCCGGTATGACGAGGAGCCAGCGATGACCGAACAATTGCCCAACGGCTACAGCCCACGCCTGTACAACCAGGACCTTGGTCCACTCCCGCAAAAGTGGACCTGGTACAACATCTTCGCCTTCTGGATGAGCGACGTGCACAGCGTCGGTGGCTACGTGTTCGCCGCCAGCCTGTTCGCGCTGGGGCTGGCCAGTTGGCAGGTGTTGATCGCCTTGCTCGCCGGCATCTGCATCGTGCAATTGATCGCCAATCTGGTGGCCAAGCCCAGCCAGCAAGCGGCAGTGCCTTACCCGGTGATTTGCCGTCTGGCGTTCGGGGTGTTCGGTGCGAATATTCCCGCGGTGATTCGCGGCCTGATCGCCGTGGCGTGGTATGGCATTCAGACCTACTTAGCGTCGAGTGCCTTGATCATCGTGGTACTGCGATTCTTCCCACAAATGGCGGTCTATGCCGAGCCGCATTTCGCGGGCCTCTCCTACCTGGGCTGGTTTGGTTTTCTCAGCCTATGGGTGCTGCAAGCCGCCGTGTTCTGGGCCGGGATGGAATCCATCCGCCGTTTTATCGATTGGGCGGGCCCGGTGGTGTACGCCGTGATGTTTATCCTGGCCGGCTGGATTGTGTGGAAGGCGGGTTGGGCGAATATCAGTTTCACCCTGGCGGAAAAATCCCTGTCGGGTTGGCAAGCGTTTGGCCAGGTGATCGTCGCCACGGCGTTGGTGGTGTCGTACTTTTCTGGGCCCACCCTGAATTTCGGCGATTTCAGCCGCTACTGCCGCAGCATGCAAGACGTGCGACGCGGTAATTTCTGGGGCCTACCGGTGAATTTTCTGGCGTTTTCCCTGGTCACCGTGGTGATTGTTTCAGGCACCTTGCCGGTGTTTGGCGAGATGCTGCATGACCCCATAGCCACCGTCTCGCGGATCGATAACAGCATGGCTGTTCTGCTCGGTGCCTTTGCATTTGTAACCGCGACCATCGGCATCAATATCGTCGCCAACTTTGTATCCCCGGCGTTCGACTTCGCCAACGTCGCGCCGAGCAAAATCAGCTGGCGCGCCGGGGGCATGATCGCGGCGGTGGCCTCGATCTTCATCACCCCGTGGAACCTGTTCAATAACCCGCTGATGATCCACTACACCCTGGATATTCTCGCGGCGTTCATCGGGCCGCTGTTCGGCATCCTGCTGGTGGACTTCTACCTGATCAAAAAACAACGGATCAATGTGGATGCGCTGTTCGATGACAGCCCGAGCGGGCGCTATTACTTCGACGGTGGTGTGAACTGGACAGCGGTCAAGGCGCTGGTGCCCGCGACGCTGGTGGGCGTTGCGATCACCTTCACCCCGGCATTGCAGGGCCTGGCCAACTTCGCTTGGTTCACTGGGTGTTTGCTGGGCGGCCTGTTCTTTCTGGTGCTGGCGCGACGCGAGCAGGGTCGCGTGCCGGCGCCGCTGGTTGCGAGCTGAGGACGATCCCGCCCGCCACTAACAGACCTGCACCGGCGATTACCAACGCCGGCTGCAAACCGCCGCTCAGATGGCTGCTGATCGAGGCCAGCAACGGGCCGCTCAATTGCCCGATGGCGAAACTGGCAGTGAGCAGCCCGGTGTTGCGCTGGTAGCCGTGGGGCGCGATCTCTCGCAGACGCGCCATCACCAGTTGCATGCAGGCCAGGAACGGCCCGCCGCATAGCAGCACGCCCAAGGCCAGGCCCCAGCCATTGCCCAGCAGGCAGGCGAACACCCCGGCCGCTTGCAGCCATAAGGTCGTCATCAGCCAACGGCGGGTAGTGTGCGCATCCTTGCGGCGCAGGCTCGCGGCCACCACGCCAAGGGCCGATGCCAGGCCAAAGCAGGGCCAGAACAGATCGGCCTGCCAGGCGCCCTTCAATTGTGCACTGGCCATTTGCGACAGAAAGGTCGCCGGGATGATGTAGCCCACGCCGTACAGCACGTAAACCCAGCACAGATGCGTGATGCTGCCATTGCGGCCAGCGCTGACGTCGGCCCCTGGCGCGGCGGTTGCCTTGACCGGCGGCAGGAACGGCAGAATCGCCAGCAGCATCACCAACGCCACGCCGCCATACACCCGCCACAGTATTGCGCTACTTTGCCCCACTTGGTTGGCGACCAGTGCCAGCACCCCCGTCAGCAAAATCCCCAGCCCCGGTCCGGCAAATACCAGTGCCCCCAAGCGCGGGCGGCCGGCGGCAAGCGCCAGGGGCTGGCTCAGGCTGGTGATCATCACCAACGCCCACGCGCTCGCCACTCCCGTGCCGAACCGGAGTAACAAATGCGCCCAAAAGCCATGGGCCCAAGACGAGGCCACGGTCAGCAGCACACACAGCCATAAGCCGCCGTACAGACGGCCGCGAATATGCTGATGGCTGCGGGCGAACATCGAATCCACTGCGCCGACGAAATAGCCCAGGTAGTTGGCGGCCGCGATCAGGCCCGCGTCAGTCAGGTCGATCTGGCCTTCATTCAATAGGTGGGGCAGTTGCGGAGTGAGCGCGAAACGGCCAATGCCCATAGCCATCATCAAGGCGATGAAGCTGGCGAGTAAGCGGATTAACGGCGACATGGTCAGGGGTTCCTGCAAGAAACGTATGACGGTCAGCCTAAGGTGCATTGACTTTCTGCAAAAATGAATAATAGTGAGCAACTTGTTCAGTTTTGGAGAAAGGCATGGAGTTCAGTCAATTGCGCATCTTCCAGGCGGTGGCCGAAGAGGGCTCCATCACTCGCGCGGCCGAGCGCCTGCACCGCGTGCCGTCGAACCTGTCGACACGCCTCAAGCAGATGGAGGAACAGCTCGGCGTTGAATTGTTCGTGCGCGAACGTCAACGCTTGCAGTTGTCCCCGGCAGGCAAGGTGCTGCTGGACTACAGCACGCGCCTGCTGGCCTTGCATGACGAAGCCCACGGCGCGGTGCAAGGCGGCCAGCCGGCAGGGGATTTTGTGCTGGGCAGCATGTACAGCACCGCGGCGATTCACCTGCCGACCTTGTTAGCGCGTTATCACAAGGCTTATCCGCAGGTGAACTTGCAGGTGCAGTCGGCGCCCAGTGGCGAATTGCTTGAAGGCCTGATCACCGGGCGCCTCGACGCGGCCTTGGTGGACGGCCCGCTGACCATCGCCTCTTTGGATGGCATCCCGTTGTGCGAAGAGCGCTTGGTGCTGATCTGTGAAGCGGACCATGCGCCAGTGCGCGGGCCTCAGGACGTGGCTGGTCGCGCAGTGTTCACCTTTCGCCGCAGCTGCGCTTATCGCGCGCGTCTGGAAAGCTGGTTTGCCCAGGATCGTGTGGCCATGGGGCGCGCTATTGAGATCGAGTCGTATCAGGGCATGCTCGCCTGTGTGATTGCCGGTTCGGGAGTGGCGTTGATGTCCGAATCCATGCTTGCCAGCCTGCCGGGCAGGGACAGTGTGTCCGTTCATCCGCTGATAGGGCAATTTGCCACTGCGACCACCTGGTTGATGTGGCGAAAAGGTATGCTCGGCGCTAACCTCAACGCATGGATCGACCTGCAGCAAACAGGCAAGGCCGAGTTGCTGCCAGACACCCGCGCCATCGCTTGAGCGATCCGTCAGGATTCAGACCTATTCGGTAATAGTTCGTTGTGGTTTGCCGCAAGCAATACGTAGTACTTAGGGCTATTATCAGTAGGAAGCGGCGATATTTTATGTAGGGCAATTCAGCTTCCGCCGATCCGCACTACCCTCAAAGGGGGCACCACCATGAAAGAGAAAATTCAAAACTGGCTCCATGACCTCGGCGTCGCCCTGGGCTTGATCGAGCCACCGCTGCAGCCGGTGCCGATTCGCACGGATGATGAGCAGCGTCGCCCACGTCGCCGGTGAGCCGCGATTAAGGGAACATTGAGCACTTCGCAACTGTAGCAGCAGGCTTGTTAGGGCAAGTCTGCCACCACAGGTGTCTTAGCCTGCCCTGTGTCACACGTTCGTCTTTGAGTATCGGAATCGGACTACTTGTTTGTCAGATTCGCCTGGCTTAGTTAATCCGAAAAATCAGCGTAGAAAAAATCTCCAGCACCTACATGAATCTGCTGGAGATAAGCCCATGACGCTCTCATGTGTCCCGCCCGTCGCCGCTTCACTGATCGCCACCCTCGACACGGTTTTACACATCGCCCCTGTCTCTAGACGCTGGAGGGCCGACGCCCCCGGCAACGTCGTGTTTCTTCCCCCCACCCTGGCCAAGCAGACACTGCTGTTGCAGATCGCACTGTTGCGGCCGTCCGCGTTGATTGTCGCGGACCAAGTCATCGACGCCGAAATCATTGAGCGCTGGCGCACAGCCCACCCATTTGGCGACCTGTGTCTGATTCGTAGAGGCACGAGCCTGGATAAAGTACGACTGGACTTGTGCGAAGCGAACGATATTCGAGTAATCAATACCCCGGGCATCAACGCGCCGCATGTGGCGGCGTATATGGCGCATTGGCTGACGCTTGGCGAGGGGGCCTTGCCTTCTGAAGTCGGCGTAGTTGGCTACGGGAATGTGGGCAAGGCGCTTGTCAGATTGTTGCTTGAGCGTGACCCCCATGTGCGAATCAAGGTGCTGGGTGAGCATCAGTCCCAAGAGACCGCCGACAGCAGAGTGACATTTGCGGTGGACCGGTTCGAAGCGCTGACGGGGGCCCATGCTGTCGCCCTATGCCCGACCCGGAATGACGAAACCACGCCCCGCATCGATGGGGCGTTGATTGAGTGTCTGCACCCACACGCCCGTCTGGTTTGCGTCGTCGAGCCAGACGTGTTCAGCGACGATGCGGTCCAGGCCCTGGCAGTGGCTGAACACCTTCAATTGGTGCTGGGCTGCGGGTCCGTCACATTGGGTGAGTTTCGCTCGCGCGCTCAACTGCTTGGATGCAGTCTCGATACCTGGCGCAGGCCGGTGACCTTCACCATTCAAGCCACCTCCAGCGATGCCTGCCATGGCGACCTTGACCACGCCGTCTGCGTTCAGCAGAGCCTGATGGCCGTGCGCGGCCTGCTCAAGCGGTCCCTTGCCAAATCTTTCACTATCCCGACCGTGCAAACTGATGCCGCCGCGCCATGTGTGTCGATCGTCGGCAGGGGGATCAATAGCCTGTTTCAAGCCGTGATGTTCCGCTTGGCCAACTATCAGGTCACGGTGTACGGAACCGAACGACACAGCGATGATGCCCGCCTTAAGCACGTCAATATGTGGCCCATGTCAACAACGCAGCCGACAGCAGAACCAGAGCCCGACCACCGCTTGCCCGTTGAGTGTCACCGCGCAGGGCTAGAGCTGTTCGAAAAGCTGCTGGCGGACAACCCTTCGTTGGCACGACTCGCACACGGGCAGGCGACCACTGCGTTGTGGGATGAGCTTGAGGCGCTCTTGGGTGCCTCTGGGGTCCGGTTTCTGCCCCAGCAGTTGAGTCCGGCTCAAACTGCCGCACTGAGTAGGCGGCACTGCGTTGTGTCGGTCTTGGAGGGTGATGATCTCGAAGAACTATCCATCGTGTACCGCTGCGCCCACAACCGCATGGTCGCCGGCGGAACCTATGCCGCGGGCACCACGCAGGGGTTGCTGTGGGCTTCTCTGGTGCAGGAAATCATCCAAGCCAAAGCGCCTATGGTTTTGGCCATGAACGCCCAATAAAAAAAGCGGGTGCGACCTCCGACGTTGCACCCGCTGAAGAAACCGCTTTGTCTCACACCGCCCGAGCTGTCACGCCTTGTGGCTTGCGCGACAGCAGGCTCACCGCGACAAAGCTCACCAGCCCCACCGCCAGGCTGTAGTAGATCGGTGTGTTCGCATCCAGGCCATCCTTGAACATAAAGACCAGCGCCGTCACAAAGCCCAGGGCCATGGAGGCGATCGCGCCAGGTGTGCTGGCGCGTTTCCAGAAGATCGCGCCGATCAGCGGGATCAACATACCGCCCACCAACAGGTTGTAGGCCAGGGTCAGAGCGCTGATTACGTCGTTGACCACCAACGCAATGCCCAGCACTGTCGCGCCGGTCAGCAGGGTGAACAAGCGGTTGAGGCTCAGGCTCGACTGCTTGCCGCCGCGCAGGCGCGGCAGCAGGTCTTCGGTCAGCACGGTAGAGGCGGCCAGCAAACCGGCGCTGGCGGTGGACATCATCGCTGCCAGCGCTGCGGCGATCACCAGGCCGCGAATGCCGTCTGGCAGCGACAGTTTCACGATAGCGGCGAAGGCGTTGTTGACGTTGTCCAAGTCCGGGATCAGCACATGGGCCGCCATGCCGATCAATGCACAGGCCAGCCCGTAGAGCACGCAGTAGAAACCGGCGAAGGTTCCGGCGTACTGCGCGACTTTTTCATCACGGGCGGTGAACACCCGCTGCCAGATGTCCTGGCCGATCAAAATGCCGAAGAAGTAGATCATGAAGTAGGTGATGATGGTGTCCCAGCCGATCGCGGTGAAGCTGAAACTCGACGCCGGCAGCTTGGCCACCAATTCGTCCCAGCCACCGACGCGATACAGGCAGATCGGCAGCAGGATAAACATCAGGCCGACGGTCTTGATCACGAACTGCACGATGTCGGTAAGGGTCAGCGACCACATGCCGCCGATGGTCGAATACACCACCACCACGCCGCCGCCCAGTAGCACCGACACCCAGAACGGCAGGCCGAACAGCACTTGCAGCACGGTGCCGATGGCCAGGATCGAGGTGACGCCGATCATCAACGCATACGCCAGCATGATCACCGCGCTGGCCTGGCGCGCCATGGGGTTGTAGCGTTTTTCCAACACCTGAGTGACGGTGAAGATCTTGAGCTTGAGCAGCGGCTTGGCCAGAAACAGATTCAGCGCAATGATCCCCATGCCCAGCGCCGCGCACAGCCAAAAGCCCGAGATGCCGTGCACATAGCCCAGGCGCACCGTGCCGACGGTAGACGCGCCACCCAGTACCGTGGCGGCCATGGTGCCCATGTACAGCGACGGGCCCAGGTTGCGGCCGGCCACCAGGTAATCTTCGTGGGTCTTGGCGCGGCGCATGCCGTAATAGCCGAGCACGAGCATACCGGCGGCGTAGATGAGTACGACGAATAAATCCAAAGCCATGACGGCGAGTCTCCGATTATTGTTTTAGGCGGTTTGCACGCGGGTAGTGGCCAAAGCCCTGGCCGACTCGGTCGGTCCATACACCGACGCCGGCTCCGGGAACACCCGCAACAGCGTCAGGTACACCACCGAAGCCAGCCCCAGGGTCACCGGCAGGCTGATGTCGATGCCGTCGGCCAGGTTGCCCAGCGGCCCGACGAACTGCCCCGGCAGGTTGACGAAGCACAACCCCACCAGCGCGCTGGGAATCCATGCCCCCAAACCGCGCCAGTTCCAGCCGTGGCTGAACCAGTAACGCCCGCCGGTCTCGCCGCGGGTGAACACTTGCAGGTCATCCGGGCAATAGAAGCCGCGGCGCACGATCAGGCCGATGATCATCATCACCATCCATGGCGTGGTGCAGGTGATGATCAGCACGGCGAAAGTCGACACGCTCTGCACTAGGTTGGCGGCGAAACGTCCGATAAAGATGAAGGCAATCGACATCACGCCGATCAGCAATGTCGCCCTGACCCGAGAGAGCACGCGGGGGAATACGCTGGACATGTCCAAGCCGGTGCCATACAGCGAGGTGGTGCCGGTGGACATGCCGCCGATCACCGCGATCAGGCACACCGGCAGGAAGAACCACGTCGGCGCCACCGCCAGCAGGCCGCCGACATAGTTGTTGGCCGCGATGTAATCCGGCGCCTTGACCGCCACGATGGTCGCGGTGGCCAGGCCGAACAGAAACGGAATCAGCGTGGCGATCTGCGCGGCGATCACCGCCAGCATGATGCGCAGTTTCGGCGTCTCGCGCGGGATGTAGCGCGACCAGTCCCCCAGGAACGCACCGAAGGAAATCGGGTTGCTCATGGCCACCAGTGCCGCGCCGATAAAGGCCGCCCAGAAGCCGCTCTGGCCTAAGGCCAAGCTGCCGGCGAAATGGCTGTCGAAGGTCGGTGCGAAGGCAAAGATGCCCAGTAGGAACAGTAGGCTGGCCGCCCACACGGCAATGCGATTGACCCACAGCATGAAACGAAAGCCATAGATGCACACCGTCAGCACCAGCAGGGCAAACATGCCGTAGGCCAGGCCAAGGGTCAGGTCGTTTTCCGGCAGGCCGATCAGACGTTTCGCTCCGCCGACCAGCGCATCCCCCGAACTCCACACCGACAGGGAGAAGAAGGCAATCGCCGTCAGCAATGACAGAAACGAGCCGACAATGCGCCCATGCACACCGAAGTGCGCGCCGGACGACACCGCGTTGTTGGTGCCGTTGAGCGGCCCGAACAGGCCCATGGGCGCCAGGATCAGCGCGCCCACCAGCACGCCCAGCACAATCGCCCACACACCGGCCTGGAATGACAGGCCGAACAGTACGGGGAAGGAGCCCAACACGGCGGTGGCAAAGGTATTGGCACCGCCGAAAATCAGTCGGAACAGATCCTTGGGGCTGGCGGTGCGCTCGTGGTCCGGGATCTGTTCGACCCCGTTGGTTTCTATGGTGCGAATACTTTTTTGGTTGTTTTTATTATTCATGATCAGCTCCGATCACATTGGCTAAGGGGGCGGCAGCCCTTCCGGCATAGCGGACAAATGTTCGTGACAGGCCAGCCACAGGCCTTGTTTTTGTTGTGTGCCAGACCCTTGCCGAATAAACACAATGGTCTCGCGTTCCTGGCTGGAGCAGTGCTCCCCATGCATGCGCAACTCGGTGGCCACGTCATGCATAAAAATCGCCACATCCCCGTGCAGGCTGACGTGGGCATTACTCGACGTGCAGGACAGCACCTCGAATCCTTCGTCCCTGCGCCAGCTGTCCCACAACGTCTGGTAAGCGTCGCGACTCAGCAACGGCTGGGGCAGGGTATAAAACACAAAGCTGGCATCGGCGGTGAATGCGTCGAAGTAGGCGGCGCGGTCATTGCGTGCGAACGCGGCCACCAGATCGGCGGCCGCTTGCAGCACCTCGTGCGCGCTCATCAGCGGTGCGCCACGCCAGGCAGCACGCAGAGCATTTCGTACAGCAGATTCGCGCCCAACAGGGAGGTATTTCCGGTGGTGTCGTAGGGCGGTGACACTTCCACCAGGTCGCAACCCACCAAGTCCAGGCCCTGGCAACCGCGGATGATTTCGATCGCCTGAATGGTGGTCAACCCGCCGATTTCCGGGGTGCCGGTGCCAGGTGCCCAGGCCGGGTCGATGCCGTCGATATCGAAGCTCAGGTACACCGGGCCGCCGCCGACTTTTTCCCGCACTTCGGCCATCAGAGGGGCGAGAGAGTGGTGCCAGCATTCTTCGGCCTGGACTACGCGAAAGCCCTGCTTGCGGCTCCAGTTGAAGTCTTCGGCGGTGTAGCCCTGGGCGCGCAGACCGATCTGCACCACGCGGTCGCAATCGAGCAGGCCTTCTTCCACCGCGCGGCGGAACGTGGTGCCGTGGGCGATTTTCTCGCCGAACATATGGTCGTTGACGTCGGCGTGTGCATCGATGTGCACCAGTCCGACCTTGCCGTGTTTTTTGTGGATCGCCCGCAGGATCGGCAGGGTGATGGTGTGGTCGCCGCCCAGGGTCAAGGGGATCACGTCGTGTTCGAGGATCTCGTGATACGCCTCTTCGATAATGCGCACGGCATCCAGCAGGTTGAAGGTGTTGATTGCCACGTCACCGATGTCCGCCACCGACAGCGAGTCGAACGGCGCGGCGCCGGTGGCCATGTTGTAAGGGCGGATCATTACCGATTCGGCGCGGATTTCGCGGGGCCCAAAGCGGGTGCCGGCGCGCAGTGAGGTGCCGATGTCCAAGGGCACGCCGATAAACGCGGCGTCTAGGCCCTTGGCCGTTGCCAGGTGGGGCAGGCGCATCATGGTGGCGATGCCGGCAAAGCGCGGCATTTCGTTGCCGCCCAGTGGTTGGTGAAAAATCTTGTCCACGGGAGTGCCTCATCGTTGTTTTGGTTGTTGGGGGCCGATTCTGCGAAAAGCGCGGCGCCGGACAAATCGGCTGAGGCAAATACTTAGTTCAGATTTTTCTAAACTAAAGTAGGCAGGTAGACTGCCGCTCTCAACCCTCGGAGCCGCCCATGGCCAACGCCTTGCCAGACCTGAAACTCCTGCGCATCTTCGTCAGCGTCGTGCGGCACCAGGGGTTCGCCAATGCCCAGCACGAACTCAACCTGTCGACATCGGCTATCAGCACCTATATGAGCCAGCTGGAATCGGCGCTCGGCCTGGTGCTGTGTCATCGGGGGCGCGGCGGCTTCAGCCTGACCAGCAAGGGCGAGTTGTTCCATCAGGAAACCCTGCGCTTGCTGGCCGAGCTGGAAGGCTTCGAGCAGTACGCCGCCGCGCTCAAAGGGGAATTGCGCGGTACCCTCAAGCTCGGCGTGCTGGACTCCACAGTCAGCGACAAGGCGCTGCCGTTCGCTGAAGTGATCGGCGCCTACAGCCAGGAACACCCGGCGGTGCACCTGCATCTGTCGGTCATGAGTCCCTACGAATTGCAGCTTGGCGTGCAGGACAATCGCCTGGACCTGGCGATTGGCGCCTTTTCCAATCGCATGAGCGGGTTGATCTATATGCCGCTGTACCGCGAGCAGCACTGGCTGTATTGCAGCTCGCGCCATCCGCTGTTCGGCGAGCGGCGTATTCCGGAACAGGTGATTACCCAGCAGCGCATGGTTGGACGCGGCTACTGGAGCCAGGCGGAACTGGCGCGTCATGGTTTCAAACACAGCGCGGCGACCGTGGAAAGTATGGAGGCGCAGTTGATCCTGGTGCTGTCCGGTGCCTATATCGGTTACCTGCCGGAACACTACGCCCAGGCCTGGGCCGACAAAGGCGATCTGCGGGTGTTGTTGCCCGCCACCTTTGGTTATCAGGCACCGTTTTCGATGATTATGCGCCGGGGCCGCAGCCGCGAACCGTTGATCCAGACTTTCCGCGACTTACTTAAAGCTCAGCTCAATCAGGCCTGATACCAGCATGTCCAGACCCCAATGTTCCCGTTGCCTCAGGCCCGCCGCCCATTGCTTGTGCGCGCTGATTCCCCGTCTGGATAGCCGCACTCGGGTGTTGTTGTTGCAGCATCCGAGCGAGGTCAACCATGCGCTCAATACCGCGCGCCTGGCGGCATTAGGTTTGAACAATGCGCAACTGGTGGTGGGCGAGGTGTTCGATGATCTGCCGACCTTGTTGAACCCTCCCGGCTATCAGGCACGGCTGTTGTTTCCCGCTGACGACGCCCAGCCATTGCACGCTTATGGGCCCGACGCCCAGCCGCTGTTGCTGGTGGTCCCCGACGGCACCTGGCGAAAAGCACGTAAATTGCTGCACATGAATCCGTTGTTGGCGGCGTTGCCACGGGTGTCGCTGGCCGAGGGCGGTGTGTCGCGCTATCGGCTGCGCAAGGCGCCCGGGCCGGGAGCCTTGTCGACGGTTGAAGCAATTGCGCAGGCATTGCAGGTGCTGGAGGCACCCACTTCTTTCGAGCCACTGCTCAAACCTTTTGAAGCGTTGATCGACGGTCAGATTGCGGCGATGGGTGAGGCGGTTTTTCAGAAAAATCATGGCGGCGGGCATTGGGAATAGGCGGGGGGCGTTGCAGCATGAAATGCGCTCGCATGTGGGAGGGGGGCTCGCCCCGGATAGGGCCCTCACAGCTGCCCATTTCCCTCGCTTATTCCCATAAGCCATAAGTACCGCACTTTGCGTGATATGGCCCGCCGACCTTTCCCGGTATGATGTGCGCCCCGCAGTCTGGATTGCGAATACGCCATGACCTTGCAGTACCCCACTATCGCCGATTGCGTCGGCAACACGCCCCTGGTCCGCTTGCAACGCATGGCGGGTGAAACCAGCAATACCCTGTTGCTCAAGCTCGAAGGGAACAACCCGGCCGGCTCGGTAAAAGACCGCCCGGCGCTGTCGATGATCACTCGCGCCGAGTTGCGCGGGCAGATCAAACCGGGTGACACCCTGATCGAAGCCACCTCGGGCAACACCGGGATCGCCCTGGCCATGGCCGCCGCGATCAAGGGCTACAAAATGATCCTGATCATGCCCGACAACGGCAGCGCCGAGCGCAAGGCGGCAATGACCGCCTATGGCGCCGAGTTGGTGCTGGTGACCCAGGAAGACGGCATGGAAGGTGCTCGCGACCTCGCCGAGCGTATGGCCGCCGCAGGCCGTGGCCTGGTGCTCGACCAGTTCGCCAACGGGGATAACCCTGAGGCGCACTACACCAGCACCGGCCCGGAAATCTGGCGCCAGACCCAGGGCACCATTACCCATTTCGTCAGTTCCATGGGCACCACCGGCACCATCATGGGCAACTCGCGTTACCTCAAGGAGCAGAACCCGGCGATCCAGATCGTCGGCCTGCAACCGATGGAAGGCGCGGCTATCCCCGGCATTCGCCGCTGGCCAGAGGCCTATCTGCCGAAGATCTACAACGCCTCGCGGGTCGATCGCATCATCGACATGGCCCAGCGCGAAGCCGAAGACACCACCCGCCGCCTGGCCCGTGAAGAAGGCATCTTCTGCGGCGTTTCCTCCGGCGGTGCGGTGGCCGGCATGCTGCGGCTGTCGAAAGAAGTGGAAAACGCGGTGATCGTCGCGATCATCTGTGACCGAGGCGACCGTTACCTGTCGACCGGCATTTTCGACGAACCCAACTGATGGCCAAGCACGACAGAGGCCTGCGCTTCCAACCGACGGGCGGCAGCCGGGCCCCACAGATTCCGGTGGGCAAGAAACAACGCCTGACCATCGAGCGCCTGGCCAATGACGGGCGCGGCATCGTGTTCTTCGAAGGACGCACCTGGTTCGTCAATGGCGCCCTTGCCGGTGAAGAGGTCGAAGCGCGGGTGTTGGGCACCCACGGCAAAGTGGTCGAGGCCCGCACCGAGCGGGTGTTCAGCGCCAGCGAACTGCGCCGCCCTGCACCTTGCGCGCATTTCGGCCGCTGCGGCGGCTGCAGCGTGCAGCATCTGGCGCATGACGAACAACTCGCCTTGAAACAGCGCATGCTCGCCGAGCAACTGTCCCGTGTGGCCGGTATCGAGCCGTCGGAATGGGCGGCGCCGTTGAGTGGCCCGGAATTCGGCTACCGTCGCCGCGCCCGCGTGGCCGTGCGCTGGGACGCCAAGGCCAAGACCCTTGAAGTGGGTTTTCGCGCGGTGGCCAGCCAGGACATTGTTGCCATCGATGAATGCCCGGTGCTGGTACAGGCCTTGCAGCCGATCATGCAGCGCCTGCCGAACATGCTGCGCCGCTTGAGCAAACCTCAAGCCCTGGGGCATGTGGAGTTGTTCAGCGGGTCGTCCATCGCTGTGTTGTTGCGGCATATGGCGCCGTTGTCCGAAGCGGACCTGCTGGTGTTGAAAGAATTCTGCGCGTTCCATAACGCTCAATTGTGGCTCCAGGGTGAGGGGCAACCGGCACCGGTGGAGCCCGATCTGACCCTGGGATTTGGCCTGGAAGCCTGGGATCTGGAGCTGGCGTATCGGCCAGGGGATTTTGTTCAGGTCAACGCCGGGGTCAATGAGGCGATGGTGGCCCAGGCCCTGGAATGGCTGGCGCCGCAACCCGACGAGCGGGTGCTGGATCTGTTTTGCGGTCTGGGCAACTTCGCCTTGCCATTGGCGCGCCAGGTGCGTGAAGTGGTCGCGGTAGAAGGTGTGCAGACCATGGTGGACCGGGCGGCGCTCAACGCCGTCAGCAACAATTTGCATAATGCGCGGTTTTTTCAGGCCGATTTGTCTCAGCCTTTGACTGACGCAGAATGGGCCAAGCAGGGCTTTTCTGCGGTACTCTTGGACCCACCTCGCGATGGTGCTCAGGAGGTGGTGCGCAAGCTCGCCACCCTGGGAGCCAAGCGTCTGGTGTATGTGTCCTGCAACCCGGCGACGCTGGCGCGGGACACGGTTGAGTTGGTCAAGCAAGGCTACCGGCTAAAACGTGCCGGGATCCTCGATATGTTTCCGCAGACAGCGCATGTCGAGGCCATGGCGTTATTTGAAGCGGGCTAGGATGCCCGTTTAATCCGACTGGCCTGCATTCTCCAGGGCCGTGATCCGCCAGGGAATCTGCAGGGTGAGCTTTAGTGATAAAGCAGGTTGGCGATGATTTTTGACGCATCGAAGGTGCGTCGTAGGGAAGGTAAGCAAGATGGTACAGGTGAGAGCACACCAGCCGATCAACACTGACGGCAGTATCAATCTCGAGGCATGGCTGGATCATGCGGTCAGTGTCGATCCGGCACTGGACCGTGAAGCCTTGAAGGCCGCCTGCGAGTTCGCCCGTGAGTCTGAGCAACAGGACAACGCGGCGAAGAACCTGTGGGCCGAAGGCACTTCAAGTTTTCGCACCGGCCTTGAGATCGCCGAGATCCTTGCCGATCTCAAGCTGGACCAGGATTCGCTGATCGCCGCCGTGCTCTATCGCGGCGTGCGCGAAGGGCATATTCCGTTGCCGACGGTCAGCCAGCGCTTCGGTGCGGTGGTGGCCAAACTGATCGACGGCGTGCTGCGCATGGCCGCCATCAGCGCCAGCCTCAGCCCGCGCCAGTCGATGGTGCTGGGTACCCAGGGCCAGGTCGAGAACCTGCGCAAGATGCTGGTGGCGATGGTCGACGACGTGCGCGTGGCCCTGATCAAGCTGGCCGAACGCACCTGTGCGATCCGTGCGGTCAAGAACGCCGACGACGAGAAACGCAACCGCGTCGCCCGCGAGGTCTTCGATATCTACGCGCCCCTGGCGCACCGCCTGGGTATCGGCCATATCAAGTGGGAGTTGGAAGACCTGTCCTTCCGATACCTGGAGCCCGATCAATACAAACAGATCGCCACGCTCTTGCACGAGCGCAGGCTGGATCGCGAGCGCTTCATCACCGATGTGATGAACCAACTGCGTTCCGAGCTGCAGGCCACCGGGGTCGAGGCTGACATCAGTGGCCGCGCCAAACACATCTATTCCATCTGGCGCAAAATGCAGCGCAAGGGCCTGGCTTTCAGCCAGATCTACGACGTGCGTGCGGTGCGCGTGCTGGTGCCGGAAATGCGCGACTGCTACACCGCGCTGGGTATCGTCCACACCCTGTGGCGGCACATTCCCAAGGAATTCGACGACTACATCGCCAACCCCAAGGAAAACGGCTACCGCTCGCTGCACACAGCGGTGATCGGCCCCGAGGGCAAGGTCCTGGAAGTGCAGATCCGCACCCATGCCATGCACGAAGAGGCAGAGCTGGGGGTGTGTGCGCACTGGCGCTACAAGGGCACCGACGTCAAGGCCGGCTCCAATCAGTACGAGGAGAAAATCTCCTGGCTGCGCCAAGTGTTGGAATGGCACGAAGAACTCGGCGACATCGGCGGCCTGGCCGAACAACTGCGGGTCGATATCGAACCGGACCGGGTCTACATCTTTACGCCGGACGGCCACGCCATCGACTTGCCCAAGGGTGCCACGCCGTTGGACTTCGCCTACCGCGTGCACACCGAGATCGGCCATAACTGCCGGGGCGCCAAGATCAACGGGCGCATCGTGCCGCTCAACTACAGCCTGCAGACCGGTGAACAGGTCGAGATCATCACCAGCAAACACGGCACCCCCAGCCGCGACTGGCTGAACCCGAACCTGGGTTACATCACTACATCGCGGGCGCGGGCCAAGATCGTCCATTGGTTCAAACTGCAGGCCCGCGACCAGAACGTCGCCGCCGGCAAGACCCTGATCGAACGCGAACTGGCGCGCCTGGGGCTGCCCCAGGTGGACTTCGACAAGCTGGCCGAAAAGGCCAATATGAAGATTGCCGAGGACATGTTCGCCGCCCTCGGTGCCGGCGACCTGCGCCTTGCGCAGTTGGTCAACCTGGCCCAGCAACTGGTGGAGCCGGAGCGCGGCAACGAACAACTGGAGCTGATCCCACGCAAAGCCACCGGCTACAAACCTGGCAAGCGCGGCGATATTCAGATCCAGGGCGTGGGCAACCTGATGACGCAGATGGCCGGTTGCTGCCAGCCGCTGCCGGGCGATGCCATCGTCGGCTACATCACCCAGGGTCGTGGCGTGAGCATTCACCGTCAGGACTGCGCTTCGGTGTTGCAGCTGGCCGGGCGTGAGCCGGAGCGCATCATCCAGGTCAGTTGGGGGCCGGTACCGGTGCTCACCTATCCGGTGGACATCGTCATCCGCGCCTACGACCGTTCGGGGTTGCTGCGCGACGTCTCGCAAGTGTTGCTCAACGAGCGGATCAACGTGTTGGCGGTCAACACCCGCTCGAATAAAGAGGACAACACCGCGTTGATGTCACTGACCATCGAGATTCCCGGGCTGGATGCGCTGGGGCGGTTGCTGGGGCGGATTTCCCAGTTGCCGAACATCATCGAGACGCGGCGTAATCGCACGCCATCATGAGTAGCCCGATGTACAGCCTCGAAGACCTGCTGCACTTGATGAATCGCCTGCGGGACCCGCAATACGGGTGCCCGTGGGACATCAAGCAAACCTACGCGAGCATCGTCCCGCACACACTCGAAGAAGCCTACGAGGTGGCCGATGCCATCGAGCGTGGCGACTTCGATCACTTGCAGGGCGAGCTAGGCGATTTGCTCTTTCAGGTGGTGTATTACAGCCAGCTGGCGCGGGAAGAAGGGCGCTTTGAATTTGCCGGGGTGGTCGACAGCATTACTCGCAAGCTGATTCGGCGTCACCCCCATGTGTTCCCGACCGGCGATCTGTATGCGCCGCTGGATGTCCCGCGACTCAGCGAAGAACACGTCAAGGAACGCTGGGAGCAGATAAAGGCCGAGGAGCGCGCGGAAAAATCCGACGCACCGCAGCAGCTTTCACTGCTCGACGATGTGCCCAACGCCTTGCCGTCCCTGTCCCGTGCCGCCAAGTTGCAGAAACGCGCCAGCCAGGTCGGTTTCGACTGGCCATCGGCCTTGCCGGTGGTGGACAACGTGCGCGAAGAGTTGGATGAAGTCCTCGAAGCCATGGCCGATAACGACCCGGCGGCCATTGCCGATGAAGTCGGCGACCTGCTGTTCGCGGCGGTCAACCTGGCCCGTCACCTCAAGGTCGACCCCGAAACCGCGCTGCGTGGCGCCAATGCCAAGTTCGAACGACGCTTCCGATTTATCGAACAGGCATTGCGCGAGACCCAGCGTCCCATGGAAGATTGCACCCTCGAAGAGTTGGACGCCCTATGGGGCGAAGCCAAACGTCAGGAAAAGAACGTGTCCAGCTGCGGTTGAGCAGTTGCCTAAGTGAGTAAGCACCATGAGCCTTTCCCTTCGCGACCAGTTGCTCAAAGCAGGTCTGGTCAATCAAAAGCAGGCCAAGCAGGTCGGCAAAGAGAAACAGAAGCAGCAACGTCTGGTCCACAAAGGCCAGGCCGAAGCCGATGACACCCAGGCGCGCCTGGCCCTTGAGGCCAAGGCCGAAAAGATCAAGCGCGACCAGGAACTGAACCGCCAGCAGCAGGAAAAAGCCGAGGCCAAGGCCCGTGCGGCCCAGGTCAAGCAACTGATCGAAACCTCGCGCCTGCCCAAGCTGACCACCGAGGACTACTACAACTTCGTGGATGACAAGAAGGTCAAGCGCCTGTCGGTCAACACGTTGATGCGCAACAAACTGAGCAACGGCTCCCTGGCGATCGTGCATCACGGCGGCGGTTATGAAGTGATCCCACGGGAGGCCGCGTTGAAGATCCAGGAGCGCGCACCCGAGCGCATCGTGCAGCTCAATATCCTCACCGAGAGCCAGGTGCCGGACGAGGATGATCCCTACGCGGCTTACCAGATCCCTGACGACCTGATGTGGTAAAGAGCCGGCTTGTTGTGGTGAGCGGGCTTGCCCCGCGTTGGGCTGCAAAGCAGCCCCAAAACCTGGTTGAGATTCTGTCTGACGGAATGCGTTAGCCGTGCTCAGGGCTGCTCCGCAGCCCAGCCCAGGACAAGCCTGCTCACCACAACCCTCTACACGATTTCGGGTTTCAGGCGCTTTCTGCCTGGCGTCTCATCTCGAGCATTTCAAGCTCGTTCTTATAGTTCTGAGCGTCGCTTTCGTTATGAAACATGCCGACCAGCAGGTCTTGTTGGTGTACATCCCAGATGTGAATCCCATGGCCCAACGCTTCATGGGACATATGTGCATCGTCGCGTTCAGTTACTTTTACAGTCATCTGCTTGCTCCAATCTCTGGTGGATCTGCGGCAAGTCGTCGCAGGCTTTTGTTATATGTTTTGTTAGCTTGCTAAGTAAACCGGTTTTGCCTGCAACAATTCATTGCATGAAACGCAACAGTGCTGCAGGCCCCGTAAACCGCGACATTGCGCCGCAGAGCCGTGGGCTTGATGACAAAAGTTTCATGTGAAAGGGCTTGCCCCACCCTGTGCGAGCGAGAAAAACAGGCGAAAAAAAGCCCCGCATTCGCGAGGCTTTCAGTCTTATCGATCTATCAACTGCCTTTGACCGCTTTACCGTCAACGGTGCCGTCTTGCAGCATGATGTTGTATTCCTTGCCGTCGGTCTCAACCTGGCGCAGGGCTACCAGAATGCCGCCCTGGTCCTTGGCAAACCACATCTGGGTGATGCGCTTGCTTTGCGTCGGATCACGTACCCGCTCGACCTTGATGGCGTCGATGGAGCCGACCTTGGTCTGGACCTTTTCCGGGCCGATCACGCGGAAGTCGTAGGTGTCGACATCAGTGCCTTCCACCACGTTGTAGCTCATGCTCTTTTTGCCGGCCGCGACATCGCGCTGCAAGGCCAACTGGTAGGTCGACTTATCGAGCATGCCGCTTTGCAGAGGCACATTCACGGCGTCTTTGTTTTCGAAGCCGGTGACTTTCTTGGCTGCCTGATCGAAGTCCAGGTTGATTTTCTTGGCTTTGCCCAGGCCGCCGCGTTCGAAGGTGTAGCTCTTCGGTTGCAGGCTGTCCTTGTCAAACAGGATCACGCTAGTTTCAGTCAGGCTGGCAATCATCATGGAAGCCTTGAAGTTCAAGGTCCACGTGCCGTCGCTATTCTTGGTCAGGCTGCGTTCGGCCGAACCACTCATGGGCAACTGTTTCCAGTCGGCGGTGTAGCTTACGGAGAAGGGATGAAGGTCTGCCGCTTGCACCGCAGGCAAGGCGAACAGCGCAAAAGCGAAGAGCAAGGCACGACGCATAAAATCTCCTAGGTTCGAATCAAGTGGCCGCTGGCCGCGAGTAACTGGCCGTCCAATAATGCACCCTGGTCACCGAGAATCAACCGCCCCTCGGCAAACCAGCGAACCGCCAGCGGGTAAATCCTGTGTTCCTGGGTGTGAACCCGTTGCGCAAGCGTCTGCGCCGAGTCATCCGACTCTACCGGAACCACTGCCTGTACGACCAGAGGCCCGCCATCGAGTTCCTCGGTGACGAAGTGCACGCTGCAGCCATGCTCGCGGTCACCGGCATCAATGGCACGTTGGTGCGTGTGCATGCCCTTGTATTTGGGCAGCAGGGAAGGGTGGATATTCAGCAGGCGCCCGGCGTAATGGCGCACGAAGTCAGCGCTGAGGATGCGCATGAAACCGGCCAGTACCACGAGCTTGGGATCGAAGGCGTCGATCAGTTCCACCAGGGCGCGATCAAAAGCCTCGCGGCCGTCGAACGCCTTGTGATCCAGGGAGCGGGTTTCGATTCCCGCGTCCCTGGCGCGTTGCAGCCCATAGGCGTCGCTACGGTTGGAGATCACCGCAGCGATGCGCACCGGGCTGTCGCCGGTGCGCGTGCTGTCGATCAGGGCCTGCAAGTTACTGCCGGTGCCGGAGAGCAGCACCACGACATCACAGGTTGCCGGCATCAGTGCGCCTTAAGGTTCTTCAGTTCAACCTGGGCCGCGCCTTCCGGAGCAGTGGCGATCTGGCCGATGACCCAAGGCTGCTCGCCGGCTTCGCGCAATACGTTCAGCGCGGTTTCCACATGTTCCTGCGCTACGCAGATGACCATGCCCACGCCGCAGTTCAGCACACGGTGCATTTCGGTTTCGTTGACGTTGCCTTTTTCCTGCAACCAATCGAACACCGCAGGACGCTGCCAGCTGGCGACGTCGACAATAGCCTGAGCGCCTTTTGGCAGGACGCGCGGGATGTTGTCCAGCAGGCCGCCACCGGTGATGTGGGCCATGGCCTTCACGGCGCCGGTGTCCTTGATCAGCTTGAGCAACGGCTTGACGTAGATGCGGGTCGGCGCCATCAGCAGGTCGGTCAGTGGCTTGCCGTCGAGCTGGGTGTTTTCGATGTCGGCACCCGACACTTCGATGATCTTGCGGATCAGCGAGTAGCCGTTGGAGTGCGGACCGGAGGATGGCAGGGCGAGCAGGGCGTCACCAGCGGCCACTTTGGAGCCGTCGATGATTTCGGCTTTTTCTACAACGCCGACGCAGAAACCGGCCAGGTCGTAGTCTTCGCCTTCGTACATGCCAGGCATTTCAGCGGTTTCGCCGCCTACCAGGGAGCAACCCGACAGTTCGCAGCCAGCGCCGATACCGGTGACCACTTGTGCGGCGGTGTCCACGTTCAGCTTGCCGGTGGCGTAGTAGTCGAGGAAGAACAGCGGCTCGGCGCCACATACCACCAGGTCGTTGACGCACATGGCCACCAGGTCGATGCCGATGCTGTCGTGCTTGTTCAGGTTCAGGGCCAGGCGCAGCTTGGTGCCCACGCCGTCGGTGCCGGACACCAGGACTGGCTGCTTGTAGCCGGCCGGGATCTCGCAGAGGGCGCCAAAACCGCCCAGGCCGCCCATGACTTCGGGGCGCGCAGTGCGCTTGGCGACGCTCTTGATGCGTTCGACCAATGCTTCACCGGCGTCGATGTCTACACCGGCGTCCTTGTAGCTCAGGGAGGGTTGCTTGCTCATGATCCAGGCCTTTAGGGGGGATTTCTGGGTAACGACCGAGCGGGCGGGGGCTTTTGTAAAGAGGCCCAGCCGTTGACGGTCTGCGAAGGCGCGCGATTTTATCAGGCTTGAGGGGCAGCGGCCATCCTCGGGCCGACGGGCAGGGCCATATCGGCTAAAAAAGGCGATTAAAAAAATGCTAATCGACTCGGCTTCAGCGCCTATTAAGGTATAGCCTTGAACCCGCTAGTACTGTGACAGTACGAAAACTTACCGAGACCCCGTGAATGTTTTACCGGTCGCCGTGGTCCCAGCCCAGGCGAAACCGAGTTCGCGCGGTCTGTTCCAGCCGCTAAATCTGTCGTTCGGGAATCTTTCATGCGTCTGTGTAATGTGTTTTTTGTGGGCTGTTTGTCGTTGGTCAGCCTGGCGAGTCATGCCGAAACCCTCAACGGCCTTTATCAAGTACTTGAGCCGGTCAGCAGCCAGTCGCCCCAGGAGCGCGACCAAGCCACCCAGCGCGCGGTGCAGACCCTGGTGATCCGCCTGACTGGCGATGCCAAAGCCGCCGAAGGTCCGGGCCTGGCGGCGGTACGCAAAGATCCGCAGCAGATCATCAGCCAGTACGGCTACGACGCCGGCCCGCCGGAAAGCCTGCAAGTGGATTTCGACCCGGTGAGCACCGATCGCGCATTGCGTGACGCCGGGTTGTCTATCTGGGGCAGTAATCGGCCCTCGATCCTGGGCTGGTGGCTGAATGATTCCACCGAGGGCAGCAGCCTGGTGGGCGACGGCCAGTCCGCCGCCCAAGCGCTGCGTCGTGCGGCGCAACACCGTGGCTTGCCGCTGCGTCTGCCATTGGGCGATCTGGAAGAGCAAGTAGTGGCCACCGCGCCGAACCTGGAGAGCGCCGATGCCACGCCGCTGCGGGCTGCGTCCGAACGCTACGGTGCCGATGCGTTGCTGGCGGTGCATGCGCGTCAAGAAGGTAATCAGTGGCAGGCCAAATGGCGCCTGTGGTTGGGCGACAAGGCTGATCAAGGCACCGCCGAGGGCGCAGACACCGCAGCGCTGGCGGATGCGGTGATGTTGGCCGTCAGCCAGAAGCTGGCGCCGCGTTTTGCGGTCAAGCCGGGCGTCAGCACCGAGCAGTTGCTGGAAGTGCAGGGCATGAATCTGGAGCGCTACGCAACGCTTGGGCATCTGCTTGAGCCGTTTGGCGGTCAACCGCTGCTGGTCGATGGCGACCGCATTGTGTATCGCGTGAACGGCAGCGCCGAGCAATTGCGTACCCAGTTGAGCCTGGCCAAGTTGCAGGAGGTTCCAGCGGCTGAAGCCCAGCCAGTGACCGACGGAACGCCACCGGCCGCTGCCCCCGAACCCCAGGCGCAACTGCGTTTTCGCTGGTAAACGTTCTTCCTTATATAGATAGAAGCAAACAGATGGAGTGGTTTATGGCGGATACGCGTCGTTGGGTGTGGCTTGGCGGGATTGTCCTGCTGTGCGTTTTTGTGTTCTTGCTGCATTCGATCCTGACGCCGTTCCTGGTTGCGTTACTGTTGGCCTACCTATTCGATCCCGTGGTGGATCGTCTGGAAAAAGCCGGCCTTTCGCGAACCTTGGGCGTGGTAACGGTGTTCGCGCTGTTCACCTTGATCGTCACGGCCCTGGTCCTGGTGCTGGTGCCGATGCTGGTCAAGCAGCTGTATCGATTGTATGAGCTGGCGCCGCAAATGCTCGACTGGCTGCAGCACACGGCGATGCCGTGGGCTCAATCCAAGCTGGGGCTGTCGGATGGCTTCTGGAAGTTCGACAAAGTTAAGGCGGCCATCAGTGAGCACATGGGCCAGACCACCGATATCGTCGGTGTGGTGCTTAGCCAGGCCACCGCTTCCGGGCTCGCGCTGATCGGTTGGTTGACCAACTTGGTGCTGATCCCGGTGGTGGCGTTTTACCTGCTTCGCGACTGGGACATCATGATGGCCAAGATCCGCAGCCTGCTGCCGCGTGACCGCGAAGAGCGCATTGTGTCCCTGGCCGAAGAGTGCCATGAAGTGCTGGGCGCATTCGTGCGTGGTCAGTTGCTGGTGATGCTCGCCTTGGGCGTTATCTATGCCGCCGGGTTGATGGCCATCGGCCTGGAGCTGGGCCTGTTGATCGGGCTGATTGCCGGTTTGGCTGCGATCGTGCCGTACATGGGGTTTGTGATCGGGATCGGCGCGGCGTTGGTGGCGGGTCTGTTTCAGTTCGGCGGCGATCTTTACCCGATGCTGGGTATCGTTGCAGTGTTTATGGTCGGCCAGGCGCTGGAAGGCATGGTGCTCACGCCGCTGTTGGTGGGGGATCGCATCGGTCTGCACCCGGTGGCCGTGATCTTTGCGATCCTGGCGGGCGGGGAGTTGTTCGGTTTTACCGGCATCCTGCTGGCCCTACCGGTGGCTGCGGTGATCATGGTGCTGGTGCGCCATGTGCATGATCTGTACAAGGATTCGGATGTGTACACAGGGGTCGAAGACCCCGACCTGTAATCGCAGTGTCACAAGCCCGGCGCAACGCCGGGTTTGTTGTTTATTCAGGCGTGGCGTCAAACAATTCGCGTAAAACCAACAAGTTAACGCAAACCTTTGATTTTGCTTGAGGTCTGCTGCATTGTGCGCCCGACGTCACGGGTATAAACTTCGCAAACTTTTCACAGAGGCCACTAACGGTTCGATGGGAGCCGTTCAGTCAGCATGAAACCGATTCAGCTGCCCTTGGGTGTGCGTCTGCGTGACGACGCCACCTTCATCAATTACTACCCAGGCGCCAACGCCGCTGCACTCGGCTATGTCGAGCGGCTCTGCGAAGCCGACGCCGGGTGGACTGAAAGCCTGATCTATCTGTGGGGCAAGCATGGCGTGGGGCGTACCCACCTGTTGCAGGCCGCGTGTCTGCGCTTCGAGCAGATGGGCGAACCGGCGGTGTACCTGCCGTTGGCTGAGTTGATGGATCGCGGCGTCGGCATTTTCGACCACCTTGAGCAATACGAGCTGGTCTGCCTCGACGACCTGCAGGCCATAGCTGGCAAAGCTGACTGGGAAGAAGCGCTGTTCCATCTGTTCAACCGCCTGCGTGACAGTGGCCGACGCCTGTTGATTGCGGCCTCCACCTCGCCGCGGGAATTGCCGGTCAAGCTGGCGGACCTTAAATCGCGCCTGACCCTGGCGTTGATCTTCCAGATGCGCCCCTTGTCCGACGAGGACAAATTGCGCGCCCTTCAGTTACGAGCCTCGCGGCGCGGCCTGCATCTCACCGATGAGGTCGGGCATTTCATCCTGACCCGTGGCACTCGCAGCATGAGCGCATTGTTCGATCTGCTTGAACAGCTCGATCAAGCTTCCTTGCAGGCGCAAAGAAAATTGACGATCCCTTTTCTCAAAGAGACATTGGGCTGGTAACGCCTTGATTTTCAATGTTTCGGCACTTTTCAGGCGCCAGAAAACCTGCGTATGAGCCCGGCGAGCTACGCATTTTTGTCGATAAATGGAATTACGGCTTAGATGTCAGGGTCGAATCGGGAAGTCACAAAAGGCACGATTGAATTTGCAAATCGATGTGATAGAGGGCATAGTCGCGGCTTCTAAATCTATCAGCCACGGTCGTGCCCATGCTAAATCGCTTCGCACCCCTCGTGCCTCTCGCACTCGTCACCCTGTTGTTTGGTTGCGCGTCCCACCCTCAACAGGTGGCAGAACAGCAAAAACCACAGGTTCAAAACCAGGCAAAATTCGTCGCGGCGCAATCTTCCACTGTTTATGAGGAAGAAGTGGCGACCGAAAAAGAGCTGGCCGACTTTTCCGGCAGCAAGCCTTATCAACTCCCAGTTCTGGCCGACAGCATTCTTGAGCGCGGCATGTCCCTGATCGGTACCCGTTACCGTTTCGGCGGTACCTCCGAAGCCGGTTTCGATTGCAGCGGCTTTATCGGTTATCTGTTCCGTGAAGAGGCCGGCATGAACCTGCCGCGTTCGACGCGCGAAATGATCAACGTTAATGCACCGCTGGTCGCGCGCAACAACCTCAAGCCCGGCGATCTGCTTTTCTTCAGTACCAGTGGTCGTGGGCGCGTCAGCCACGCCGGTATCTATTTGGGCGATAACCAGTTTATCCACTCCAGCAGCCGTCGCAGCGGCGGTGTTCGAGTCGACAATCTGGGCGACAGCTACTGGAGCAAAACCTTCATCGAAGCCAAGCGTGCCTTGGCGATGGCTCCGACTACCGTTACCGCCAGCAAGTAAAGTTAAAGTGATACTTGAAGTTTGACGTGTAAGCGCTAGAATCCCTGGACATTGTTGTAATCGGTACGCGCGAGCTTTGCTTGCGCGTTCTGGTTTTCAGCGTTCGGCAGCGAAAGCCGCATCCAGACCAGGATTGTTCTGCACATGTCGACCTCGGCCCGCCTGATTCTTATCCTCTGCGCCGCGCTTATCAGCGCCTGCGCCAGCCGGCCACCGCCCGCGCCCGTCGCGGTCAAGCCCAAGCCGGTGTTCAACTATTCCACGCAAAGTTTCTCGCCTGCCGCCGAAGACGTGCTGTTTCGCGCGCTCGGCCTGGTCGGCACGCCTTATCGCTGGGGCGGCAACACCCCGGACTCTGGGTTTGATTGCAGTGGCCTGATCGGGTTTGTGTTCCGCGATGCCGCCGGCATCTCGTTGCCGCGCACCACCCGAGAGCTGATCGTGATGCGTGCCCAAGATGTGAGCGAGCAGAACCTGCAGACCGGCGACCTGCTGTTCTTCGCCACCGGCGGCGGCTCCCAAGTCAGTCACGCCGGTATCTATGTGGGTGAAGGCCGCTTCGTACACGCACCGCAAACCGGCGGTACGGTGAAACTGGACACCTTATCCAAAGCCTATTGGCAGAATGCCTACCTGAGCGCCAAACGCGTGTTGCCGGCTGAGCATTTGGCACGCAATCCTTAATCCAATGTGGGAGGGAGCAGTTCCCTCCCACATGGTTTTTGCGGTGTTTATTTAGCGGCCGACACCCGCCACACCTTGTTCCCCACATCATCGGCCACCAGCAAATCGCCTTGCTGATCAATCACCACGCCCACCGGCCGGCCCATGGCTTTTTCATCTTGATCGAGGAATCCGGTAAGTACATCCACAGGTTGCCCTTTCGGCTGGCCACCCTCGAACGGTACGAAGATCACTTTGTAGCCACTGTGTGGCTTGCGGTTCCACGAGCCGTGCTGGCCGATAAACGCGCCGTTGCTGAAGGCGGGTGGCAATTTGCTCCCTTGCGCAAACGTCAGGCCCAGTGAAGCGGTATGTGGCCCCACTGCATAGTCCGGGGCAATGGCTTTGGCCACCAAGTCCGGATTCTGTGGCGTGACGCGTTCATCCACGTGCTGGCCGTAGTAGCTGAAGGGCCACCCGTAGAAAGCGCCGTCTTTGACCGACGTGATGTAATCCGGCACCAAATCGCTGCCGATCTCGTCGCGTTCGTTCACTGCGGTCCACAGTTTGCCGCTCTGGGGTTCCCAGGCCATACCGTTGGGGTTGCGCAAGCCTGAGGCGAAGATGCGGTGCTGGCCGCTGGCGCGGTCCACTTCCCAGATCGCAGCGCGGCCTTGTTCGGCCTCCAGGCCATTTTCACCGACGTTGCTGTTGGAGCCGACGCTCACGTACAGCTTGCTGCCGTCCGGGCTGGCGATCACGTTTTTGGTCCAGTGGTGGTTCAGCGGTCCGCCCGGCAGCTCGACCACCGTGGTGCCTGCGGTCTTGATTGCAGTGGCGCCCGGTTGATAGGCAAAGCGCAGCAGTTTGTCCGAATCGGCGACATAGAGGTCGTTGCCCACCAGTGTCATACCGAACGGCGAGTTGAGATTTTCCAGGAACACCGTGCGGGTTTCCGCCACACCGTCGTGGTCGGCATCGCGCAACAGGGTGATGCGGTTCGGGCTGGGTACGCCGGCGCCAGCGCGGTCCATGACCTTTTCCATTACCCAACCACGAATGCCTTTGGCGTCATCCGGCTTGGGCGGCGCGTTGGTTTCCGCCACCAGCACGTCGCCATTGGGTAAAACGTACAGCCAGCGCGGGTGATCCAGGCCTTCGGCAAAAGCGCTCACCTGCAAGCCTGGTGCTGCCGTGGGCTTGGCGCCGTCGGGCCAGCCGATGGCCGGGGCGATGTTGACGGTGGGGATCAGGGTCTTGTTCGGTTGCGGTAAGCGCGGCGATGGCCCCGTGCCGTCGCTGATCTGCAAAGTGGAGCTTTCACCGCAGGCGGTGAGGCTGCCGGCGAGCATGATCAGTAAGGCGAGTCTGGTTTTATGCATGGTGTTCTCCTTGATACCTGTAGGGATAGAGGAGGGCGCGGGTGCGATGGTTCAAGAACAAGGCCGGCTTTAATTGACGCTCCACCCCCAACCCACTAACCTTCGCGGCTTGTTTCAGGTGCTCTGTGACCCACGGGTCGACGGAGTGAAACAGGGAAGCCGGTGAGTGAGCGCACTTGTACACAGTGTGGCCGCGATCCCGGCGCTGCCCCCGCAACGGTAAATGAGTCAAGACGCTGCCTTTGGCCACTGTATCCCAGCGATACGGGAAGGCGCAGCGTCGGTCTGTTCCTGGTTCGCCGGGAGCGGTCCACTTATGAGCCCGGAGACCGGCCTGGATCATTCAACAGCATCACGGTGGGCGATGCTTGGCTGTCTGATTGTGTTTTTTCCTGCCCGCCGTTTTTGTCCAGCCCCAACGGAGAGCTGCCATGACCGATTCCCCCGACCGCGACGAACGCCACCTGGCGCGCATGCTGCGCAAAAAAGCCGTGATCGACGAGCGCATCGCCAATTCCCCCAATGAGTGCGGTTTGCTGCTGGTGCTGACCGGCAACGGCAAAGGCAAGAGCAGCTCGGCCTTCGGCATGCTGGCCCGGGCCATGGGCCACGGGATGCAGTGCGGTGTGGTGCAGTTCATCAAGGGTCGCCACAGCACCGGCGAAGAGCTGTTCTTCCGGCGCTTCCCCGAACAAGTGCGCTTTCATGTCATGGGCGAAGGCTTCACCTGGGAAACCCAGGACCGCCAACGCGACATCGCCGCCGCCGAAGCCGCCTGGGCTGTGTCCCGCGCGATGCTGCAAGACCCGACTATCGGCTTGGTGGTGCTGGACGAACTGAATATCGCCCTCAAGCACGGCTACCTCGATCTGGATCAAGTGCTAAGCGACCTGCAAGCTCGCCCTCCGATGCAGCATGTGGTGGTCACCGGCCGTGGCGCCAAGCCCGAAATGATCGAGATGGGCGACACCGTCACCGAAATGGGCATGCTCAAGCACGCTTTCCAGGCCGGTATCAAGGCACAGAAAGGCGTCGAACTTTGAATCAGCCTCGTCATTGCCCGGCCGTCCTGATCGCCGCACCGGCGTCCGGCCAGGGCAAAACCACCGTCACCGCCGCGCTGGCCCGCTTGCATCGCAACCTGGGGCGCAAGGTGCGGGTGTTCAAATGCGGCCCGGACTTTCTGGACCCGATGATCCACGAGCGCGCCAGCGGTGCGCCGGTGTATCAACTGGACATGTGGATGGTGGGCGAGCAGGAAAGTCGCCGTCTATTGTGGGAGGCCGCCGGCGAGGCCGATCTTATTCTGATCGAAGGCGTAATGGGCCTGTTCGACGGCACGCCTTCCAGCGCCGACCTGGCCCGGCATTTCGGCGTGCCGGTGCTGGGCGTTATCGACGGCACCGCCATGGCCCAAACCTTCGGTGCCCTGGCCTTGGGCCTGGCGCGTTACCAGCCGGATCTGCCGTTCGCCGGGGTGCTGGCCAACCGCGTCGGTACGCTGCGTCATGCGCAACTGCTCGAAGGCAGCCTCACCGAGGGCCTGCGCTGGTATGGCGCGCTGTCCCGCGAAACCGGGATCGAGTTGCCCAGCCGCCACCTGGGCCTGGTGCAGGCCAGTGAGCTGAATGACCTCGACCTGCGCCTGGACGCCGCCGCCCAAGCCTTGGGCAGTAGTTGCGAAGTGGCGGTGCCGCCGCCTGTCACGTTCGCCGCGCCGACGATCATCGAAGCCGAACCGCTGCTGGCCGGTGTGCGCATCGCGGTGGCCCGCGACGAAGCCTTCGCGTTTACCTACGGCGCCAGCCTCGACCTCCTACGGGCTATGGGCGCCGAGTTGCACTTCTTCTCACCGATCCACGACCGCGAACTGCCCGACGTCGACAGCCTCTACTTGCCCGGCGGCTATCCGGAGCTGCATCACCAGGCCCTGGCGCAAAACACTACGATGCTGGCCGCCATCCGCGCCCATCACGCGGCCGGCAAACCGATGCTCGCCGAGTGCGGCGGCATGCTCTACCTGCTGGACTCGCTCACCGATGTCGACGGCAACCGTGCCGAACTGGTGGGCCTGTTGCAGGGCGATGCGGTGATGCAGAAGAAACTCGCCGCCCTGGCCCTGCAAAGCGTCGAATTGCCCGAAGGCGTACTGCGTGGCCATACCTACCATCATTCCCTGACCAGTACCGAGTGGCAGCCGATTGCCCGTGGCCAAAGCCCGAATGGTGGGCGCGGTGCCGAGGCAGTTTTCCGACAGGGGCGGATGACCGCCTCTTACGTACACTTCTATTTCCCATCGAATCCGCCGGCGGTCGCCGCTTTGTTTGCCCCGAGCCGAGCTGAAACCCCCTCCACTGTGGGAGGGGGCTTGCCCCCGATAGGGCCATGACCGACAACGCTTTCCCCCAGGCCGACCGCGACGCCGTCTACCGCGCCATCGCCGAACGCCGCGATATGCGCCACTTCAGCGGCGGCAGCGTCGCTTGCGAGGTGTTGCAGCGCCTGCTCCAGGCTGCGCATCAGGCGCCGAGTGTCGGCCTGATGCAGCCGTGGCGCTTTATCCGCATCAGCGACCGCGTATTGCGTGGGCAGATTCAACAACTGGTGGAAGAGGAGCGAGTGCGCACCGCTGAGGCGCTGGGCGAGCGCTCTGACGAGTTTATGAAACTTAAGGTCGAAGGTATTAACGACTGTGCCGAAGTCCTAGTGGCGGCGCTGATGGACGATCGCGAGCGGCATATTTTCGGGCGCCGTACGTTGCCGGAGATGGACATGGCGTCGCTGTCCTGTGCGATCCAGAACCTGTGGCTGGCGGCCCGCGTCGAGGGGCTGGGCATGGGCTGGGTCTCGTTGTTCGAACCCCAAGCCCTGGCCGACCTGTTGGGGCTGCCTGCCGGTGCCAAGCCGCTGGCGGTGTTATGCCTGGGCCCGGTGGCCGAGTTTTACCCGGCACCGATGTTGCAACTCGAAGGCTGGGCCGAACCTCGGCCGCTGAGTGACATGCTGTATGAAAATGTGTGGGGACTGAGTCGATGAGTGTGGCCTTGCTGTGTGTCGCCGCCGTGGCGCTGGATGCGCTGCTGGGCGAGCCCAAGCGTTGGCATCCGCTGGTGGCGTTCGGCAATTTCGCCGGGCGCATCGAGCAGCGTTTCAACAGCGGCGGGCGCGGCTGGCGCAGCCATGGCGTCACCGCCTGGTTTATCGCGGTGGTGCCGCTGATGCTGCTGGCCACCGCTTTATCGTGGGCGCCCTATATCGGTTGGGTGCTGGAGATTCTCGCGCTGTACTGCGCCCTCGGTATGCGCAGCCTCGGCGAGCATGTGTTGCCGGTGGCCCAGGCGTTGCGCGGGGATGACCTTGATGAGGCGCGCAAACGCGTGAGTTATCTGGTAAGCCGCCAGACCAGCGAATTGGACCGCACCGAAGTCGCCCGCGCCGCCACCGAGTCGGTCCTGGAAAACGGCAGCGACGCGGTGTTTGCCGCGCTGTTCTGGTTTGTGATCGCCGGTGTGCCCGGTGTGGTGCTGTACCGCCTCAGCAATACCCTGGACGCCATGTGGGGTTATCGCAACGAACGCTTCGAACGGTTCGGCTGGGCGGCGGCAAAAATCGACGATGTACTCAACTACATTCCCGCGCGTCTGGTGGCGTTGACCTACGCCGTACTCGGCAAAACCGGCCTGGCCCTCAAATGCTGGCGCACCCAGGGCCCGACTTGGGACAGCCCCAACGCCGGCCCGGTCATGGCGTCCGGTGCCGGCGCCTTGGGCGTTGAGTTGGGCGGTGCAGCGATCTATCACGGTGAACTGCACCAACGTCCGCCACTGGGCGAAGGCCCGGCGGCGGATGCGGATGCCATCGAGCGGGGCTGGCAACTGGTGCAGCGCGGCGTATGGTTGTGGCTGCTGATCCTGTGCGCGGGGGCGCAATTCTATGCTTGAACATGGCGGGCGACTGCGTAAGGCATCCATTCAATATGGGATCGCCGAAGCCAATTGGCTGGATCTGTCCAGCGGCCTCGCGCCCTGGCCTTGGCCGATCCCCGAAATCCCGCTGCGGGCCTGGGCACGCCTGCCGGAAACCGACGACGGCCTGGAGCAGGCCGCCAGCGAGTATTACGGCTCGCCCCACTTGTTGCCGGTGCCCGGTTCCCAGGCCGCGATCCAGTTGCTGCCGCGCCTGCGCCGCGCCGGCAAGGTCGGCGTGGTGTCGCCGTGCTACGCCGAACATGCCGAAGCCTGGCGCCGCGCCGGTTACGTGGTGCGCGAGGTCCAGGAGCAGGAAGTGGACTTTTACCTCGACGGCCTCGACGTGCTGGTGGTGGTCAACCCCAACAACCCCACCGGTCTGAGCTTGAGCCCCCAACGCTTATTGGACTGGCACGCGCGCCTGGCCCAGCGGGGCGGCTGGCTGGTGGTGGACGAAGCCTTTATGGATGTCACGCCGCATTTGAGCCTGGCGGGTCAGGCCCATCTCGTCGGCTTGATCGTATTGCGTTCGTTCGGCAAGTTTTTCGGCCTGGCTGGAGTGCGCTTGGGCTTTGTCCTGGCCGACCGTAAGTTGCTCAAGCTGCTCGCCGATCAGGTCGGGCCATGGGCAGTCAGCGGGCCGACGCGGGTGTTGGGCCAAGTCTGCCTGCGCGATGCCGAAGGGCAGGCACGCCAGCGTGCGCGTTGCCTGGAGGCCGGTGCGCGTTTGTATGCGTTGCTTGAACAGCGGGGGTTCCAGCCGCAAGGCGGCTGCGCGCTGTTCCAATGGCTGATCACGCCGCATGCCGAACGCATGCATGAGTTCATGGCCCAGCGCGGCATCCTGCTGCGCTTGTTCGTCCACAACAGCAGCCTGCGCTTCGGCCTGCCGGACACCGAGGCCGATTGGCTGCGCCTCGACGAAGCCCTGGTCGCCTATAAGGACGCCACATGAGTACGCTGATGGTGCAAGGCACCACCTCCGACGCCGGCAAAAGTACTCTGGTAACCGCGCTGTGCCGTTGGCTGATTCGTCAGGGCGTTGCCGTTGCACCGTTCAAACCGCAGAACATGGCGCTCAACAGCGCCGTGACCGCCGAAGGCGGCGAGATCGGCCGCGCCCAGGCCGTGCAGGCCCAGGCCGCGCGGCTGGCGCCCCACACCGACATGAACCCGGTGCTGCTCAAACCCAACAGTGACACCGGCTCCCAGGTGATCATCCATGGCCGCGCCGTGACCAGCATGAACGCCGTGGCCTATCACGATTACAAAGCCATCGCCATGCAGGCCGTGCTGGCCTCCCATGCGCGACTGAGCGCGGCCTACCCAGTGGTCATGGTCGAAGGGGCGGGCTCCCCGGCGGAGATCAACCTGCGCGCCAACGACATCGCCAACATGGGCTTCGCCGAAGCGGTGGATTGCCCAGTGCTGCTGATCGCCGATATCAATCGCGGCGGTGTGTTCGCTCACTTGGTGGGCACTCTGGAATTGCTCTCGCCCAGCGAGCAGGCGCGGGTCAAGGGCTTCATCATCAACCGCTTTCGCGGCGATATTGCGCTGTTGCAGCCAGGCCTGGATTGGCTGGAGGCGCGCACAGGCAAGCCGGTGGTGGGGGTTCTGCCCTATGTGATGGATTTGCACCTGGAGGCCGAGGACGGCATCGACCGGCGCCAGATCGACAAAGCCGCGCAGGTCCTCAAGGTGGTGGTGCCGGTGCTGCCGCGCATCAGCAACCATACGGATTTCGACCCGCTGCGCCTGCACCCCCAGGTGGACTTGCAATTTATCGGCCCGGGCCAAGCGATCCCGGCCGCCGACCTGATTATCCTGCCGGGCTCTAAAAGCGTGCGCAGCGACCTCGCCTACCTGCGCGGCAATGGCTGGGACAGTGCCGTGGCGCGGCACTTGCGCTACGGCGGCAAGGTGCTGGGTATTTGCGGCGGCCTGCAGATGCTCGGTGAGCAGGTGCACGACCCCCTGGGTCTGGAAGGACCTTCCGGTTCCAGCGATGGCCTGGGGCTGCTGGCCTTCAGCACGACCCTGGAAGAAGAGAAGCAATTGCGCAATGTGCGCGGCCGTTTGCTGCTGGAAGACGTCGAGGTCAGCGGTTATGAAATCCATGCGGGGGTAACGTCCGGCCGGGCTCTGGCGAGCCCAGCCGTGCGCCTGGACGACGGCCGCCATGACGGCGCGCGCAGTGCCGACGGGCAGATCCTCGGCACCTACCTGCACGGCCTGTTCGAAACGCCGGCCGCATGTAGCGCGCTGCTGCGCTGGGCGGGGCTGGCGAATGTGCAGGAGGTGGATTATCACGCCCTGCGCGAGCGCGATATCGAGCGTTTGGCGGATCTGGTGGAGCAGCATTTGGATACCGATTTATTGCGCAGCCTGTGTGGAGTGGCCCCATGCACCAACTGATCCTCGGCGGCGCCCGCTCCGGCAAGAGTCGACTGGCGGAAACACTTGCGGTCGACACGGCGTTGCCGGTCATTTATGTCGCCACCAGCCAACCCCAGGACGGCGAGATGAACGCACGGGTGGCCTTGCATCGCCAGCGTCGTCCGGCGCACTGGGGTTTGATCGAAGAACCGATCGAGCTGGCGCGGGTGCTGCGTGAACACGCCGCCGCCGACCGCTGCCTGCTGGTGGATTGTCTGACCCTGTGGCTGACCAACCTGCTGATGCTCGAAGATCCGCAGCGCCTGGCGCTGGAGCGCGACCACTTGCTGGAGACCCTGGCCACGCTGCCGGGGGAGATTATTTTTGTCAGCAACGAGACCGGTCTGGGTGTCGTGCCGCTGGGCGAATTGACTCGCCGCTATGTGGATGAAGCCGGTTGGCTGCATCAAGCCTTGGCCGAGCGGTGTCAGCGCGTGGTGCTGACGGTCGCCGGACTGCCCCTGACATTGAAAGGTACTGCGTTATGACTGACACCTGGTGGCTCAACCCCTGTAAGCCTGTCGACACCGAGGCGTACGAAAACGCCTTGGCACGCCAGCAGCAATTGACCAAACCCGCTGGCTCCCTCGGCCAGCTGGAAGCGTTGGCGGTGCAACTGGCCGGCTTGCAGGGGCGAATCAAGCCTGCGGTGGATCAGCTGTGGATCGCGATCTTCGCCGGCGATCACGGCGTGGTGGCCGAAGGGGTGTCGGCGTTTCCCCAGGCGGTGACCGGGCAGATGCTGCACAACTTTGTCAGTGGCGGGGCCGCCATCAGCGTGCTGGCGCGGCAATTGGAGGCGTGTCTGGAAGTGGTCGACCTGGGCACGGTGACACCGTCCCTGGACCTGCCGGGTGTGCGTCACCTGAATATCGGCGCGGGTACGGCCAATTTCGTCGACAGCCCGGCGATGAGCGTCGCTCAGGGGCGGTTGGCGTTGCAGGCCGGACGTGACAGCGCACAGCGCGCATTGGAACATGGCACGCAGCTGTTTATCGGCGGCGAAATGGGCATCGGCAACACCACGGCGGCGAGCGCGCTGGCCTGTGCCTTGCTCGATTGCCGAGTCAGCGACCTCACCGGTCCGGGCACCGGCTTGAATGCCCAGGGTGTTAGTCACAAGGTGGCAGTGATTGAGCGTGCATTGGCACGGCATGCTGCCCAGCGCGGCGATGTGTTGCAGACGCTGTTCAACCTGGGCGGCTTTGAAATCGCCGCGTTGGTGGGCGCCTACCTCGCCTGCGCCCAGGCCGGCATCGTGGTGCTGGTGGACGGGTTTATCTGCAGCGTCGCCGCACTGGTGGCCACGCGTTTGAATGCGGCCTGTCGCCCGTGGCTGCTGTTTGGCCATCGCGGCGCCGAGCCGGGCCACCGTCATGTGCTGCAACACCTGGATGCGCAACCGTTGCTGGACATGGGCCTGCGCCTGGGCGAAGGCAGCGGCGCGGCGCTGGCGGTGCCGTTGCTGCGCTTGGCCTGTGCGCTGCACGGGCAGATGGCGACCTTCGCCGAAGCTGCCGTGGCGGATCGCCCGGCATGACCTTGCACCTGGACCTGCTGCGCCACGGTGAAACCGAGCTGGGCGGCGGCCTGCGCGGCAGCCTGGACGACGCGCTTACCGCCAACGGTTGGGCGCAGATGCGCGCCGCCGTGGCGCAACAAGGCCCGTGGGACCGGCTGATCAGTTCGCCCCTGCAACGCTGCGCGCGGTTTGCCGATGAACTGGGCGCCCAGCTCAACGTGCCGGTGAGTCTGGAAAAAGATTTGCAGGAATTGCACTTCGGCGCGTGGGAAGGGCAGAGCGCAGCGGCGCTGATGCAAACCGATGCCGAGGGGTTGGGGCGCTTCTGGGCCGATCCCTACCGGTTCACGCCGCCCGAGGGCGAGCCGGTTGAAGATTTTTCCCAGCGGGTTCTGGGTGCTGTCGCACGTTTGCATCAGGCGTATGCCGGTGAGCGTGTCCTGTTGATCAGTCATGGCGGGGTGATGCGTCTGTTGCTGGCCCGCGCGAGGGGGCTGCCTCGTGAGCACTTATTGAATGTCGAAGTCGGCCACGGTGGGTTGTTCAGCCTGCGTGTCGCCGCCGATGGCGCGTTGGGGGAAGGAAGCTGACGATGTTGCCGTTCTGGATCGCCTTGCAATTTCTGAGCAGCCTGCCGATTCGCCTGCCAGGCATGCCGCAGCCGCAGGAAATGGGACGCTCGTTGCTGTTTTACCCGGTGGTCGGTGGGGTGTTCGGTGTGCTGTTGTGGGGGCTGAGTATCGCATTGACGGGCGCGCCATTGCTGCTGCACGCGGTGCTGCTGCTGACTGCCTGGGTCTTGCTCAGCGGCGGCTTGCACCTGGACGGTCTGGCGGACAGCGCTGACGCCTGGCTGGGTGGCTTCGGTGATCGCGAGCGCACCCTCACTATCATGAAAGATCCGCGCAGCGGGCCGATTGCCGTGGTGACGTTGGGCCTGGTGTTGCTGCTCAAGTTCAGCGCGTTGGTCGCCTTGATCGAACAGCACAACACTGCGGCATTGATCCTCGCGCCGTTGATTGGCCGCGCGTCGATGCTCGCGTTGTTCCTGAGTACGCGTTATGTGCGTGCCGGCGGCTTGGGTCAGGCACTGTCGGAGCATTTACCAAGGGCTGTGGGGCAGCAGGTGCTGATCCTCAGCGGTCTGGCGTGCCTGCTGATCGGTGGGTTCAGCGGCGGGGTGGCAGTGCTGCTGGCGGCTATCGCCTTTGTAGGCCTGCGCCAATTGATGATCAATCGCCTCGGTGGCACTACCGGCGACACTGCCGGTGCGCTGCTGGAGCTGCTGGAAGTCGTGGTATTGGTCGGCTTGGCGCTGTAACACTTTCTTGCATTTGCTCAATCGCGGGTATATACACGTTCCATGCTTGCCTCCCAATGTTTATGCACCAACCTGCGACGTGCCGCCCGTGGCGTCAGCAGGCATTACGACGGCGCCCTCGACGGCTTCGGGATCAACGTTGCCCAGTATTCTTTGTTGAGCAACCTGCAACGCCTGGATCAACCGAGTATCTCCAGCCTAGCCGATGCGATGGGGCTGGATCGCAGTACCCTGGGCCGCAACCTGCGGGTGCTGGAAGGTGAAGGGCTGGTGCAACTGGTGGAAGGCGATGATTTGCGCAATCGCCTGGTGCAGCTCACCGCGGCCGGTGAAGCACGCCTGGCTGCCGCGTTGCCGGCCTGGGAAGCGGCACAGCAGAAACTGATCGATAAATTGGGCGCGCAAAAACGCGAAACCCTGTTGGCCTTGCTGGATGAACTCGCCTGAACGCGGGTTTGTTCGATAATAAGCGGGTATATACCCGCGAACGGAGAATAAGAAATGACCTCGATGTGGCGCACCAGTGGCTGGGTTCTTTTGGGGAGTGCGCTGATCCTGGCGTTATCGTTGGGTGTGCGGCACGGGTTCGGCCTGTTTCTCGCGCCGATGAGTACCGAATTCGGCTGGGGCCGTGAAACCTTCGCCTTTGCCATCGCCTTGCAGAACCTGATCTGGGGCCTGGCGCAGCCGTTCACCGGCGCGTTGGCGGACCGCTTCGGCGCCACCAAAGCGGTGTTTGTTGGCGGTGTTTTATACGCGGCGGGCCTGGTGCTGATGGGCATGTCCGATTCAGCGTGGTCGCTGTCGTTAAGTGCGGGCTTGCTGATCGGAATCGGCCTGTCGGGCACTTCGTTCTCGGTGATCCTGGGGGTGGTGGGCCGCGCCGTGGCTCCGGAAAAACGCAGCATGGCCATGGGCATCGCCAGCGCGGCCGGGTCGTTCGGCCAGTTCGCCATGGTTCCGGGCACCTTAGGCCTGATCGGTTGGCTGGGCTGGTCCGCCGCATTGTTGGCGCTGGGCTTGATGGTGGCGTTGATTCTGCCGCTGGTCAGCATGCTCAAGGATCGGCCGCTGCCGGTCATGGCCGGTCAGCAGACCCTGGGTGAAGCGCTCAAGGAAGCCTGCGCTCACTCCGGGTTCTGGTTGCTGGCCTTTGGGTTTTTTGTGTGCGGTTTCCAAGTGGTGTTTATCGGTGTGCACCTGCCGGCCTATCTGGTGGACCAGCATCTGCCGGCAACCGTCGGCACCACGGTGCTGGCGCTGATTGGTCTGTTCAATATTTTCGGCACCTATACCGCTGGTTGGCTCGGCGGGCGCATGTCCAAGCCGCGCCTGCTGACGGCTTTGTACCTGCTGCGGGCGGTGGTGATCGTGCTGTTTCTGTGGGCGCCGGTCACAGAGATGTCGGCCTACCTGTTCGGCATGGCCATGGGCTTCTTGTGGCTGTCCACCGTGCCGCTGACCAACGGCACCGTTGCGACGCTGTTTGGTGTACGCAACCTGTCCATGCTCGGTGGCATCGTGTTTCTGTTCCACCAACTCGGTTCATTCCTCGGTGGGTGGTTGGGCGGGGTGGTCTATGATCGAACCGGCAACTACGATTTGATCTGGCAGGTGGCAATTCTGTTGAGCCTGCTCGCCGCGGCCCTGAATTGGCCGGTGCGCGAGCGGCCGGTGGCGCGTTTGCAGGCGCAAATGGAGGTGGCATGAGTTCGACCTGGTATTGGCTCGGCGGCGCAGCAGTCATGGCGCTGTTGCTGGCGCTGGCCTGGTGGGGCTGGCAGCGCGGCGGTCTGGCGTTGATGCAACTGGGCATGTCGATCTGTTAAGTTCGATCCCTGAATTCTTAAAAGGATATTTCCCCATGCAGATGCGCTGGCTTGCAGTACCCGTGCTGATGGCGGCCTTTGGCGGTGTGGCGATGGCCGCCGACTGCCCACCCTTGCTGGAGGGGCAATTGCCGAAGTTGCGCGCCAAGGAGTCCATCGATCTGTGCCAGCGCTTTGCCGGCAAGCCGCTGGTGATCGTCAATACCGCGAGCTTCTGTGGTTTCGCCCCGCAGTTCAAAGGTCTTGAGGCACTGTACCAACGCTACAAGGACCAGGGCTTGGAAGTGATCGGCGTGCCCTCCGATGATTTCAAGCAGGAAGCCAAGACCGGCGAAGAGACGGCCAAGGTCTGCTACGTCAACTACGGCGTGACCTTCACCATGACCGAGCCGCAGAAGGTCAAAGGCCCGGACGCGGTGCATTTGTTCAAAGTGCTGGCGCAGCAGAGCAATGCGCCGAAATGGAATTTCTACAAATACGTGATCGACCGCCAGGGCAAAGTCATCGCCGATTTTTCCAGCCTGACCAAGCCGGACAGTCCGGATCTGATCGAGGCGGTGGAGCAGGCGCTGGCCTCCAAACCCTGATCGACACCCATTGAAAAGCCCCGCCTCGTTTGCAGGAGAGCGGGGCTTTTTTACGCCTCGGTGAAATCAGAAGCGATAGGTCATGCCAAGCCCGAAACCATTGGCGCTGTTTTCGTACTTGGCGTTGTAGCTGGCCAATTGGTTGGAGCGCGCAATCTTGACGTCTTCTTCCTTCAGGTAGGAGTAGGCCACGTCGACCGTCATGTTTGGCATGACCTCGTAACCCAGGCCCAGGCTGAAGATGGTGCGGTCACCGGTAGGAATACGCGGCGAACGGTCAGTGTTGTTGGTCGGCGACTGGTCGAACGTCAAGCCGGTACGCAGTACCACCTGCTTGGTCAACTGATACGACGTGCCCAGGGCGTAGGCCCAGGTATCGTGCCAGTTCTGTTCTTCCTTGATGGTGCCGACCAGAGCGGGGGCCAGCGCGCCGCCCGTTGCGCCACCCACGAGGCCTTCGTTCTTGACTGTGATGTCTTTCAGGCGGCTCCAGCGGGTCCATGTGGCACCGGCATAGAGTTTCCAGGCGTCGGTCAGGTCTTGAGTCACCGACAGGTCGTAGGACTCAGGGGTATCGATCTTCAGGGATGCGTCGTAGCGGTTGCTACGCAACAGGCCCGAAGTAGCAGTCGGTGCGCTCACCTCGGTGTGGCCGTCCAGCTTATAGCTGACTTTGGAGTGGTAGGTCAGGCCCACGCGAGTGGTATCGGTGGCTTGTACCAGTACGCCGACGTTGAAGCCCAGCGCGGTGTCATCACCTTTGATCTTGATGTTGGTGTCTGGCGCCGCTGGGTTGAACGACAGGTCCGATTCCAGGGTACCGGCGATGCGGTTGATGGTCGGGCCGAAACCGACCGAAACGCGATCATTGAAGGCGTAGCTGACAGTCGGTTGGAAAGTGATGACTTTCACTTCGCTGTTGCTGCCGAAGCTGCGGCCCTGGAAGCCTTTTTCGTAGTCGGTCACCAGGCCAAACGGTGCGTACACGCCAAAACCGACAGCCCACTGATCGTTGAGTTTGTTGGTGTAGAAACCGAAAGGCACGGCAGTGAAAGGCACCATATCGCCTTTGTTGCTGCCGCGAGAGCGGCCGCTGACGTCGCTGATATCGGTGGAGGCATCAATGGCTGCTACGCCGCCAGTGATTTGCTGGCCATTCAGGCGAGCCATACCGGCAGGGTTGCCGTAAACAGTGCTTGCATCATCGGCAGTGGACGAGCGACCTGCGAAGCCCGTACCCATCCCGCTGACACTCTGTTCGTTGAGTGCGAAACCGCTTGCGAACAGTTGGGAGGAGGCCATGGCAACGGCGAGGCTAAGTGTGGTCTTGAGCATTACTTTTTTCATTATTAGAACTCCGTGGTGATCACCGCTGCGGAAAGTATCAATAAAATACACAACGCGCTACAGGCTGTAATACTGGAGATAGAGCTGTTTTGTAGGACAATCCGACCAAAATTCGCGTTTTTTGCCGAATCTTGCAAATTGCCCGGTCAACAGGCCATGTGTTTCTTGGGCGAAACACAGGTTTGCCAGGCTTGGGTGAAATCTCGCAGTCTCCCTTGAGGGTGAAAAATTTCTTTCCAGATACGCGCCATGCCTAAAACATCGCCGGGCGGTGGCAGGGCGGCGGCATGTTGTTCCACCAAAAGCCAAGCGATGGCGGTGGCGTAACGCAGGTTGACGGTGAGTTCAAGCTGAGGAGCGCTGAGAAACGCGTGCTGGCTGGCCAAGCCGCGCACCAGGCTGGCCCGGTCAGGGTCCAGCGCCAAATAGGTGTCCCACAGGGCGCGATGGCACGGCTCGGTAATGCTGTACAGGCCGTGACCACGCCGATCATGCAGCGCCGAGCCCAATTCGGATTGGCTGGCGGCGATACCCAGCAGCAGGGATTCCGCGTTCGGGTCGTGACGGCCGAGGTACATCAAGGTCGGCCGGATCACATATCGACACAATTCGCTGGCAGCGATACCCATAAACGTCTCAATCCATAAAAGGGGTAGGCGAGGCCTGAGACAGTAAGGGCTTGGCAGCGGTGGATCGGATCTCAGGCTCGCCGGAAGCGGATCATGCCGCTTGAGTTGAAGTGTAGTGTCATATTTGTGATGTAAAGGCCTGTTTTTAAAACATCTTATTCATTTAGTTATATCGTTTATATCTATTTGAACTTAACCGAAATCGGTAAAACAGTTATTTCGGGCAATAAAAAACCCTGTGGGTTAAACAGGGTTTTTTGTGTTTCAGCGACTCGGGTCGATCAGGCAACCAGTGCCTGGCGGGTACGCTCGATCACGGCCTGCAGCGGTTCTGCGCTGGAGTATTGATCGGGGTACAGGCGTTCGCTATGACGGGCGATGCCATGCTCGTTGACCAGGGTGAAGCTGAAGCAGCCTTTGCGAGCGGCCATGATCAGGCAGTTCATTGGAGCAAAAGCGTTGGTAAGGGTGCGAATGGCATCCTGAGTATGGATTTGAGTGGACATATTATTGGTGTTCCTACAAATGACACGGTTAAGAACCGTGCAACGTTAAAACGTTCCAGTGACGTTGATCACCATTGATCAAACGAAGAACCCGACTGGAACAAAGCAGCCAGTTTGAAGCGCTGTTCAATAAGGCGCGCTTGGGCTGGCAGGTAGGTACTTAGGAGGGCAGGCAACACGACAAGGGCAAAGGTTCTGGGCCCGGGGTGAAGATCCTGATCAATTTGCAGGTTGGTTCGGTCAGAGTATTGAAACTTCGCGGCACCCTTTGCTTGTTCAAAGGCAGTGTCGACGCAAGTGATACCTGGAAACCATCGAGGTGGTCGATCCCGTGTTGTTCAGGGGATTTGTTCGACCAGAATTGACTTTCAGCTTGGTACTAACGCCGCGGATAGTAACGGATTGAAACAGGTAAGGGAAGTGTGTTCGCCAAAAAACCAGTCAGCCTGTGAGCAGGCCGCGATAGACCAGCACCGTCGCGGCCGCCGCCAATGAGCAGCCCAACGCGTAGGCGGCCAGGGTCAGACGCAAGGATTGACCGGTTTCTACCACTGTAATCAGGCCGCTCATGTCGTTGATGCGTCCTTCTCCCAGCTCAATGCACAAACTAACCGCAGTGAACGTGGCAGACAGCAGAATTGCGATGGCAAACAAGGCTCCGTCTGGAGAAGGTAACGCGGCATTGATTCCTAAGGAGATGGCGCAGATGGCCAGTAACAACACGGCGAACAACAGCATTCCCTTCATCGACCCACCCAGCCTTGCATTGCAGGTCCGGCAGTGTGGACAGCCTGGGAGGATTTGAAAAGTCCTTAATGGGATAGGGCGGTAACAATTCTGACGCGTGTCGCTTAAAAAATCGCGGCGATATAACCGGCGCATGGTACTTGTGCACATTAGTTGCAGCGTATGTAACCAAGCCGTCAACTTCTGGAAAAGCCCGCCATTTGCCTGCATTGGAAATTTAAGTCAATGAAAAATCTGGCTTTTTTTTATTGGTGAAAAAATCGTCAGTTTGACTGCGAGCCCCGTTCCATGGGGCTTTGCGCCAGTTGAGGGCGGGTTGTCCACTGAGTTATCCACAGCTTCTGTGGATTGTCCCAAGCGCTTGCTCTAGCACGGGCGTGCACGGTTTTTTCAGCTTTACCTGTGCGAAAAAAAGAGTAGAGTGGCGCGCCTTCCGTTCTGTCCCACAGTGCTTTATGAAGTTTCGCTCAGTATCACCTGCCGTTACCGATACCCTCCAAACTGTTACCGCACCCAAGCGTTTTTCCTTGAAAGTCGCGCTGTGGCTGCTCGACAGCCCACGCCTGGGGCATAGCGCCAATGTCAAACATTTCGCCGGGCGCTTGCTCAAGCAGCCTGCCCGGGAAGGTGTAGTCGCTGCTCAGAGCCGTCTGGGTCAATTGATGTGCCGCGAGTGCGGCAGTGCCCGCGACCGTCGCATCGGCCATGATCTGCTGCGCCAGGCGGCCCGTGCCGGCGACGTGCGGGCCCAGCGCGAATTGCGCCAGGTCGAAGACTGAGCTGTCCTCTGACCCTGTGCTTGGTTAACCTTGCTCTTTTTCGGTGATGGCAGACATGGCGATGGCTTTTGACTGGACCAGTATTGCCCTGGGCCTTGCAGGCGCCGCAGTGCCGCTGTTGGCAGTGTGCTGGCAGCTTCAGCGGCGACTGAGCGCGCGTATGGCCGGCTGGGAAGTGCTCGAAGAACGCTTGGCCAACGCGCAGTTGGCCCAGGAAGGTCTCGCCGCGCAACTGGATGCCAGTCGCGATGAAATCAGCGACCTGAGCCAGGCCAACACCGCCAAGCAGGCCGATCTGGCGGCGCTGCGCCGCGAAGTCGAACTGTTGCAGATCGACCGCGACAATGCCCGCGATGCCGCCCACGCCTGGAACCTCGACCGCAGCGCCAAGGAGGCCGAATTGCGTCGTCTCGATGCGTTGGCGGCCGCGCTGAGCGCTGAACTGCGCGAGCAACAGGACAGCCATCAGCAACGCTTGGCCGATCTGCAAGGCTCGCGCGATGAGTTGCGTGCGCAGTTCGCCGAGTTGGCCGGCAAGATCTTCGATGAGCGTGAGCAGCGTTTCGCCGAGACCAGCCAGGAACGCCTGGGCCAGTTGCTCGATCCGCTGAAAGAGCGCATTCAGTCCTTCGAAAAACGTGTGGAAGAAAGCTATCAGAACGAAGCGCGCGAGCGTTTCTCTTTGGCCAAGGAGCTTGAACGCCTGCAGCAACTGAACCTACGTCTATCGGACGAAGCCACCAACCTGACCCGTGCGCTGAAGGGCCAGAAAACCCAGGGCAACTGGGGCGAACTGATTCTTGAGCGGGTGCTGGAGCACGCGGGCCTGGAGAAAGGCCGCGAGTACCAGACCCAGGTCAGCCTCAAAGGCCCGGACGGCGAGCGCTTCCAGCCGGATGTGCTGATCATGCTGCCCGGTGACAAGCAAGTGGTGGTGGATTCCAAGGTCAGCCTGACCGCGTACCAGCAGTTCGTCGCGGCCGAAGATCAGGTGATCGGCCAGGCGGCGTTGAAACAGCATGTACTGTCCCTGCGCAATCACGTCAAAGGCTTGGCCAGCAAAGACTACAAGCGCCTGGAAGGTCTGCACAGTCTGGATTTCGTGTTGTTGTTCGTTCCGATCGAAGCGGCTTTTTCCGCCGCGCTGCAGGCTGAGCCGAACCTGTTTCAGGAGGCGTTCGACCGGCATATCGTCATCGTCAGCCCCACCACGTTATTGGCCACGCTGCGGGTGATCGACAGCCTGTGGAAGCAGGAGCGCCAAAGCCAGAACGCCCGTGAAATCGCCGAACGCGCCGGCTGGCTGTACGACAAGTTCGTGCTGTTTATCCAAGACCTGGATGAAGTGGGCAACCGTCTACAGCAATTGGATAAAGCTTACAGCGCCGCGCGAAACAAGCTGACAGATGGACGCGGCAACCTGGTCAGCCGCACTGAGCAACTCAGATTGCTCGGTGCACGCGCCAGCAAAAGCCTGCCGGCGGATTTGTTGGAACGGGCGATGACCGATGCGGACGGCGTGGCGCATCTGCCTGAATAATCGCCCCGCACAAACTTGGCCTACAACGGCAGATGCCGACTCAACAGCGCCCGCAACGCCGCCGGCTTGACGGGTTTGGCTAAATAATCCAAGCCCGCCGCATGCACTTCGGCCACGCTCTCCGGGCGCCCGTCGGCGCTGATGACTACGCCGGGAATCGGTTCGGCCAACTGCGTGCGCAGCCAGCCCATCAATTCCGTGCCGGTTTCGCCATGGTCCAGGTGGTAATCCACCAGCGCCAGTTGTGGGCGTACCCCCTCGGCCAGCAGCGCCGCGCATTCAGCCTGATCCCTGGCCGTCCACACTTCGCAACCCCAACGGGTCAATAGGCTGCGCATGCCGATCAGGATGCTCTCTTCGTTATCCACGCACAGCACCTGCGCGCCGCTGAGGGGCAAGCCGTTTTCCTGTGCTGGCTTGGGTAGCGGGCTGGCCTGGTTGCGCGCCAGCGGCACACTCACGCTGAACACGCTGCCCTTGCCGGGCCATGAGCGCACGCTCAGGCGGTGACCCAGCACGCGGCACAGGCCGTCGGCAATCGCCAAGCCCAGGCCCAGCCCCTTTTCCGCGCGGGTCTGGTGGCTGTCCAGGCGTTTGAACTCTTCGAAGATCACCTTTTGCTTATCCGGCGGGATACCGGGGCCGCGGTCCCACACTTCCAGGCAGAGTTCGCCTTCGCGACGCCTTACGCCGAGCAGCACCGGGCCGTCGGCATAACGGAAGGCATTGGTGAGAAAATTCTGCAGGATGCGCCTCAGCAACTTGATGTCGCTGTCCACCCGTAAACGGCTGCCGCGCAGGCGGAAGCGCAAACCTTGCTCCTGGGCCAACGCCTTGAATTCGGCGCCCAGGGTGTCGAACAGCTCGTTGAGAACGAACGGCTGGCGTTGCGGGTTGATCTTGCCGTTTTCCAGGCGCGAGATATCCAGCAGATCGCTGATCAGGTCTTCGGCCGAGCGCAGCGAACTGTCCAGATGCTGCACCAATTGCCGTGCCTCGTCGGAGAGTCCGTCGCTTTGGTGGGAGAGGGCGGCGGAGAACAGGCGCGCGGCGTTCAACGGCTGCATCAAGTCATGGCTGACCGCCGCCAGAAAGCGGGTTTTCGACTGGCTGGCGGTTTCGGCCACGCTCTTGGCGTCGGTGAGGGCCAGGTTAAGCTGCGACAGTTCATGGGTGCGTTCGGTAACCCGTTGTTCCAGGCCCTCGTTGGCCTCGGTCAGGGCCTGTTCGGCTTCACGGAACGCGGTGATATCAGTGAAGCTCATGACAAAGCCACCGCCAGGCATCGGGTTGCCGATCAGTTCGATCACGCGGCCATTGGGAAACAAGCGCTCGGACGTGTGCGCACGGCCCTGGCGCATCCAGTGCAGACGCCGCGCCACATGCACCTCGGCTTCGCCCGGCCCGCACAGGCCACGCTCGGCGTTGTACCGGATGATGTCGGCAATCGGCCGGCCTACGCTGATCAGGCCCTCCGGGTAATTGAACAACTCCAGATAACGCCGGTTCCAGGCCACCAGTTTGAGAGACTGGTCCACCACGCTGATGCCCTGGGTGATGTTCTCGATGGCGCCCTGCAGCAGGGCGCGGTTGAACTGCAGCACTTCCGAGGCTTCGTCGGCGATGCGTACTACGTCCTCCAATTGCATGTCCCGACCTTCAATCGCGGCTTTTACCACCGCGCGCGTCGATGAAGCGCCGAGCACACCGGCCAGCAGGCGTTCGGTGTGGGCGATCCAGTCGTTGTCGGCATTCTGGTTGGGGTTGAAGCCTTTGCCTTGGCGATAGGCAAAACGGATAAAGCTTTGCTGCGCGCGCTCTTCACCCACGAAACGCGCGGCCAGGCTGAGCAGGTCGCTGATCTGCACCGACAGCATCGAACGGGCGCTGGCACGCTGGCTGATTTCCTGGCCGATAAAGCGTCCGGCCTGCCAGTGCTCGGACACCCGCGTGCGCGACAGCATCGACACCCACACGAACAGCGTGAAGTTGCCCGCCAGGGAGAACACCGTGCCCAGGGTCAGCGAAGTCACGGACAGCCCTAGCGGGTGGGAATGCATCCACGTCAGCCCTGGGAACAGGCTTAGCGACCATCCCAGACTTTTCGCGGTAACCGGTAGGACCAAGGTGTAGAACCACAGGAACGTGCCTGCGGCGAGACCGGCAAACACTCCGCGCCGGTTTGCTTGCTTCCAATACAGCGCGCCGAGCATCGCCGGCGCCAATTGGGTCACGGCGGCGAAGGCGATCTGGCCGATGGTCGCCAGGCTCGCCGTGGAGCCCAGCAGGCGGTAACTGACGTACGCCAGCAACAGGATGATGACGATGCTCACCCGACGCACCGACAGCATCCAGTGGCGGAACACCTCGAACGGCCGCTCGGCGCTGGAGCGGCGCAACAGCCATGGCAGCAACATGTCGTTGGACACCATGGTGGATAACGCGATGCTCGCCACGATCACCATGCCGGTAGCCGCCGACGCGCCACCGATAAACGCCAGTACCGCCAGCGCTGGATGGGCTTCGGCCATGGGCAGGCTGATCACGTAAGAGTCCGGCAGTACCGAGGCCGGCAGCAGCATCTTGCCGCCGAGGGCAATGGGGATCACAAACAGCGCGGCCAGCACCAGATAGGCCGGAAACACCCACTTGGCCAGGCGCAGGTCCTGAGGCTCGATATTTTCCACCACGGTCACATGAAACTGCCGGGGCAGGCAGATGATCGCCATCATGGCCACCCCGGTCTGCACCACCATGGATGGCCAGTTAACGGTCTCTTGCCAGTATTCCTCCAGGCGAGGGGTGAGCATCGCTTGGTCGAGCAGGTCGCCGAAACCGTCGTACAGGCCGTAGGTCACGAACGCACCCACCGCGAGAAAAGCGAACAGCTTGACCAGGGACTCAAAGGCAATGGCCAACACCATGCCGCGATGGTGTTCGGTGGCATCGAGGTTGCGCGTACCAAACACGATGGTGAACAACGCCAGTACCAGCGACACGATCAGCGCGGTGTCCTGAGCGCGCGTGCCGGTGGTGTCGGCCCCGGCGCCGATCAACAGGTTGACCCCCAGCACAATGCCTTTGAGCTGCAGGGCGATATACGGCAGCACGCCCACCAGGCAGATCAACGCCACCACCACCGCCAGGGATTGGGATTTGCCATACCGCGCCGCGATAAAGTCGGCGATGGAAGTAATGTTTTCCTGCTTGCTGATCAGCACCATCTTTTGCAGGACCCAAGGTGCCAATACCAGCAACAGCACCGGTCCCAGGTAGATCGGTATAAATGCCCACAACTGTTCGGCAGCCTGGCCGACAGCGCCGAAGAAGGTCCAACTGGTGCAGTAAACCGCCAGCGAAAGACTGTACACCCAGGCACGCATGCGCGGCGGCAGTGGCGCATGGCGACGGTCGCCGTAGAAGGCGATGGCAAACATAATGGCCATATAGGCCAGGGCGACGGTGGCGATCAGCCCACTGGACAGCGTCATGGGAACTCCGAACAAAAGAACACCCAGGCATTCCAGGCCCGGTGGGACAGTCTCGCATGATGCTTGGGGTTAGTCAGTGTCGACCAAGGTCGTGTGGGATCTTATGTCGCACACGGCGTTCAGCGTGGCGGCAGGGTTTTCTGGCGCAGGATATAGACAGTCACCAGCACGGCGCTGGTCAGCATGAACCCGCGTGCCCAAGGTAGTGGCACCAGATAGCAGGAAATACCGATGCTCAGCCACATCAGGCCGATGGCGTAGACCTTGCCCTTGAGCGGGATGCCATTGCCATCCAGATAGTCACGAATCCACGGGCCCAGGCGCGGGTGTTCCACCAGCCACTGGTAGAACCGCGGGGAGCTTCGCGCGAAGCAGGCGGCGGCGAGCAAGAGGAAGGGCGTAGTGGGCAGGACCGGTAGGAAAATACCGATCACGCCCAGGGCCACGCTCAGCCAGCCGATGGCCAGCAGTGCGTAGCGCAGCAGCGGCGAACGCTTGCCCATGGGTGTCACGGGCGAGCGACTCAGTGGTGACGTGGCTTGAGGATCGCCGGTTTTTCATCAGGGGCGTTGCACAGCAGGTACAGGGCGGTCAGGGCTTCCGGGATCTGTACGATCATGTCGTCCATCAGGTTGGCGTCGGAAGCGATGTCGGAAAATTCCGCCTCTTCTTCGAACAGGCCCGAACCGACCATGATCGGCAGCAGCATCTCGCTGACCTCTTCCTCGGCGGTTTCGAACCAGGCCGCTTCACGCAGGAACACGCCTTCCATGAAACCGATGCACCAGCCGCGCAGGTCGGAGTCGTCCGGGTCATCGCCCAAGTCCAGCTCGCACGGCAGCTCGAATTCCTCGTCGGATGCCAGTTGGCGACCGATATGGGCCTTCAGGGCCACCAGGGTGGACTCGATTTCTTCGCGCTGGGCGGCGTCGGCGTAGTGGGGTTCTTCGGCGAACAGCGCGTCGATCCATTCGCGGTCGGGCACGACCTCGGAGCAGATGGACAGGGCGGTCAGGTAGCCGTGGGCGGCTACATAGTCCAGCGCCTCCTCATGCAGCTCATCGGCGTCGAGGAAGGCTTGCAGGCGGGTTAGTTGCTCAGCGAAGGACATGAAGGACTACCTTGGGGATAAACGATGCTGAATTCTAGGCGTTCTTGCGCCCACAGGCCAGCCGCCATGCACATTTGCCCGGTTTTAAAGACGGGCTGCAATTCGTCAGTGGCGCCCTTTGCCGGATGACGCTCGGGTATACTGCCGCGTTTTGTGATGCCCCTACCGGCCAGGAGCCCGCCCGAGAAAACTTCGCTTACGGATTATTTTCCGAGGCCGCGTTTTTTTTCGGCCAGCCTATACGGAGGGTTTCGGCACTTTTTTGGAGTTCTACATGCTCGAGCAGGCTCAACGCGTCCTCAAGGACATCTTCGGCTACGACAGTTTTCGTGGCCGTCAGGGTGCGATCATTGAGCGCGTGGCCAGTGGCGGCGATGCCCTGGTGCTGATGCCTACCGGCGGCGGCAAGTCGTTGTGCTTCCAGGTGCCGGCGCTGTTGCGCAACGGGTTGGCGGTGGTGGTATCGCCGTTGATCGCTTTGATGGACGACCAGGTAGCAACCCTTGAGGAACTCGGCGTGGCCGCTGCTTCCCTGAACTCCACCCTCAGCGCCGAGCAACAACGCGACCTGGCCGCGCGGATCAAACGCGGTGAAGTCAAAATGCTCTACCTCGCCCCGGAGCGGCTGGTGCAGCCGCGCATGCTGGCGTTCCTGCAGGGGCTGGAAATTGCCCTGTTCGCGATTGATGAGGCGCACTGCGTCTCGCAATGGGGCCACGATTTCCGGCGCGAATACCTGCAACTGGGCCAACTGGCGGAACTGTTTCCCGACGTGCCGCGCATTGCGCTGACCGCCACGGCCGACAAACGTACCCGCGAAGAAATCGTCGAACGCCTGCATTTGCAGAACGCCGAGCGCTTCCTGTCGAGCTTCGACCGGCCGAACATTTTCTACCGCATCGTGCCCAAGGAGCAGCCGCGCAAGCAGCTGTTGGCGTTCCTGTCCGAGCGGCGCAGCGATGCGGGTATTGTCTATTGCCTGTCGCGCAAGAAAGTCGACGAAGTGGCCGCGTTTCTGTGTGAACAGGGTTACCCAGCCTTGCCTTACCACGCCGGCCTGCCGAACGACCTGCGCGCCTATCATCAGAAGCGTTTCCTCAACGAGGAAGGCTTGATCATGGTGGCGACCATTGCGTTTGGTATGGGCATCGACAAATCCAACGTGCGCTTTGTCGCCCACATGGACCTGCCCAAGTCGTTGGAAGCTTATTACCAGGAAACCGGACGTGCCGGCCGTGATGGTCTGCCGGCGGATGCGTGGATGGTCTACGGCCTGCAAGACGTGGTGATGCTCAAGCAAATGCTGCAGAACTCCGAAGGCGATGAGCGCCACAAGCGCCTGGAACAGCACAAGCTCGATGCCATGCTCTCGCTGTGCGAAGAGACCCGTTGCCGCCGTCAGACGCTGCTGGCTTATTTCGACGAAGACATGCCCGAGCCCTGCGGGCATTGCGACAACTGCGTGGACGGCGTGCAGACCTGGGACGCCACCGAACCGGCGCGCCAGGGGTTGTCGGCGATCTACCGAACCGGTCAGCGTTACGGCGTGGGCCATCTGGTGGATGTGTTGCTGGGCAAGGACAACGAAAAAGTTCGCAGCTTTGGCCACGAAAAACTCTCGGTTTACGGCGTCGGCAAGGCCCGCGCCGAAGGCGAGTGGCGCTCGTTGTTCCGGCAAATGGTGGCCCGCGGCCTGGTGGACATCGACCTTGAAGGGTACGGCGGGCTGCGCCTTAACGACAGTTGCCGGCCACTGCTCAAGGGTGAAGTGAGCCTGGAACTGCGCCGCGATCTCAAGCCGCAGACCACTGCCAAAAGCAGCACCAGCCAAGCCAGCCAACTGGTGCGCGGGGAAGAGCGCGAGCAGTGGGAAGCCTTGCGCGCCCTGCGGCGCAAACTCGCACAGGAACACAGTGTGCCGCCGTACGTTATCTTTCCGGACTCCACCTTGCTGGAAATGTTGCGCGAGCAACCCGCCACCCTGGCGGAAATGGCCCGCGTCAGCGGCGTGGGCGCGCGCAAGCTGGAGCGCTATGGCCAGGCCTTTCTCGAAGTGCTCGGTGGTCAGGCCGAGGCGCCCAAGGAAGTGGCCGACATTCGCCACGAATTGATCAGCCTGGCCCGCGCCGGAATGACCCCGATCCAGATCGCCGGCCAACTGCAATGCTCGGAAAAAAACGTCTACACCTTGCTCGCCGAATCCATCGGCAAGCAACAGTTGTCGTTGGAGCAAGCACTGGATTTACCGGAAGATTTGCTGGGTGAGATCCAGGACGCTTTCCTTGACGGCGAAGGCGAATTGCCAGCTGTCGCGGAGATCGCACCGTTGTTTACCGGGCGTGTGCCGGAGGGGGTTCTGTACTGCGTGCGAGCCGCTTTGCAGTCAGAATTCGAAATTTAATGTGTCAATTACGACAATGTCACAGATCAGTACTGAGCGGCGCTTGCCTAAGGGCAAGGCTCATGCTTAGCTGACTAATAATTAGCCACATTTTATTTTCAGTCTAAAACATGAGTTTTTTATGCCGTTAACCGATCAACACCGTTTTGGCATGCAGCTGGCGCAAATGTCCCGAGGTTGGCGCGCCGAGCTGGACCGCCGTTTGGCGGGGCTGGGCCTGTCCCAGGCGCGTTGGCTGGTGCTGTTGCACCTGGCCCGTTTCGAAGAAGCTCCTACTCAGCGTGAGCTGGCCCAGAGCGTCGGGGTAGAGGGGCCGACCCTTGCAAGGCTGCTCGACAGCCTTGAAGGCCAGGGCCTGGTGCAACGCCAGGCGGTGCTCGAAGACCGTCGCGCCAAGCGCATCCTGCTGTGCGACAGCGCCCGTCCTCTGATCGATCAAATTGAAACCATTGCCACCGAGTTGCGTCACGAGCTGTTTGCCGGCGTAAACGAGGCGGACCTGCGTGTGTGCATGCGGGTGCATGCGCATATTCTGGCGAATCTGGAAAAGTCCTGAGCTGCGCAGATGGCTGAGCCTGTTGTGATGAGCAGGCTCACCCCATCTTAAAAGCCTGCCGCATTGACCCTATGCGCGCAGGCTCCCTAGAAAGTCTGCCCCAGGTTCAGGTACACCGCCTTCTGGTTATCATCGTTGAAGCCATAACTGAAATTCAGTGGCCCCAGTGGCGTGTCGAACCCGAGGAAAACACTCGCGGCGTTGATATAGCCGCTGTCGAATTCATTGTCGTTGTTCCACGCCCGCCCACGTTCCAGAGACGCGCCCAGGTACAGCGGGAAATCCAGCGGCAAGTACGAACGCGGCGTCAGCCGGCGGTAGTACACGGCGCGCATCAGGCTGATGTTTTGCCCCGAGATCGCGTCCTGGCGAAAGCCTGACAGCTGTCTGGCACCGCCGAGCAGGAAGCTGGAAATCACCACGTCCGAATCGTCCAGGGTGCGCCCGTAACGTCCGCCCAGCACCAGAGTGTCCGGGCCGTGGCTCATGGCTTTGTCGAGTTTGAACTCCCATTGACGGTAGCGTTGATCCGAGCCTAACCCCGGTTCGAATTCGCGATAAGCCAGGCCGATGTCTTCACCGGAGTGGGGGAAGTACACGTTGTCCAGAGAGTCGAAGGAGTATTTCAGCTCATAGAAGCCTTCGCTGAAGCTCACGCTCGGCAGGTCGCGGTCGCCGATGCGTACGTCCGCCTGGCCCCAGGCTTCGCCGACACCGAAGCGAATCTCACCGCTGTTGCCGATCTGCCGCCCCACATTCAGGCCGAAGCCGTAACGTTCCAGGCGGTATTCGGAGATGGGGTCGTTATCCAGGATCAGCTCGACGTTCTGTGCCTGGGCGCTGATATAGGGCGCGACGAAGTAACGCGAACCGGCGTCCATCGGTTGGTAGAACTCGCTGTACAGCTCTTGGCGGTCGCCGATCTGCACGCGCGTCAGCCATTCCGCGCCAAGGCGGTTGATGCCGTTGATGCGGTAGCTGGCGCCCAGGTTGAAGGCACTGTCGCCGCGCATGTCATCCGACAGGTTCAGCCCCAGGCGCAGGTAGTCGGTGCCGCTGCGTTTGCCGTGGGCGCTGATTACAAGGGTGTTGTCCTGGCCTTTCTTGATCACGCGGTATTGCACCTGATCGAAGTAGTCCAGGCCATACAAGGTGCCCATGTCGGTTTGCAGGCGACCCAGATTGAGCGGTTCGCCCAAGGGTTGGCGGATGTAGTAGCGGATGACGTCGTCGCTGACTTTCGAGTCGTTCTCCACCGTGATGGCGGTGATGACCGGGGTGCGCTCGCCCGGCGTGCGCGCGGCCACCAGCTGCGGGTCGATCGGCTCAGCCGGACGCAGGTGCGCCAGGCGCACGTCGAGGGCGCGGGTGGCGCGGTAGCCGGCGTCGATCATGTCCTTGGCGCGGCCGAAATCGGTCACGCCATAGGCTGCCAGCGGCGGCTGGATCAGCACATCCCTGGGTTGCAGGGCTTTGAGTTGCTCTTCGGAATTGCGCCGGGTCATCAGGGTGATGGACTGGTTGAGTACGTCCACCACCGTGGCCAGTTGCTTGCGCGAGCGTAGCGGGGTGCCGATGTCCACCACGATGGCGATATCCACGCCCATCTCCCGCGCGACATCCAGCGGGATGTTATCGGTCATGCCGCCGTCCACCAGCAGCCGGCCGTCCAGCTCCACGGGGGCGAACACGGCTGGGATCGACATACTCGCGCGGATCACCTTGGGCAAGTGGCCCTTGCGGAACACAACTTTTTCACCGGTGGTGATATCGGTGGCCACCGCGCGGAACGGGATCGGCAGTTTGTCGAAATCGCGGGTGTTGCTGCTGTGGGCGAACATGCTTTCCAGCAGCAGCGCCAGGTTCTGGCCCTGGATCACCCCCAGCGGCAGGCCGAGGCTGCCGTCATCGCGGAAACTGAGCTTCTGCTTGACCAGGAAGTCCCGGTCATCCTGCTTGCGGCGAAACGGCACGTCTTCGCGCGGCGGTGCGTCGGAGAGCGCCTGTTGCCAATCGATGTTCAATGCGAGTTTTTCCAACTCGTCGATCTTGTAGCCGGAGGCATACAGCCCACCAATCACCGCGCCCATGCTGGTGCCGGCGATCGCATCGATCTGGATGCCTTGCTCTTCCAGCGCCTTGAGCACCCCGATATGGGCCAGGCCTCGGGCGGCGCCGCCAGACAGCACCAGGCCGACCTTCGGGCGCGGAGCGTCCACGGCATGGGCAAGGAGGGGGAGCAGGCACAAAAACAGGCAGGACAGCAGGCGGCGCATCTTGAATCTCGGAGCTGGACGATAAAGGCCGCTATTATAGCCACCCGATCCTCCGCGCCCGTTATGCCAGGAACCTGTCAAATTATGTCGTCGATTAAACCCGAGGTCGTCATCACCTATTGCACCCAATGCCAGTGGCTGCTGCGTGCCGCGTGGCTGGCCCAGGAACTGCTGAGTACATTTGCCGATGACCTGGGTAAGGTCTCACTGGTGCCGGCTACCGGTGGCACGTTCCATATCACCTGTGACGGTGTGCAGATTTGGGAGCGCAAGGCCGACGGCGGTTTCCCCGAGGCCAAGGTGCTCAAGCAGCGGGTGCGCGACCAGATCGACCCGGCGCGCGATCTGGGCCACAACGACCGTCCCCAATGACGTCACCGCCCCGTGCAAGGGGCGGTGAACTGAGCGCTATCTGGCGTCCAACTTCTGTTTGATGAATCCGACAACCCAGGTCAACACCGCACCGCCCACGCCGCCGCCGAGGATATTGCCGCCAACGGCCGCCACATCCAGTGCTTCGCCGCCTGGAGTACCGGTCAATGCCGAGACAAGCTGACCCAGAACCAGCCCGCCGACACCGCCCAACATCGTGTTAAGCCCGGTACCCAGGCTTTGTTTGGTCATGCCGGCGATGTTTCCGCCAACAGCGCCGCTGACGATTTGAACCAACACGTTAATGAGCATTTCCATGATCAGGTCCTGCATAGCGTTAAGGGAGTGACCACTCGCTTGCAGCAACTGCGGAAAATGCCCTGGCTGTCGTCGAGGAGCCGTTATCCGTTGAACGACGACAGACTGTTGCGGATGCCCGAAGTATAGATCAGGCCGTTGCGGTCGGTTGTTTGGCCGGGCCGGCGCTGCTTATCAGGCCGGAAATCACGATGGCGACGATGATCAAGGCGCCCCCCAGCAGCATGCGCAGGGTCGGCGTTTCGGCAAACAGCAGCCACGCCATGGTGATGCCGTAGACCGGCTCCATGGCAAACACCACCGACGCCGTACGCGCCTTGATCACCGCCAGGCTGGCGACAAACAGGCTGTGGGCCAGGCCGGTGCAGAACACGCCGAGCAGGCCGATCCACAACCAGTCCAGCGCTCGCACATGCGCCAGGCCCGGTGCGGCCACCGGCAACAGGCACGCCGCGACTACCAGGTTCTGGCACAGCGCCGCCTGCACCGCCGGAATGCGCCCGGAGCCGGCGCGGTTGTTCAGGGACAACAGGGAAAACAGCAAGCCCGAAAGGATGCCCCAGAGCAGGCCACCGGTGGCTTCACTGGCCAGGTTGAAGTCGGGGGTCACCAGCACCAGGCCGACCGTGACCAGTACCACCAGCAGTACTTCGTTGGCGCGAATACGCTCGCGGAATATCAGCCCTTCCAGAATGACCGTAAACGCCGGGAACGCCGTGAACCCCAGGGTCGCGACCGCCACACCGGCCACCTTGACCGCAAGAAAAAATGTCACCCAGTGCGCCGCCAGCAACACGCCGCTGACCAGCAGCCGACGCCAGTCGCGCCGCTCCAGGTGCTTCCACGGAGCGCGGCTGGCGAACCGGGCGAACACCGCCAGGGCGAGCACGGCAAACACGGCGCGACCAAACACGATGATGGCCGGCGAAGCGGCCGCCAGTTTGCCGAATACGCCGGTAAGGCCAAACATTAGTGCGCCGATATGCAGGGCGCCGAGGGCTGTGCGGGGAGTCATTGCGTTCCTTCAAACCACGAGAGTGACAGGCTCGCAGTCTAGTGGCTTGGGATGGCTGGCGTCTGTCGTGAGGCTCGCGCGTTTTAGCGCAGGACTCGCCCTAAGGCGAGCGCCGCAATGCGCCGGGAGACGCGCCGAACTCACGGGACATAGCGGCGGCAAACGCGCTCTGGGAGCTATAGCCGACCCGCTCGGCGACTTCACCGATGGGCAGCGCGGTATCGCGCAGCAGACTCAGGGCTTTATGCAGGCGTCGGCTGCGGATGTAGTCCATCGGCGTCTGCCCGCACTCGGCGACGAACCGCGCGTGCAGGCGCGCCACCGACAGCCCGGCGATGCGCGCCAGATCGGCCACTTGCAGGGGGTGCGCCACGTGCCGTTCGATATGGGCATTGAAGGCCGGATAGGGCAAGCGTCGACCTGGCACGGGCTGGGGTTGCGCAGAATTGAGGCTGGCCAGCAGCAACACCGAACCTTGCTGCACGATCAGCGGGTCGTCCACTGGGCTGTGGGCCAGCCACTGCACCAACTGGTGCTGACGTGCATCCAGGGCCAGGCGCGCGGGTTGGTCGAGCAGGCGTCGGCTCGCGTCGGCATGTTCGCCAAGGGACTGCAGCAGCCAATGTTCGGTGGGTACGTCCAGCACCAGGCAGCGGCTGCCATCGCGACTGCCGCAGGCGTGATGGGCAGAGAAGGGCAGTACCATCACGCTGCTTTCGCGCACTTGGCTGCCACGGCCATCGACCTCCAGATCCAGATGCCCGGACAGGCCGAACACCAACTGCGCATGCGCGTGGCTGTGGGCGATGGGCGCTTCGAGGTAGTGGCGTAGGGTGAGGGACGGTCTCATCACGGTCTCCTGAGCGGCGAGGCGCCAGTCTACAACGCATCGTGGGCGCCGGTCGCTGTCATCAGACTGACCCACACTTGTCATGGGCCATTAACCGCCATGGCGCAAGCTCGCGAAAACACCGTCGAGGGATGCCCATGACCAGTGCCGAGTTCGCCAAGCCCAGCCGCAAACAACGGGTGCGTACCCTGTGGATTTCCGATGTGCACCTGGGCACCCGGGATTGCCAGGCCGACCATCTTTCGCAGTTCCTCAAGGGCTATCACGCCGATAAGGTCTACCTGGTGGGCGACATTATCGACGGCTGGAAAATGCGCGGCGGCATGTACTGGCCCCAGGCGCACACCAACGTGATCCGCCGCCTGTTGACCATGGCCAAGCGCGGCACCGAGGTGATCTATGTCACCGGCAACCACGATGAATTCCTGCGCCGTTATTCCAAGCTGATCTTGGGCAATATCCAGTTGGTCGACGAAGCCGTGCATGTGACCGCCGATGGTCGCCACCTGCTGGTGATCCACGGTGATCAGTTTGACGTGATTACCCGTTATCATCGCTGGCTGGCGTTTCTCGGCGACTCGGCCTACGAATTCACTCTGACCTTGAACCGCTGGTTGAACCACTGGCGTGCGCGCTATGGCTATGGTTACTGGTCGCTGTCGGCGTACCTCAAGCACAAGGTCAAGACGGCGGTCAGTTTTATCAGCGATTTCGAAGAAGCGATCGCCCACGAAGTGACCCGGCGTGAATTGCATGGGGTGGTGTGCGGGCATATTCACCATGCGGAGATTCGCAAAGTGGGCGAGGTGGATTACCTCAACTGCGGGGACTGGGTGGAGTCTTGCACGGCGCTGATCGAGCACTGGGATGGCAGTATCGAGTTGTATCGGCTGGCGGATGCCCAGGCCAAAGAAGCGCAACTGAAGGCTGAGGTGGCTCAGGCGCACCTTCTGTAACTTCAGATCGTCATCGGGGGCAAGCCCCCTCCCACATTTGGTCGCATTCCAATGTGGGAGGGGGCTTGCCCCCGATAGCGGTGTATCAGTCAACCAGTCACTGACTTAGATGCGCAGTGTTCAGTTGCAGACGTCGGCAATAGCCTCGGCCAGCAACGCCAAGCGTGTCGCATCAATCCCCGCCACATTGGCCCGCCCCGAACTGACCATATACACACTGTGCTTCTCGCGCAGTTGCTTGACCTGCTCGGCACTCAGGCCGGTGTAGGAGAACATCCCACGTTGCACGCCAATGTGTGCGAATCGCTCGGATAAGCCATGGGGCGCCAGGGCCTCCACCAGCCCGGAACGCAACTGCGCGATGCGCCCACGCATGGCTTCGACTTCTGCGCTCCACTGCTGTTTGAGCTGGGCATCGCCGAGGATGGTCGCCACCACGGCCGCGCCGTGATCCGGCGGGGTCGACCACAGGTTGCGGGCGATATTCGCCAATTGGCTGCGCACATCCGTCAGCTTCTCGGCATCCGCCGCACACACGATCAATGCGCCGACGCGGTCGCGGTACAAGCCGAAGTTCTTCGAGCACGAACTGGTGATCAGTACTTCCGGCAATTCGGCGGCAAACAGGCGTGCGGCCCAGGCGTCCTGTTCCAGGCCATCGCCGAAGCCCTGGTAGGCGAAGTCGATCAGCGGCAGCAGGTGGCGTTCGCGCACGATCTGCAGCACCTGGCGCCAATCGTCGTGGGACAGATCGAAGCCGGTCGGGTTATGACAGCAGGCATGCAGCAACACCACATCGCCTTCCGGCACGGTGGCGAGGGTAGCCAGCATCGCCGCCACATCCAGGCGGTTATCGTCGCCCACGTAGGGATAATGGCTGACCTTGAGCCCGGCCTTGGCGAAGATGGTTTCGTGGATCGGCCAGGTCGGGTTGCTCAGCCAGACACCACGGCCTGGCAGGTTGGCGGCGATAAAATCGGCGCTCAAGCGCAGCGCGCCGGTCCCGCCCGGGGTCTGGGTGGCGCCGGCACGACGCCCGTGCAACAGCGCGGAGTCGGCGCCCAGCACCAGTTCGCTGATCAGCTGGCCGAACGCGGCGTCGCCATGACCGCCGATGTAAGTCTTGGTGGTTTGCTGGTCTACCAGGCGCTGTTCGGCGAGCTTCACCGACGGCGGAATTGGCGTCAGGCCCTGGTCGTCCTTGTAGACGCCTACGCCCAGGTCGAACTTGTGCGGGTTGGCATCCTGGGCGTACAGGTCCATCAACCCGAGGATCGGGTCGCCGGGCACGCGGCCAATGGCATCGAAATGCATTACTTGCGGCCCTCGGCGGTCTTGGCCACTTCGTCGGTGCGCGCGGCCATGATGAAGTCGTTGCGGTGCAGGCCCTTGATGGAGTGGCTCCACCAGGTCACGGTGACTTTGCCCCATTCGGTGAGCAGGCCCGGGTGATGGCCTTCGGCTTCGGAAATCTCACCCACGGCATTGGTGAAGGCCAGGGCGAATTTGAAATTCTTGAACAGGAAAACCTTTTCCAGCTGCATCACGCCGTCGCGCACTTCGATGTTCCAGTCAGGGATCTGCTTTATCAGTACCGGCAGTTCTTCATCGCTGACTTGCGGGGCATCGGCGCGGCAGGCTTCGCAGTGGGCTTGGTTCAAGGTGGTCATGTGGAAATGTCCTGAATTCGAATAAGTGAAGGTCAGTGGCGTCACCCTAAAGCAACGCGGCGCCAGGGAACAGACTCACCTGGCCTTAAAAGGCACGGTTCAAGCAGCCTTTGGTTTGGGCGGGAATTTCGGCGCGTGCAGACCCAGCTGCATGCCACGCTCGACCATGCCCATGATGTCTTCCTGCGCCACCTCGAACAGACGCTTGAGGTCGGGCAGCACGAAGTACAGCGGTTGCAGGATGTCGATGCGGTACGGCGTGCGCATCGCTTCCAGCGGGTCGAAGGCTTGATGCTCGGGCTCGGAGGACAGGCTGTACACCGTCTCCTTGGGCGACGACAGAATCCCGCCGCCGTAGATGCGCCGACCAGCCGGCGTGTCCACCAGGCCGAACTCGATGGTCATCCAGTACAGCCGCGCCAAGTAGACCCGTTGCTCCTTGGTCGCCGCCAGCCCGAGTTTGCCGTAGGTGTGGGTGAATTCAGCGAACCAAGGGTTGGTCAGCAGCGGGCAGTGGCCGAAGATCTCGTGGAAAATATCCGGCTCTTGCAAGTAGTCCAGTTCTTCGCGGGTGCGGATAAACGTCGCCACCGGAAACTGCTTGCTGGCGAGTAATTCAAAGAAGGTTTGGAAGGGGATCAACGCCGGCACGCGAGCGACTTGCCAACCGGTGGTCTCGGCCAGCACTTGGTTGATCTCGCCCAGTTGCGGGATGCGGTCCAGGGGCAAGCCCAACTTGTCGATGCCGTCCAGGTATTCCTGGCAGGCGCGACCTTCGATCACTTTCAACTGGCGCGTGATCAGGGTGTTCCATACCGCATGTTCTTCCTGCGGATAGTGGATAAACCCTTGCGCATCGGGCTCGCGGGCCACGTAGTGCGTCTGCTTCATACGGCTCTCCTGCTAGGCATTCGTTCTTGTTATGTCCTGCGATAGGCCTATTGATAACCCGATGGCGTGCGGATGCCAGCCACCTGTGGCAGTGCTACGTAGGAAAATTTACCGTTTTTTGTAAAGTATTCGTTACGATTGACGACCTGCTCTTAGTGTTGGGCTGGGAAAAGCAGTCCGGCTGTCACATAATCTTGACGACTTTCTGCGCCCAGCGACAAAAAGACGCGGCGCCTTCCCTCTTTTCGGGCCTCATTCATGCGTATCAAAGTGCATTGCCAGAACCGCATCGGCATCCTGCGGGACATTCTCAACCTCCTGGTGGAATACGGCGTCAACGTTGCCAAAGGCGAGGTGGGCGGTGAGCACGGCAATGCTATCTACCTGTTCTGTCCGAACCTGGTGAATATGCAATTTCAGGCGTTGCGCCCGCAGTTCGAGGCGATTGCCGGGGTGTTTGGGGTCAAGCGGGTAGGGCTGATGCCCAGCGAGCGGCGACACATGGAACTCAATGCCTTGCTGGGCGCTCTGGAGTTTCCGGTGCTGTCGATCGACATGGGCGGCTCCATCGTCGCCGCCAACCGTGCGGCGGCGCAGTTGCTGGGGGTGCGGGTGGACGAGGTGCCGGGCATTCCGTTGTCACGCTACGCCGAGGATTTCGATTTGCCGGAACTGGTGCGCGCCAGCAAGTCGCGGATCAACGGCCTGCGGGTCAAGGTCAAGGGCGACGTGTTCCTGGCGGATATCGCGCCGCTGCAATCCTCCGAACACGATGACAGTGAAGCCATGGCCGGCGCCGTGCTGACGTTGCATCGTGCGGACCGGGTCGGCGAGCGCATCTACAACGTGCGCAAGCAGGAACTGCGCGGCTTTGACAGCATCTTCCAGAGCTCCAAGGTGATGGCCGCCGTGGTGCGTGAAGCACGGCGCATGGCCCCGTTGGACGCGCCGCTATTAATAGAAGGCGAGACCGGCACCGGCAAAGAACTGTTGGCGCGCGCCTGCCACTTGGCCAGTCCGCGCGGGCAGTCGCCGCTGATGGCCCTCAACTGCGCCGGCCTGCCGGAGTCGATGGCCGAGACCGAGCTGTTCGGCTACGGCCCCGGCGCGTTCGAAGGCGCCCGGGCGGAAGGCAAGTTGGGGCTGCTGGAGCTGACTGCGGGCGGTACGTTGTTTCTCGACGGTGTGGGCGAAATGAGCGCGCGCCTGCAGGTGAAATTGCTGCGCTTCTTGCAGGACGGTTGCTTCCGCCGCGTCGGCAGTGACGAAGAGGTGTACCTGGATGTGCGGGTGATTTGCGCGACTCAGGTGGATCTGTCCGAACTCTGCGCGCGCGGCGAATTCCGCCAGGACCTCTACCACCGCCTCAATGTGCTGTCGCTGCATATCCCACCGCTGCGCGAATGCCTGGATGGCCTGGCGCCGCTGGTGGAGCATTTTCTTGACCAGGCCAGCCGCCAGATCGGCTGCCCGTTGCCCACGTTGGCACCGGCGGCGATGGAGCGCCTCCGCCATTATCACTGGCCGGGGAATGTGCGGCAGTTGGAAAACGTGTTGTTCCAGGCGGTGTCTTTGTGCGACGGCGGCACGGTGAAGGTCGAGCATATTCGTCTGCCGGATTACGGCGTGCGTCAGCCCCTTGGCGATTTTTCCCTGGACGGCGGTTTGGAGGCGATTGTCGGGCGCTTCGAGAAAGCGGTGTTGGAAAGCCTGTATGTCGAACATCCCAGCAGTCGACAGCTGGGCAAGCGCCTGGGCGTGTCCCACACCACCATCGCCAATAAATTGCGCGATTACGAAATCCTCAAGACCGATAAATAATCAACCGACACAACGTGGGCAAAAATGTGGGAGGGGCAAGGCAAGCCCTAATGCCAGTCAGTTAAGGCGCGAGGGGCAATGACTAAAAAGTCAGCGCCAATATGCGGATCCAAACGCCCTCCTCATTATTAACTGGAAGAACCGGCTCAAAATGTGGGAGGGGGCTTGCCCCCGATGGCGCTGGGTCAGTCAGCCCATCTGTCACTGACCCACCTCCATCGGGGGCAATTCGAATCGTCGCACCGCCCCTCCCCAAATCGGTTCTCTGTCACCCGTAAGACGGCCCTTGCCGTAAGCGGCAGTAGTCCGCCGTTTTTTCGACTCTCTCCTCTCCTGAAAAATGTGAAGGCAGCCCGCAAACCCCCGTCCCGCCTGAACTTTCCTGACTTTTTAAAAGTTGGTTCGCTAATTGCTTAAGCCTCATCAGTACAGCGGTGGGCGGCAAGCGTCCGTCATAAAGAGGAAAGAGCGTGGACAAGTACCTTTATGTGGCAATGACCGGCGCCAGCCAGAATGCGCTGGCGCAGAAGGCCCATGCCAACAACCTGGCGAACATTTCCACCAACGGTTTCCAACGCGACCTGGAGCAGGCGCGTTCGATGCCGGTGTTCGGTGACAGCTTTCCGGCGCGGGCATTCGCCCTGACTGAGCGTCCCGCCACCGACTTCACGCCTGGCGCGATGATCGAAACCGGTCGCGACCTGGATGTGGCTGTCAACGGCGACGGCTGGCTGGCCGTACAAACTCCGGATGGCGGCGAAGCCTACGTGCGCAGCGCCAGCATGAACGTGGACGCCCTGGGCGTGCTGCGTGCCGGCAACGGCATGCCGATCATGGGCAACGGTGGCCCTATCGCGGTGCCGCCGCAGCAGAAGATCGAAGTGGGCGCCGACGGCACCATCAGCATCCGTGCCATGGGCGAAGGCCCACGGGTGATGGCCGAAGTGGACCGCATCAAGCTGGTTCAGCCGGACCTGAAGAACATGAATAAGGGCCTGGATGGCACCATCCACACCAAGGATGGCCAGCCGGCTCAGGCCGACGCAGGCGTCAGGCTGACCTCGGGGTTCCTGCAGGCGAGCAACGTCAATGCCGTGGAAGAAATGACGGCGGTGCTGGCGCTTTCCAAGCAGTTCGAGCTGCACATCAAAATGATGAACAGCGCCAAGGAAGACGACCAGGCCATGACACGCGTCATGCAGATGAGCTGATCGCGGTTTCACTGAACCACTAATTTCGCAGCGCAGCGCCAACAAACAGGCGCACGAAGGAGAACAGCATGCTTCCGGCTCTATGGGTTGCCAAAACCGGTCTGTCCGCCCAGGACACCAACCTGACCACCATTTCCAACAACTTGGCCAACGTATCGACCACGGGTTTCAAACGTGACCGCGCCGAGTTCCAGGACTTGCTCTATCAGATCAAGAAGCAGCCGGGCGCTCAGTCGACCCAGGACAGCGAGCTGCCGTCGGGCCTGCAATTGGGTACCGGTGTGCAGATCGTCGGCACCCAGAAGAACTTCAGCGCCGGTAACCTGCAACAAACCGGTCAGCCGCTGGACATGGCCATCAACGGCCGTGGCTTCTTCCAGATCCTGCAACCGGACGGCACTACGTCCTACACCCGTGACGGTACATTCCACCTGGACTCCAACGGCCAGATCGTCACCGCCAACGGTTTTGCCCTGGAACCGGCGATTGTAGTGCCGGCCGATGCCAAGACCTTCACCGTCGGCAACGACGGCACCGTGTCCATCACCGTGGCCGGCAACCCGGCCTCGCAAGTGATCGGCAACCTGCAGACCGCCGACTTCATCAACCCGGCCGGCTTGCAGGCCATGGGCAACAACCTGTTCCTGGAAACCGCCTCCAGCGGCGCGCCACAGATCGGCACCCCTGGCCTGAACGGTTTCGGTACCACGCTGCAAAGCACCCTGGAAACCTCCAACGTCAGCACCGTGGAAGAAATGGTCAACATGATCACCACCCAGCGCGCTTACGAGATGAACTCCAAGGTGATCTCCACCGCCGACCAGATGCTCTCGTTCGTAACGCAGAATCTGTAATCAAGTCTATGGGGCGCCCTGAAAGCGTCTGCAACACCGTGAGGTAAGGGTCATGAATCGCTATGTTTCCGTTCTGGCATTGAGTGGGATTGCCGTGCTCGCGGGCTGTGTCGCCCCGACGCCAAAACCCAATGACCCGTACTACGCGCCGGTGTTGCCACGCACGCCGCTGCCGGCGGCGGCCAACAATGGCTCGATCTACCAGGCCGGTTTCGAACAGAACCTGTACAGCGACCGCAAGGCCTTCCGGGTCGGTGACATCATCACCATCACCCTGAACGAGAAGACCCAGGCCAGCAAGAACGCCAACTCCCAGGTCGGCAAGACCAGCAAGGCAGGCATTGGCCTGACCTCGTTGTTCGGTGCCGTACCTAACACCAACAACCCGTTGGGTGACGGCGATTTGAGCCTCAACGCTGGTTATAGCGGCGACCGTGCGACCAGTGGCAAAAGTGCGGCGGGGCAGGGCAACAGCCTGACCGGTTCGATCACCGTGACCGTGGCCGATGTATTGCCCAACGGCATCATCGCCGTGCGCGGTGAGAAGTGGATGACCCTCAACACTGGCGACGAGCTGGTGCGAATTGCCGGCATGGTGCGCGCCGACGATATCTCTACCGACAACACCGTTTCGTCGACGCGAATCGCCGATGCACGCATTACTTACTCGGGGACGGGTTCGTTTGCCGATGCTAGCCAGCCGGGTTGGTTCGACCGTTTCTTCCTCAGCCCGCTGTTCCCTTTCTAGGTGGCCACTTTGAAATTCAAACAGCTGATGGCGGCGGCCCTGTTGCTTTCCTTGAGCGCCGTCGCCCAGGCCGAACGCTTGAAGGACATCGCCAGCATTTCCGGCGTGCGCTCCAACCAGTTGATCGGCTATGGCCTGGTGGTGGGGCTCAACGGTACAGGTGATCAGACCACCCAGACCCCGTTCACCCTGCAAACCTTCAACAACATGCTCTCGCAGTTCGGCATCAAAGTGCCGCCGGGGTCGGGCAACGTGCAGCTTAAAAACGTCGCGGCGGTGTCGATCAGTGCTGATCTACCGGCGTTCTCCAAGCCGGGTCAGGTGGTGGACATCACCGTGTCGTCCATCGGTAACTCCAAAAGCCTGCGTGGCGGTACGTTGCTGATGACGCCCCTCAAGGGTATCGACGGTAACGTTTACGCCATTGCCCAGGGCAACCTGGTGGTGGGCGGGTTCGACGCCGAAGGTCGCGACGGTTCCAAGATCACCGTCAACGTGCCGTCGGCCGGTCGTATCCCTGGCGGGGCCACGGTGGAACGCACCGTGCCCAGCGGTTTCAACCAGGGCAACAGCCTGACCTTGAACCTCAATCGCTCGGACTTCACCACCGCCAAGCGCGTGGTCGACAAGGTCAACGACATGCTCGGCCCAGGCGTGGCCCAAGCCATCGACGGCGGTTCGATCCGTGTGACCGCGCCGCTGGACCCCAGCCAGCGCGTCGATTACCTGTCGATCCTGGAAAACCTGGAAGTCGACCCGGGCCAGGCAGTAGCCAAAGTCATCATCAACTCGCGTACCGGCACGATCGTGATCGGCCAGAACGTCAAAGTCTCGCCGGCGGCGGTGACCCACGGCAGCCTGACGGTGACCATCACCGAAGACCCGATCGTCAGCCAGCCGGGGCCGTTGTCCAACGGCCAGACCGCAGTGGTGCCACGCTCGCGGGTTAACGCTCAGCAAGAAGCCAAGCCGATGTTCAAATTTGGCCCCGGCACCACCCTGGACGAGATTGTCCGCGCGGTGAACCAGGTGGGCGCGGCGCCCGGCGACTTGATGGCGATCCTTGAAGCATTGAAACAGGCCGGCGCCTTGCAAGCCGACCTGATCGTCATCTGAGGCCATGGCCATGGATATGCACAAAAGCGGGATTGTCAGTTCGGCGGACTCGGGCTCTTACTCCGACTTGAACCGGCTTAACCAGCTCAAGGTCGGTGCTGACAAAAACAGCGAAGGCAACATGCGCAAAGTGGCGCAGGAGTTCGAGTCGCTGTTTTTGAGCGAGATGCTCAAGTCCATGCGTTCGGCCACCGAGGCGCTGGGCAAAGACAACCCTATGAACACCCCGGCGGCCAAGCAGTACCAGGAAATGTACGACCAGCAATTGGCGGTCTCGCTGTCCCGCGAGGGCGGCGGCATCGGCCTGGCCGACGTGCTGATGCGCCAGATGCAGAAGAACAAGCCGGTGGACGCCCAGGCGGCCACCTTGCAGGGCCCGGCTGCGGTCGAGGCGGTCAAGAAAGTCGATGTGCCGACCGAGATCGCCGCCGGCACCCAGGCCGATGGCCCGCTGGGGCGCTCCAATGGTCAGCGTCCGTTGTGGGCGTTCCGTGTCGCCGAGCCTCAAGCCGGTGCTGCTGCCACTCACAGCAACGATATGGAGCTGATGAACCAGCGCCGTATCGCCTTGCCGAGCAAGCTGACCGATCGCCTGCTGGCCGGCATCGTGCCGAGCACCCAGGTCGCCACCGAGGCCAAGGCCGCGCCGCTGCGCAACAGCGCCCTGCAAGACAACGTGATCAACAGCGGCGCACGCAGTGTTGCCGCGGCCAACGGCAGCATGCAGGTCTATGGCCGCGCCGTGGCCCAGCCACCATTGGCGCCGGCCAAGAAAGCCTTCAGCTCCCAGGACGAATTTGTCGCCACCATGCTGCCGATGGCCGAAGCGGCCGCCAAGCGTATCGGCATCGATCCGAAGTACCTGGTGGCCCAGGCCGCTTTGGAAACCGGTTGGGGCAAATCGGTGATGCGCGCAGAAGACGGCAGCAGCAGCCACAACCTGTTCGGCATCAAGGCCGGCAAGAGTTGGCAGGGCGGCCAGGCCCGCGCGATCACCAGCGAGTTCCGCGACGGGGCGATGGTCAAGGAGACGGCGCAGTTCCGTTCCTACGACTCCTACCAGGACAGCTTCCACGACCTGGTAACGTTGCTGCAAAGCAATGACCGCTATAAAGAAGTGGTGAAGTCGGCCGATAACCCGGAACGCTTTGTACGCGAGTTGCAAAAAGCCGGTTACGCCACCGACCCGAACTACGCCAACAAGATCTCGCAGATCGCCCATTCGATGAACAGTTACCAGAACTACGCCGCCGCGGGCGCGACCACTCTTTTATAAGGTCTGAACCATGAGTTTGCTCAATATCGGGATGTCGGGGCTTAACGCCGCTCAAGGATCGTTGTCGGTCTTGAGTAACAACATCGCCAACGCCAATACCGCAGGCTATTCGCGTCAGCAGACTATCCAGAACGCTAGCGCGTCGAACCAGTTCGGCGGCGTATTCATCGGCAGCGGCACCACGCTGGCGGATGTACGGCGTGTCTACAACGAGTATCTGGACACGGCGTACCAGAACAGTACGGCATTGAATAATGACGCCCGCGCCTACCAAGACCAGATCAGTGCGGTCGATAAGGTGCTGTCGGATAAGAACACCGGTCTGTCATCAGTACTCAGCACCTTCTTCGCCACGCTGCAGACCGCATCTTCCAACCCTAGCGATCTGTCGGCCCGCCAACTGCTGTTGAGTAATGCCCAGACCTTGAGCAATCGCTTCAACTCCATCTCCACCCAGTTGACGCAGCAGAAAGAAACCATCAACAGCCAGTTGAGTACCATGAGTGATCAGGTCAACCAACTGACTTCTTCGATCGCTGCGCTCAACCGGCAAATCTCTCAAGTGCAGGGTTCATCGAGCACCGCTCCGGCCAACCTGCTGGACCAGCGTAGCGAAGCTGTGCGTTCGCTCAATGAACTGATCGGGGTCACCGCCACCGAGAAGAATGGCCAGTTCAGTGTGACCACCGGCAGCGGTCAGTCGCTGGTTGAGGGCGGGTTGTCCAATACGATTACGGCAGTGCCGAGCAGCACGGATAACAGTCAATATACGATCCAGCTGAATGTGAGCGGAACGACACTGGATCTTGGCGCGGTAATCAGTGGCGGAAGCATCGGTGGCCTGTTGCGCTATCGCAGTGATGCCTTGATGCCGGCTATCAATGACTTGGGGCGTATCGCTATTGCGACAGCCGATACCCTGAACAATCAGCTCGGCCAAGGTCTGGATTTGAACGGTGACTTTGGTGTGTCGTTGTTCAACGACATCAATAGTGCAACTGCTATCGCCTCCCGTAGCCAGGCTACCGCCGGCAACAGCAGCGGTTCCGGCAACCTGAATGTGTCGATTGGCGACAGCAGTAAGCTCTCGACCTTCGATTACAAAGTGACCTTCAACGACAGCACCGACCTCAATAAAGCGACGGTGGTGCGTTCGGACGGCAAAGCCCTGGGCATTATCGATCTGTCAGCCACGCCGCCGACCCAGATCGATGGATTTACCTTGTCTCTGGACGGCAAGGGCCCTGTGGCAGTCGGCGACAGTTTCAAGGTCAGCCCCACCGCTACGGGCGCCAGTGGCATCGGCGTGGCGCTTTCTGACGCGAATAAGCTGGCGTTCGCCGGCCCGCTGTCTGGTACTCGTAGTACGACCAACAGTGGCACTGGCACGTTTACCCAGCCCACCTTGACTGTACCGTTGGATATTCATGGCGGGGCAGACACCGCACAGTTGCGCGCGGGTATCGAGAACTCGATGCCGGTCAAAATGGTGTTTGGCAAACCGGCGGCTGACGGCACTCAGCCCTATACCGTCAACGATGCGCAAGGCAACCCGATCGGCACCGGCAGCATCATTCCGGGGCAGGGCAACAAGATCACCGTGGATGTTCCGATGCGAGACGCTTCGGGAGCCGCCATTCCGGGTAAGAGTTTCAAATTCGACACTACCGTGAACGGTTCTCCGGCCGCGGGCGACAGCACCACGTTCGCGTTCAACAGCGGTGGCAAATCGGACGGCCGGAACGCGCAGGAACTGCTCAACTTGCAGACCAAGGCCAGCGTCGGCATGAACGATGGCAATGTCGGCGTAAGCCTGGTGGCGGCCAACAGTCGCCTGGTTTCTCAAGTCGGTTCCAAGGCCAGTCAGGCGGGGGTTGATACCACGGCTACTGGCGCGTTGCTCAGCGCCAACAAGGAAGCGCGCAACTCAGTGTCAGGGGTTAACCTGGATGACGAGGCGGGCGACATGATCAAGTTCCAGCAGTATTACACCGCGTCGTCCCAGATTATCAAGGCCGCGCAAGAAACCTTCACCACACTGATCAATGCTCTTTAAGGGAGGCCGGGACGATGCGTATTTCCACACAGCAGTATTTCGAGACCAGCTCCGCCAAGTACCAGTCCAACTACTCTAGTGTGGTCAAGGCTCAGGATCAGGCCAGCTCCGGCGTACGCGTGCAGACCGCGGCGGATGATCCTGTGGCGGCGGCGCGGTTGCTGATGTTGCAGCAGCAGAAAGACATGCTGTCGCAGTTCAATGGCAACATCGATACCCTGAAGAACTCGCTGGTAACCGAAGATAGCGTTCTTGATAACATCAACACCGCCCTGCAAAAGGCCAGCGAACTGGCCCTGAAGGCCGGTAATGTCGGGATCAGTGATGCGGACCGCAAATCGATTGCGGCCGAGGTCGGTGCCATTGAGGATCAGGTACTGGGCCTGCTCAATTCTAAGGATGCCGGGGGCAATTACCTGTTTTCCGGAAGCAAGACCGACACGCCGCCCTATACGCGCAACAATAACGGCACCTACAGTTATCAGGGCGACGACATCCCGTTGAGCCTGAAGATCGCCGAGAATATTTCCGTCTCGATGGGCGACACCGCCAAAAGCATGCTCGAGAGCTCCGCGAACACGGGGCGCACCCAGACCGCGCCGATTCTTGTGCCGCCTGCGGTCGATGACGGCAAGGTCACTATATCGGCGGGGTTGATCGCTGCCGAGACCAGCTATGACAGCAGCTTTGCCGATGGGCAGCCATACAAGCTGACCTTTGTCAGCAGCACTCAATACACGGTGAGCGACAACACCGGCAAAGACATCACCTCCGAGATTCCGGGTAACGGCACGTTCGATGCCACCAAAGAGGGCGCCTCGACCATCAATCTGCGTGGCGTGAAGTTCGACATCGGCCTGAACCTGGGTAAGGACGCTTTGGGTAAAGACGTGTTGCCCGGCGCACCGGCGGATGCGGTTGTCAAAGACCGCGAGTTCAGCCTGTCGATTAAACCGGACACCTTCAGTGTTTCGCGCACTCCCAGCAACCCGACCACGGCTCAAATAAGCGGTGGTACGGTCAGTGATTCGGCGGCTTATGCCAGCACTTTCCCCAACGCTGGTATGGTCATCAAGTTCGGCGCGGCGGGTGATTACAATGTGTATGCACAGCCGTATAGCTCGGATAGCAAGTCCATCGCCAGCGGCACCCTGGCCGCCGGCGCCACAACCTTGAGCGCGGCGGGTGTGACATTTGACGTCACGACCACGCCGCCACCGGGTGATGGCGACCAGTTTGTGATTGGCGCCACCAGCAACAAAAACGAGAACGTGCTCGACACTCTCAGCCATTTGCGCCAAATCCTAGAGACGCCCTCGGACGGAAAACCGGCGGCACAGAAAGAGCTCAAGGACGTGGTCGCCCGCTCCATCGGTAATCTGACCAACGCCAAGAGTCAGATCGACCAGGTGCGCGGCGCCATCGGTGCTCGCTTGAATGGTATGGATATCCAGTCCCAAGAGAACACCAGCTTGAGCCTGGCCAACGCCACCACCATGAATGCATTGGGCAACGTCGATTTTGCGGATGCCGCTATCAATCTGAGTCTGCAACAAACCATGCTGCAAGCCTCGCAGCTGGCCTTTGTGAAGATTTCGCAGTTGAGCCTGTTCAACAAAATGTGATTTCACCGCATCAGCACAGCGGCCTCGCCTGGAAACAGGCGGGGCCGCTGTCGTTTCAGGGGGCTCAATTGTTTAAAGGTTTTGCATAAACCGGAGAAAATTGAGTGACCTGTGAGTCATAAAGCGCATCTTCACTGTATCGTGTGAAAAGGATAAGTCGTCTCAGGGTCCTTGCGGGGCGGCTTTCAGCGGGATTTTTATGGGGTTACCCCCTTTATTGTCAGCACTCCAGGCGTCGGCCGTGGGGTGTTCTCCAGCTATTTAGTATTGGGAAGCCACAATGATTGGCATAAAAAGCATCGCCAGTTACGTGCCGGCGGACGGTATCGATAACTACGCCCAGGGTGCCAAATTCGCCAAGGATGAAGAGTTCATCATTGGCAAGATCGGTTCGGCGTTCCTGCCGCGCAAGGAAGCCACGCAGGAAACCTCAGATCTGTGTGTCGAAGCGGTCAACGCCTTGTTTGCCAACAACCCGGATCTCAAGCGCGAGTCGATTGACGCGCTGATCGTCGTGACCCAGAACGGTGACGAAGAGGGCTTGCCCCATACAGCCGCCATCGTCCAAGACAAACTCGGCCTGCCGACCCATGTCGCCGCGTTCGATATTTCCCTGGGCTGTTCCGGTTACGTCTACGGCATCTACGCGATGAAGGGCTTCATGGAGGCCGCCGGCCTGAAAAACGGCCTGTTGATCACCGCCGACCCGTACTCCAAGATCGTCGACCCGGAAGATCGCAACACCACCATGCTGTTCGGCGACGCCGCCACTGCGACCTGGATGGGCGAAGACGCCTCGTGGCTGCTGGGCAAGTCCAAGTTCGGCACCGACGGTTCCGGCGCACCGCACCTGAAGGTCAGCGATGGCGTGTTCTTCATGAACGGTCGCCAGGTGTTCAACTTTGCCTTGCTCAAAGTTCCGGCGCATTTGCACGAGCTGCTCAATGAGTCGGACCTCAAGGCCGATGACATCGACGCGTTCTGCATTCACCAGGGCAGTGCGGCGATTGTCGACGCCGTGGCCCGTCGCTTCGAAGAGGCGCCGGTGGACAAGTTCATCAAGGACATGGTCGAGACCGGTAACACCGTGTCGTCGAGCATTCCGTTGCTGCTGGAAAAGCACGTGATGGACGCCACCTGGAAGCGTGTGGCGATCAGTGGATTCGGTGTGGGCCTGTCGTGGGGCTCGGCGATTCTGCATCGTCCGTGACGCGTCTTTAGACTGCGTTCACCGCAAAAGCAAACGCCGATGATCGAAAGATCATCGGCGTTTTTTATTTGGCGCCAGAAAAGCCACCAAAATCGGCGTTAAAACCCGGCTTAAACCCTTGAATTACAAGGGGTGGCACCACGCCAGTAAAAAAAATCAAAAAAACCCTCAAGCAACCGGCTACCACGACGATAACTATTACGTAGGTTCTCTAGGCCACACCCGGCGGTTGCCAGGGCCGGAAGCCGCAGTATCCAATACCAACGAGGATTTCGTCATGGCATTATCAGTAAACACCAACATCACTTCCCTGGGTGTCCAGAAGAACCTGAACAAAGCTTCCGACGCTCTGAGCCAGTCGATGAACCGTCTGTCCTCCGGTCTGAAAATCAACAGCGCTAAAGACGACGCTGCTGGCATGCAGATCGCCAACCGTCTGAACAACCAGGTCAAGGGCCTGAACGTTGCGATCTCCAACGCCAACAACGGCGTGTCGATTGCCCAGACCGCTGAAGGCGCAATGCAAGAATCCACCAACACCCTGCAGCGTCTGCGTGAACTCGCCCTGCAAGCGGCGAACGGTGATAAGAGCGACGCTGACCGTGTTTCCCTGCAGCAAGAATTCACCGCTAAAGTGGGCGAGCTGAACCGTATCGCCAGCACCACTACCTTCGGTGGTCGTAACCTGCTGGACGGCTCGTTCAACAACGTAGCGTTCCAGATCGGCGCCAACGCCAACGAGACTATCTCGTTCGGCATGACCGATATCAGCTCGACTGCGCTGAAAGGTAACTACAAAGAAGCTGCTGTAGACGGCACCGCAATGACTGGCCTGGCTGCTACCGCCACTGGTTCTGTATTGGGTGACAAAGCTGTTAAAACCGGTACCGCAGATGCAGGCGCAACCGTTGCGACTGATGCATTCACCATCAATGGTGTAGAGGTTGCACTTGGTGCTGCTGCTGCAGGTTCCGCTGCTGGTACTGCCGCAGTGACCGCCATCAACGCCAAAACTGCTCAGACCGGCGTTACAGCTTCGACTGACGCTAATGGTAAAGTGACTCTCAGCTCCAAAAACGATATCGTCTTGGGGGCTTCTGCCACAGTTGGTGCTACTGATGGTCTGGCCAGCCTGGCCCTGGGCGCTGCCGGTACTACCGCAGCCGCAGCTACAACTGCAACCAGCGCCATGGGCGTTACCGGTGCCATTTCTGTTAACGGCACCGCAGTAACTTGGGCTGCTGCTGACACTATGACCGACGTGCTGACAGATATTGCAGCCGCAGCGGGTACCGGTGCTACTGCAACTTTCACTGACGGTCGCGTTAAGGTCACTTCGGGTGGCGGTGAAGACATCAAACTGTCCAACACTTCTGCTGGCTCGTTGTCGCAACTGGGACTGTCGGCTGGCACTACCCAAGCAAAACTGACCGCTGACACTTCCATCGACGTAAACGGCGTTGAAGTCAAGTTCAAGAAGGGTGACACCGCTGACGCGATCGTTGCTTCGATCAACAGCGCCAGTACCGGTGTACAAGCCAGCAAAAATGCTGACGGCACCCTGAACCTGTTCGCCGACAAAGACATCACCATCAAGGACGGCAGCGCCGGTACTGGCCTGGCTGCACTGGGTCTGACCACTGTTTCTGCGGCCGGTACTAAAACCGCCGTCACCATGGAAACCAGCGTTTCCGACCTGAGCATCCTGACTGCCGCTTCTTCGCAGCAGGCTATCCAGGCTCTGGACGACGCCATGCAGCAGATCGACAGCCAGCGTTCGCAGCTGGGTGCCGTACAAAACCGCTTCGCCAGCACTGTGGCCAACCTGCAGAGCATTTCGCAGAACTCCTCCGCTGCCAAAGGCCGCGTAGAAGACGCCGACTTCGCTTCTGAAGCTGCTGAGCTGACCAAGCAACAAACCCTGCAACAGGCTTCCACTGCGATCCTGTCCCAGGCCAACCAACTGCCTTCCTCTGTTCTGAAGCTGCTTCAGTAATAGCGGTAGCGGTTAAATAACGGGAGGGTGCGTTTAACAACGTGCCCTTCCGTTTTTTCAGTTTGGAGGTGATGACATGGACATGAGCATCAAGCTTAACGCGTCTTACCCGGCTGGTATTACCCAGGCCAGTAGTGCGCCTGTAACACCGTTCAAGCCTGCGGCCCCCAGTGAACCGGTCAAGGGTGAAGAGCCCCAGCGCGTGGCATTGGAAAAAGCGGTGACTGATATACGAGAGTTTGTGCAGGCTTCACAGCGCAATCTGGATTTTTCCATCGATGACACTACCGGCAAAGTGGTCGTCAAGGTGATTGCCACGGACAGTGGCGAAGTAATTCGACAAATTCCATCGGAGACCGCGCTGAAGTTGGCGCAGAATCTGAGCGATGCCAGCAGCGTGCTGTTTGACAGCAAGGCGTGAGTTGGCACGAAACATGTTTCTGATTGCGGTCAGAGCACGCGAGCGCCAAAAAAACGGCCGCTGCAGGACAAGGAGAATGGCAAATGGCTAGTTCAACGATTTCCGGCCCAGGTTCGGGCTACGACACGCAGGCTATCGTCAAAGCGTTGGTGGGGGCTGAGCAGGCGCCCAAGCAGCAGCAGATCACCAACGAACAGAAAGCAGCCACCGTCCAGTTGTCGGCTGTTGGCTCGGTCAAGACGGCGTTGGAAGCCTACCAGGCGGCGATCACCAAGTTGAACAATGCCTCGGCGTTTAACGGGCTGTCGGCCTCCTCTTCGGAGGAGAAGAACATCAAGGTCACTCTGGGGGACGGTGCATCCAGCGGCAAATACGTGCTTAAAGTCACCAACCTGGCGACCGCGTCGAAAGTCACTACGGCGATGAATGCGGACGGCGCTTCTGGCAAGGCCAACAGCACCGACGAAGATCAGACGCTGACGATCAATCAGTCGGGCAAAAGCTATGACGTGGTAATTCCCGGCGGCGCGACCTTGCAGCAAGTGCGCGAGACGATCAATACCCAGCTCTCGGCTCAGGGCATCAGTGCCAACGTGCTGAGTGACTCCAACGGTGCGCGTCTGGTGCTGACCTCGACCACCATGGGGGATGGTACCGACATCACTCTCAGCGGTGATTCCGAACTGGCCACAGGCTACGACAAAGGCAAAGCCCCCACCAACGCCAAGTATTCAATCGATGGCGTTGAAATGTCGTCGAACACCAATAAGATCACCTCTGCGATCAGTGGTGTGACCCTGGACCTGCTGGACACGATCGATACGACCAAGCCGACGACCATCACCGTGGCCAGCAATACCGATACATTGAAGACGTCGGTGCAGTCCTTCGTCAGTGCCTATAACACGCTGATGACCGCGATCAACACCCAGACCAAAGTCACGGCTACCGGGGATGCCTCGACCACCACAGCCGCGGCGTTGACGGGCGACGCGTCGATGCGTCAATTGGTCAACAGCCTGCGCTCCGAACTGGTCAACGGCTCTGGCGCCGGCACCATGACCAGCTTGGCGCAGATGGGTATCACCACGGATCAGAAAACCGGGCTGTTGAGCCTGGACGATAAGACCTGGGACAAAGCGGTGGTCAAGGGCGCAGGCGATATTGCCAAGCTGTTTACCGGCGACACTGGCTTGATCACACGCATGAACAAGGCGACCAACAGTTACGTGGGCACCACTGGCACCTTGGCAGCCCGTGCGACCGACTTGAACAATAAGTTGACGGATTTGAACACCCAGACGGCGGATCTGACACGACGCATGGACGCCTTGCAAAAGTCCCTGACCGCCAAGTACACCGCGATGGACACCATGATCGCGCAGATCAATGCCAGTAGCTCCAGCATCATGACCACCCTCAACTCGCTGAACAATCCGAAGTCGAGCTGATAGTCGGTGCGCCTAAAAGCCCTGATCCAGGGCTTTGTCGCACAGTTCTGGATTAAAGTTTTTGTCGCCATGGTCGAAAAACTGGTTAAGCAACCCTATTCGATTGTAGCCCGTTACGAGGTAGCAACATGAACCCGATGAGAGCCCTTCGCCAGTACCAGAAGGTCAATTCCCATGCTCAGGTCTCCGAGGCCAGCCCGCATCGCCTCGTGCAGATGCTGATGGAGGGTGGTTTGGATCGTATGGCGCAGGCCAAGGGCGCGTTGAGTCGCGGTGATATCGCCCAGAAAGGGCTGTTGCTAGGCAAGGCCATTGAAATTATCTCCGGCCTGCGCGATGGCCTGGAGCCGGAGAAGGCCGAAGATCCGGAAGCGATTCAGCGCTTGGACGCGCTGTACAACTACATGGGTAATCGTCTGGTCGAGGCTAATCAGGTCAATGACGCCGAGATGATCGACGAAGTCGCGCGTCTGCTGATCACCGTCAAGACTGGCTGGGATGCCATTGCTCCACAATAAGGCGGACCGCCTAGAGGTACACATCATGAGCCACGCACTGCAACGTATTGACGAGACCCGCGAAGCCCTGATCGGCGCGCTGGCTGAGCGCAACTGGGAGGCTGTCAGCGAGTTGGATCTGGGTTGCCGTGCGGTGATTGATGAGGTGCTCAGCGAAGCCCCTGTGGACGAAGATGCGCTGCGTGAGAAGCTGGAGAGTCTGCTGGCGGTCTACCAGCAATTGCTGGAGGTAACGACCGGCGAGCGCCAGGCGATTTTCGAAGAGATGTCGCAGATCAACCAAGCGAAGAATGCGTCAAAGGTCTACCATCTGTTCGGCTGAACAGACGCAGTTAATCCGACCGGCGCGTCATAAATTTGACCGTGCCAGCTTTTTTGACTTAACTAGTGCTGTTTTCAGAGTTCAGACGTCTATAGAGTAAGAAGTCCTACAGCCGTCTCGATTGCCCTTACACTTGGGCAGGAAGTTTTACTAGGGAAGTTGCTATTGCATGTGGCGTGAAACCAAAATTCTGCTGATTGATGACGATAGCGTCCGCCGCCGCGATTTAGCGGTGATTTTGAATTTTCTCGGCGAAGAAAATTTGCCCTGCGGCAGCCACGATTGGCAGCAGGCGGTCAGCTCGTTGTCGTCAAGCCGTGAAGTCATTTGTGTGCTGATCGGGACGGTAAACGCTCCTGGCGCTGTTTTGGGCTTGTTAAAGACACTGTCTACCTGGGATGAGTTCCTTCCCGTGTTGCTGATGGGCGAAAATTCTTCGCTCGACCTGCCCGAAGACCAGCGCCGACGTGTCCTTTCCACCCTGGAAATGCCGCCCAGCTACAGCAAATTGCTTGATTCCCTGCACCGTGCCCAGGTCTATCGCGAGATGTACGACCAGGCTCGCGAGCGCGGTCGTCATCGCGAACCCAACCTGTTCCGTAGCCTGGTCGGCACCAGCCGCGCCATCCAGCACGTGCGCCAGATGATGCAGCAAGTGGCCGACACTGACGCCAGCGTGCTGATCCTCGGCGAGTCGGGCACCGGCAAGGAAGTGGTCGCGCGCAACCTGCATTACCATTCCAAGCGCCGCGACGGGCCCTTTGTACCGGTCAACTGCGGGGCGATTCCGGCAGAGCTGCTGGAAAGCGAACTGTTCGGCCATGAGAAGGGCGCCTTTACCGGCGCCATCACCAGCCGTGCCGGGCGTTTCGAGCTGGCCAACGGCGGCACTCTGTTCCTCGACGAAATCGGCGACATGCCGCTGCCGATGCAGGTCAAGCTGCTGCGTGTGTTGCAGGAGCGCACCTTCGAGCGCGTGGGCAGCAACAAGACCCAGAGCGTGGACGTGCGCATCATCGCCGCGACCCACAAGAACCTCGAAAGCATGATCGAGATCGGCAGCTTCCGCGAAGACCTCTACTATCGCCTCAACGTATTCCCTATCGAGATGGCCCCGCTGCGTGAGCGCGTGGAAGACATCCCGCTGCTGATGAACGAACTGATCTCGCGCATGGAACACGAAAAGCGTGGCTCGATTCGCTTTAACTCCGCCGCAATCATGTCTCTGTGCCGCCACGGCTGGCCGGGCAACGTGCGTGAGCTGGCCAACCTGGTGGAGCGCATGGCGATCATGCACCCCTACGGTGTGATCGGCGTAGTCGAGCTGCCGAAGAAATTCCGCTATGTCGACGACGAAGATGAGCAATTGGTCGACAGTCTGCGCAGTGATATGGAAGAACGGGTCGCCATCAACGGCCACACCCCGGACTTCGGTTCCACTGCCATGCTGCCGCCGGAGGGCCTGGACCTGAAGGACTACCTCGGTAACCTGGAGCAGGGCCTGATCCAGCAAGCCCTGGACGATGCCGGTGGCATTGTCGCCCGTGCCGCCGAGCGCTTGCGCATTCGTCGTACCACCCTGGTGGAGAAGATGCGCAAGTACGGTATGAGCCGCCGCGAAGGTGACGAACAGGCGGATGATTGACGCCTGTTTTTCAACTGACTGAAAACTAAGCCTATTTTTTTAGGCACGGGTATTGCTACAGCCCTCGCAACGTTCCGTTTAACTGACGGTCAGCCAAGCGAGAGAGCATCATGCCCCACGCCGCCCAATTAGCCTCAGCCCCTGCCATCCAGGGGCTTGTTCCCTCCGCAGAGCCGCTCGCCCGGCAGGGTCTTGAACATGCGTTCTCGCAGTTCAACCAGATGTCGAGCCAACTGAGCGACTCCTACAGTCTGCTGGAAGCCCGGGTCTCGGAGCTTAAAGGCGAGCTGGCGGTGGTCAGTGCTCAGCGTATGCAGGAGCTGGCCGAGAAAGAACGCCTGGCCAACCGCTTGCAAAACCTGCTCGACCTGTTGCCCGGCGGCGTGATCGTGATTGACGACCAAGGCCGCGTGCGCGAAGCCAACCCCGCCGCCTGCGACCTGCTGGGACTGCCGCTGGAAGGCGAGCTGTGGCGTCACGTCATCACCCGCTGCTTCGCCCCGCGCGAAGATGATGGTCATGAAATCTCCCTCAAGGATGGGCGTCGACTGTCGATTTCCACCCGTTCCCTGGACGCCGAGCCCGGCCAGTTGGTGCTGCTCAACGACCTGACTGAAACCCGCCACTTGCAAGACCAGTTGGCGCGCCATGAGCGCTTGTCGTCCCTGGGGCGCATGGTCGCTTCTCTGGCGCATCAAATCCGTACGCCCTTGTCGGCGGCGTTGATCTACGCCAGTCATTTGACTGATGAACAGTTGCCGGCCGTGACCCATCAGCGTTTCGCCGGGCGCCTTAAAGAGCGTCTGCACGAATTGGAGCATCAGGTACGCGACATGTTGGTGTTCGCTCGCGGCGAACTGCCGTTGACCGACCGCATCACTCCGGCCGAGCTGATGCAGACCCTGCAGGCGGCGGCCGCCACACACATTCAAGACGCGCAGGTGCGCTGGCAGTGCGACAGCCACCAAGGCGAGTTGCTGTGCAATCGCGACACCCTGGTGGGATCGCTGCTCAACCTGATCGAAAACGCCACCCAGGCCAGCGGCCCCGGCGCGCGGCTCAAGGTGCATCTATATCGCCGTCAAGATTCGCTGCGCCTGTGCATCAGCGACAACGGCAGTGGCATCGACCCGCAGGTGCTGCGGCGTCTGGGCGAACCCTTTTTTACCACCAAGACCAACGGAACTGGCCTGGGCCTGACGGTGGTCAAGGCCGTGGCGCGCGCCCATCAGGGAGAATTGCAGCTGCGTTCCCGGTTGGGGCGCGGCACCTGTGCATTGATGAGCTTGCCGCTGTTTTCAGGCGCGGCAAGCGCGGAGTAAAGAGTCATGGCTATCAAGGTTTTACTGGTGGAAGACGATCGCGCCCTGCGTGAAGCATTGGCTGACACGCTGCTGCTGGCGGGCCATGACTACCGGGCGGTCGGGTCTGCCGAGGAGGCCTTGGAGGCGGTGGCCCAGGAGGCGTTCAGTCTAGTGGTCAGCGACGTCAATATGCCCGGCATGGACGGTCACCAGTTGTTGGCCCTGCTGCGCGCCCGCCAGCCGCAACTGCCGGTGTTGTTGATGACTGCCCACGGTGCCGTGGAACGCGCGGTGGATGCGATGCGCCAGGGCGCGGCGGATTACCTGGTCAAGCCCTTTGAGCCCAAGGCCCTGATCGAGTTGGTAGCGCGCCACGCTCTTGGCGTGATCTCGGCGCACGAAGGCGAGGGTCCGATTGCCATCGAGCCAGCCAGCGCCCAGTTGCTGGAATTGGCGGCCCGCGTGGCGCGCAGCGATTCCACGGTGCTGATTTCCGGTGAGTCCGGTACGGGTAAGGAAGTGCTGGCGCGTTACATTCACCAGCAGTCGACCCGCGCCAAGCAGCCGTTCATCGCCATCAACTGCGCGGCGATCCCCGACAACATGCTGGAAGCCACGCTGTTCGGTCATGAAAAGGGCTCATTCACCGGTGCTATTGCGGCGCAAGCCGGCAAGTTCGAGCAGGCCGACGGCGGCACGATCCTGCTCGACGAGATTTCCGAGATGCCCTTGGGCCTGCAAGCCAAGTTGCTGCGTGTGTTGCAGGAGCGCGAAGTGGAGCGCGTCGGCGCGCGCAAACCGATCCAGTTGGATATCCGAGTGGTGGCCACCACCAACCGCGATCTCGCCGGCGAAGTGGCGGCGGGGCGCTTCCGTGAAGACTTGTTCTATCGCCTCTCGGTGTTTCCGCTGGCCTGGCGCCCTTTGCGCGAGCGTCCGGCGGATATCGTGCCCTTGGCCGAGCGCCTGCTGAACAACCACGTCAAAAAAATGAAGCACGCCCAGGCGCGGCTGTCGGCCGAGGCGCAGGCGTGCCTGATCGCCTATCCATGGCCGGGCAACGTGCGGGAACTGGACAACGCGATCCAACGTGCCCTGATCTTGCAGCAGGGCGGCTTGATTCAACCCCAGGATTTCTGTCTGGCCATGGGCAGTGGCGCGGCGCCGCTGCCGACACTGGCCCCCGCACCGTTGGTCGCCGAGGTGGAAACCGCCAGCGCTTTGGGCGATGACCTGCGTCGCCGCGAATTCCAGATGATCATCGATACCCTGCGCGCCGAGCGCGGCCGCCGCAAAGAGGCCGCCGAACGCCTGGGCATCAGCCCGCGCACCTTGCGCTACAAGTTGGCGCAGATGCGCGACGCGGGCATGGATGTGGAAGCGTATCTTTTCGCCACCTGAAAATAGCCAAGGCGTACAAGGTTTGTCGCCTTTTCTTACGAGTCGCCACGGATCTGGCACCCTTGTTGCTACCTCCCCTAGTAACTGCAGCGTAGTGTCAAATTTTTGCGGGTCGGAGAGAGAAGGTCATGAGCCAGGGTATTGAGTTCAATCGGTTGATGTTGGATATGCGCTCCATGCAGATGGATGCCATGGCTCAACCGAAATCCGTCGCGCCAGCGCCGGAGTTGGGCCAAAGCAGTTTTGCCGACATGCTTGGTCAGGCCATCAACAAAGTCAGCGACACCCAGCAAGCCTCCAGCCAGTTGGCCAGCGCGTTCGAGATCGGCAAGAGCGGTGTGGACCTCACCGACGTGATGATCGCTTCGCAAAAAGCCAGCGTTTCCTTTCAGGCTCTGACCCAAGTGCGTAACAAGCTGGTTCAGGCCTATCAAGACATCATGCAGATGCCGGTTTAAGGGCGAGATTTAAGTCATGGCAGAAGCAGTCGTGGACAACGTACCCGCCAAGACAGAAGGCAAGCCGCCGCTGTTTGGCCTGTCGTTCCTGGAAAACCTTTCGGAAATGACCATGTTGCGTCAGGTTGGCCTGTTGGTCGGCCTGGCTGCCAGCGTGGCGATTGGTTTTGCCGTGGTGTTGTGGTCGCAGCAACCCGATTACCGGCCATTGTATGGCAGCCTGGCTGGCCTGGATTCCAAACAGATCATGGAAACCCTGGCCGCCGCCGACATCGCCTACACCGTGGAGCCCAACTCCGGGGCTCTGCTGGTCAAGGCCGATGACGTCGCCCGTGCGCGCATGAAGCTGGCCGCTGCCGGTGTGACGCCGTCCGACAGCAATATCGGTTTTGAGATCCTCGACAAGGACCAGGGCCTGGGCACCAGTCAATTCATGGAAGCCACCCGTTATCGTCGCGGCCTGGAAGGGGAACTGGCGCGTACCATCTCCAGCCTCAATAACGTCAAGGGTGCCCGCGTGCACCTGGCCATTCCGAAAAGCTCGGTATTTGTGCGTGATGAGCGCAAGCCCAGCGCCTCGGTGCTGGTTGAGCTGTTCGCCGGTCGTTCCCTGGAACCCGGTCAGGTCAATGCCATCGTCAACTTGGTGGCTACCAGCGTTCCCGAACTGAGCAAATCCCAGATCACCGTGGTGGATCAAAAGGGCAACCTGCTCTCCGACCAAGCTGAGAACTCCGCGCTGACCCAGGCCGGCAAGCAGTTCGATTACAGCCGCCGCGTGGAAAGCATGCTGACCCAGCGCGTGCACAACATCCTGCAACCGGTGTTGGGCAATGACCGCTATAAAGCCGAAGTCTCCGCCGATGTGGATTTCAGCGCCGTGGAGTCCACCTCTGAGCAGTTCAACCCGGACCAGCCGGCCCTGCGCAGCGAGCAGTCCACCAGCGAACAACGCACCGCCAGCAATGGCCCCCAAGGTGTGCCGGGAGCCCTGAGCAACCAGCCGCCATCGCCGGCCTCGGCCCCGCAAACCACCGGTGGCGCCGCCGCTACCGCCGGCGCGATCCAGCCTGGGCAACCGCTGCTGGACGCCAACGGTCAGCAGATCATGGACCCGGCCACCGGCCAGCCGATGCTCGCCCCGTACCCGGCGGACAAGCGTAACCAGTCCACCAAGAACTTCGAGCTGGACCGTTCCATCAGCCATACCAAGCAGCAGCAGGGCCGTGTCAATCGCCTGTCGGTGTCGGTAGTGGTCGACGATCAGGTCAAGGTCAATGCCGCAGACGGCGCGGTCACCCGTGCCCCGTGGAGCGCCGACGAATTGGCGCGCTTTACCCGCCTGGTGCAGGACGCCGTCGGCTTCGACGCCAGCCGTGGCGACAGCGTGAGCGTGATTAACATGCCGTTCTCCGCCGAGCGTGGCGAAGTGATTGCCGAGCCTGCGTTCTACTCGCAGCCGTGGTTCTGGGACATCGTCAAGCAAGTGCTGGGTGTGCTGTTCATCCTGGTGCTGGTGTTCGGCGTGCTGCGTCCGGTGCTCAACAACATCACTGGCAATGGCAAGAAACAACTGGCCCTGGCCGGCGGCAGCGATGTCGAGTTGGGTGGCATGGGCGGCCTGGACGGCGAACTGGGCAACGACCGCGTCAGCCTCGGCGGCCCGCAAAGCATCCTGTTGCCAAGCCCGAGCGAAGGCTATGACGCGCAGTTGAACGCAATCAAGAGTCTGGTAGCAGAAGACCCGGGCCGTGTGGCTCAGGTCGTGAAAGAGTGGATTAACGCAGATGAGTGATAATCGAGCCGCTGTTGCCAAGCTCTCCCGAGTCGACAAAGCCGCAGTCCTGCTGCTGTCGTTGGGGGAAACCGACGCCGCCCAAGTGCTGCGCCATATGGGGCCCAAAGAGGTTCAACGGGTGGGCGTGGCCATGGCGCAAATGCGCAATGTGCACCGCGAGCAAGTCGAACAGGTGATGAGCGAGTTCGTCGAGATTGTCGGCGACCAGACCAGCCTGGGCGTCGGCTCCGACAGCTACATCCGCAAGATGCTCACCTCGGCCCTGGGCGAAGACAAGGCCAACGGCTTGATCGACCGCATCCTGCTGGGTGGCAATACCAGCGGCCTGGACAGCCTCAAGTGGATGGAACCGCGCGCCGTGGCCGATGTGATCCGCTACGAGCACCCGCAGATTCAGGCCATCGTGGTGGCGTACCTCGACCCCGACCAGGCTGGTGAAGTGCTGGGTCACTTCGACCATAAAGTGCGTCTGGACATCATCCTGCGCGTGTCGTCGCTCAATACCGTGCAGCCGGCGGCCCTGAAAGAACTGAACACCATCCTGGAGAAGCAGTTCTCGGGCAACTCCAATGCCTCGCGTACCACCCTGGGCGGTATCAAGCGCGCGGCGGACATCATGAACTTCCTCGACAGCTCGGTCGAAGGCCAGTTGATGGACTCGATCCGCGAGATCGACGACACCCTGTCCGGCCAGATCGAAGACCTTATGTTCGTGTTCAACAACCTCTCCGATGTCGACGACCGTGGCATCCAGGCGTTGCTGCGCGAAGTGTCCTCCGATGTGTTGGTACTGGCACTCAAAGGCTCCGACGACGGCGTCAAGGAAAAGATCTTCAAGAACATGTCCAAGCGTGCGTCCGAACTGTTGCGCGACGACCTGGAAGCCAAGGGCCCGGTACGCGTCAGCGACGTGGAAACCGCGCAGAAAGAAATCCTCACCATTGCCCGCCGTATGGCCGAAGCCGGAGAAATCGTTCTCGGTGGGAAGGGCGGCGAAGAAATGATCTAAGGCGTTGTCCATGTCGAGCAAAGATGAGGCACCCAGCGATCTGATTCGCGCACGGGATGTCGGCGGGTTCGACATCTGGTCGTTGCCCAGCTTCGACCCGCATGTGCCTGAACCCGAACCCGAACCGGTGGAAGAACTACCGGTGGAAATGGAAGAAGTGCCGCTGGAAGAAGTCCAGCCGCTGACCCTGGAAGAATTGGAAAGCATCCGCCAGGAAGCCTACAACGAGGGCTTTGCCGCTGGTGAAAAAGACGGTTTTCGTAGCACCACCCTCAAGGTGCGCCAGGAGGCCGAGGCCGCGCTGGCGGTGAAACTGGCCAGCCTGGAGCGCTTGATGGGCAGCTTGTTCGAGCCTATCGCCGAACAGGACACCCAGATCGAAAAAGCCATGGTGCGCCTGGTGGAGCACATGACGCGTCAGGTGATTCAGCGTGAGTTGGCGCTGGACTCCAGCCAGATCGAAAGCGTCATGCGCGAAGCCCTCAAGCTGCTGCCCCTGGGCGTCGGCAATGTGCGGCTATACATCAACCCGCAGGATTTCGAACAGGTCAAAGCCCTGCGCGAGCGCCATGAAGAAACCTGGCGCATCGTCGAAGACGCCGCGTTGCAGCCCGGCGGTTGCCGCGTCGAGACCGAGCACAGCCGCATCGATGCCACGGTGGAAACCCGCATCAGCCAGATCATGGCCAAGTTGCTCGATCAACAGCACGAGCAGGTGCTGAACCCGGCCGAACCGGACCTGAGCATCGACTTGGACGCCCCCGATGCGCCTTGATCGCACCAGCTTCACCAAGCGCTTGAGCGCTTACACCGAAGCCACCGAATTGCCCGGCCAGCCGATCCTGGAAGGGCGGCTGTTGCGCATGGTCGGCCTGACCCTCGAAGCCGAAGGCTTGCGCGCCGCCATGGGCAGCCGCTGCATGGTGATCAACGACGACAGTTATCACCCGGTGCAGGTTGAAGCCGAGGTCATGGGGTTTTCCGGCAGCAAGATTTTCCTGATGCCCGTGGGCAGCCTGGCGGGCATCGCCCCCGGTGCCCGCGTGGTGCCCCTGGCCGATACCGGCCGCCTGCCCATGGGCATGAGCATGCTCGGTCGCGTGCTCGACGGCGCCGGTCGCGCGCTGGACGGCAAGGGCGGTATGAAGGCCGAAGATTGGGTGCCGATGGACGGCCCCACCATCAACCCGCTCAACCGTAACCCCATCAGCGTGCCGCTGGACGTGGGGATTCGCAGCATCAACGGTTTATTGACGGTCGGCCGCGGCCAGCGTCTGGGCCTGTTCGCGGGCACCGGCGTGGGTAAGTCGGTGTTGCTGGGCATGATGACGCGCTTTACCGAGGCCGACATCATCGTGGTTGGGCTGATCGGCGAGCGGGGCCGGGAGGTGAAGGAGTTCATCGAGCACAGCCTCGGCGAGGAAGGTCTCAAACGCTCGGTGGTGGTTGCATCCCCTGCCGACGATGCGCCGCTGATGCGACTGCGCGCCGCCATGTATTGCACGCGCATCGCCGAATACTTTCGCGACAAGGGCAAGAACGTCCTGTTGCTGATGGACTCGCTCACCCGTTTCGCCCAGGCCCAGCGGGAAATCGCCCTGGCCATCGGTGAGCCGCCGGCCACCAAGGGTTACCCGCCGTCGGTGTTCGCCAAGCTGCCTAAGCTGGTGGAGCGCGCCGGTAACGCCGAGGCCGGTGGGGGCTCGATCACCGCGTTCTACACGGTGCTGTCCGAAGGCGATGACCAGCAGGACCCCATCGCCGACTCGGCCCGGGGCGTACTCGACGGCCATATCGTGTTGTCGCGGCGGCTGGCGGAGGAGGGGCACTACCCGGCCATCGACATCGAAGCGTCCATCAGCCGGGTGATGCCGGCGGTGGTCACGCCCGAGCACATGACTCGTGCCCAGCAGTTCAAGCAGTTGTGGTCGCGTTATCAGCAGAGTCGCGACCTGATCAGCGTCGGCGCCTATGTGGCCGGCGGCGATCGCGACACCGACCTGGCCATCGCCCTGCAACCGCAGTTGGTGACGTACCTGCGCCAGGGCCTCAACGACAAGATCAGCATGGGCGAAAGCGAAGCGCACTTGCAGTCTATCTTCGCCCCGGCGCCAGGCGGCTAAGCCATGGCCAGCAGTCGCGCGTCACGCTTGGCCCCGGTGGTGGACATGGCCGAAAAGGCCGAAAAAACCGCGGTGCAGCGCCTGGGGTATTTCCAGGGCCAAGTGCGCTTGGCCGAAAGCAAGCTGGGCGACCTGGAGCGTTTTCGCGGCGAGTACCAGCAGCAGTGGATCGAGCGCGGCGCCAAAGGCGTATCGGGCCAATGGCTGATGGGCTATCAGGGCTTTCTCAACCAGTTGGAAACCGCCGTCGGCCAGCAGCGTCAAAGCCTGGCCTGGCACCAGAACAACCTCGATAAGGCCCGTGAGAGCTGGCAGCAGGCATTCGCCCGCGTCGAAGGTTTGCGCAAGCTGGTGCAGCGCTATATCGATGAAGCGCGGGCGATTGAAGACAAGCGCGAGCAGAAGTTGCTGGATGAACTGTCCCAACGCCTGCCGCGTCCGGAACAGTTCTAAATGACGGACTGTGTTGCCCGCACTCGGTTCAACTGCTAAACCTTGTGTGTACGTCACCTACGACAAGGAAGCAGTCATATGTCAGTCGAGTCAGTTGTATCCCCGGACGGGAAGAAGTTGACCATCGTTATCAAAGGCCGCTTCGATTTCAGCAGCCACCAGCTCTTTCGTGACGCTTACGAGCGGTTCTACAAGGATCCAGATACCTATATCGTCGACCTCAAAGAAACCACCTATTTGGACAGTTCCGCCCTGGGCATGCTGCTGTTGCTGCGAGACCACGCGGGGGGGGACGAGTCTGAGGTCAGGGTGATCAACAGCAACTCCGATGTGCGCAAGATCCTCGCCATCTCCAACTTCGACAAACTGTTCGACATCAATTGAGCGCCCTGGCCCCCGCCCATGAGGCGCTAACGATCCTGATCGCCGATGACAGCGCTACTGACTTGTTGCTGCTGTCGACCATTGTGCGACGTCAGGGGCATCAAGTACTCACCGCCGCCAATGGGCGCGAAGCGGTCGAGGTATTCACGCGCGCGCGTCCGCAACTGGTGCTGATGGATGCGCTGATGCCGGTGATGGACGGCTTCGAAGCCGCGCGCTGGATCAAGCAGTTGTCCGGCGAAGCTTTGGTGCCGATCATCTTCCTTACCTCCCTGACCGACAGCGCCGACCTGGCCGAGTGCCTGGACGCCGGCGGCGATGACTTCCTGGCCAAGCCCTACAACCCGTTGCTCCTGGCCGCTAAGATCAACGCCATGGACCGCCTGCGCCGCCTGCAAGCCACGGTCTTGCAGCAGCGCGACCTGATCGCCAAGCACAATGATTACTTGCTGCACGAGCAGCGGGTGGCCAAGGCGGTATTCGACAAGGTCGCGCATTCGGGCTGTATCAATGCCGCGCCGAATATTCGCTACCTGCAATCGCCCTATGCGTTGTTCAACGGGGACTTGCTGCTGGCGGCCTACACGCCCTCCGGCGATATGCACGTAATGCTCGGCGATTTTACCGGCCACGGTTTGCCGGCAGCAGTGGGGGCCATGCCCCTGGCGGAAGTGTTCTATGGCATGACCGCCAAGGGCTATGGCCTGGCGCAGACTCTGCGCGAGATGAACGCCAAGCTTAAACGTATTCTGCCGGTGGACATGTTCTGCTGCGCGACCCTGCTGTGCCTGAGTACCGATCGGCGCGTGGTCGAGGTATGGAACGGCGGCATGCCCGAGGGCTATGTGCATGAGGTAGCCACGGGTAAGCGTACACCGCTGGTGTCGCGACACCTGCCGTTGGGAGTGTTGTCGGCGGAACTGTTCGACGACCGCACTGAAGTCTGGCCCATGGCCCTGGGCGACCGGGTGTTTCTGCTGTCCGACGGGGTATTGGAAACCGCCGACGCCAATGATCGATTGTTCGGGGTCGAACGCCTGCAACAAGTATTCGACGCCAACCGCGAGCCCGATCGTCTGTTCGACGACATCGAACAGGCGCTGGTCGCGTTTCGCGGTGAAGCCCGCGATGACGTGAGCATGGTGGAGATCACCTTGAGGTCAGGTCTGGCGACGCGCGCCACCGGGCCGTTATACGCCGACAGCGGCCAGTCGTGCCCACGGGATTGGTCAGTGAATTTCGAATTTCGCGCCGAAACTCTCAAGCACTACAACCCGTTACCCTACCTGCTGCAACTGCTGTTGGAGATCCACGGCCTGCGTGCACAGAGCGGCGCGCTCTACAGTGTGATGGCCGAGCTGTACTCCAACGCGCTGGAGCACGGCGTACTCGGACTGGATTCTTTGCTCAAACGCGATGCCCAGGGCTTCGCCGACTATTATCGCCAGCGCAACGAGCGTCTGGCCCAACTGGACAGTGGTTACGTGCGAGTGCAAGTGCAAGTAGCGCCCAATGGAGCGGGCGGGACGATGACCTTGCGGATCGAAGACAGCGGCCCTGGGTTTGACGTGGAAAAAGTGCTGGCGCGGCCGGCGGATACCGACCGTCTGTCTGGGCGCGGCTTGAGCCTGGTACGCCAGCTTAGCCGCGATATACGCTGGTCCGATGGCGGGCGCTGTGTCTGCGTGGAGTTTTCCTGGGAGGCTCTGGCATAATCCGCCGATTCTTGATCAAGGAGCGAGCAAGTGGTCGATGTTCATCTGGACCCTGACGTGTTGTCGGGTTTGCAGGAAGTCATGGAAGGCGAGTACCCCAAACTGCTCGAAACCTTTCTTGACGATTCGCAAAAACGCATCGAAGCGCTGCGCACCGCGCGGGATGACGCTAAAGCATTGGGCAGGATCGCCCATAGCTTCAAGGGCAGCAGCGGTAACCTGGGGGCTGTGCGCCTGGCGCAGTTGTGCCAGCGGCTGGAGCTGGAATCCGGCGAGCCGACAGCAAATCTAGAGGCGCTGGTGGATCAGATCGATCATGAGTTTGCGTTGGTCAAGCCGCTGTATGAGTCGGAGCGCCAGCGGTATCAGGTGTAGCGCCAAATCCGCTGTCAGCAGACACAACCACACTTGGCCCGACTCTTGCTGTAGCTCTCGATACTGCATCCTCGATCCCCATGCAGTGGAGACCTTTATCATGCCAGTCGCCCCGAATTCGCTTCTTCAGGCTGCCCCCGCAGCCAAGTCTCAAGCGCCCGCCGCCAACCCGCCGGCGGTGGCGGCGGACCCACGGGACAAGGGCCCTGGCTTCGCTCAAGTGTTCGCCAGCCAGGGTTCCAAGCCCAGCCTCAAGGGCGATGACAACAGCGTCAAACCCTCTCGCGACAAGCCCGCCGATGCCAGCGCCAAGCCGTCCACTGGGGGGGACAAGCCTGCCGCCAACACACCGGCGGTTGCCGATAGCGGCAATACTTTGCCTGCCAATAATCCACCGGCCAAAGCCGATGACGATTCCCATCAGGACGCCGCCGCCGCCGACCCGAGCCTGGCGCAGCAGCCTGCGGTGGATCCCGCGTTGATCGCCGCTGTCGTGCCGGTCGCGGTGCCTGTGGAAGCCCCGGCTCCTGTCGTTGACTCTGTCGATGCCAATACTCAATTGCCGGTCGCCGCGCCACTCGTGGCCAGCGATGACGCCAAGCCCGCCTTCGACCCCGAGGCCGACCCTCTAGATGCAATGCCCGCCGTACGCCTGGCCATGGAGCAGGGCGGTCATGTGTCGGCCAGCAGCCAGGCTTCGGCGAAAACCGCCTCGGCATCGACCCAGGAACAACCGACCGCCGCACAGAACTTCGCCGCAGGCATGGCCAGCATGGTCGATCAGCAAGCCACCAAGGACAGTACCGACCAAGGCGGCGACAAGGCTTTCAGCGGTTTGATTGACGATGGTCTCAAAGACCTCAAGAGCGCCAGCAGCGACACTCGGGTCGACGACTTCGCCAACCGCCTCGCCGCGCTGACCCAGGCCGCCACGCCGAAGACCGCCAACGCCTTGCCGCCGGTCGCGAACGCGCCGCTGGCCATGCACCAGAGCGGCTGGACCGACGAGATCGTCAACCGCGTCATGTACCTCTCCAGCGCCAACCTCAAATCGGCGGAGATCCAGTTGCAGCCGGCCGAACTTGGACGCCTGGATATCAAGGTCAACATGACCGCCGACCAGCAGGCCCAGGTCAACTTTATGAGCGCCCACCCGGTGGTGCGCGAAGCGTTGGAAAACCAGTCCGGGCGTTTGCGTGAAATGTTTGCCCAACAGGGCATGGGGCAAGTGGACGTCAACGTCTCCGACCAGTCCCGTGGCCAGGAGCAGCAACAGCAACAGGCGCAGACCCGCAGTGTGAGCAGTAGCGGTGGACGCGGTGACGTCGGCGACAGCGGTGGTCACGTTGACGTGGCTGAAGCAGTGGCGCCGGTGACATCGACAGTAATCGGCTCCAGCGCGGTGGATTACTACGCTTGATGGGAGGGGGCTTGCCTCGATAACGGTGTATCAGCCCGCTGATGTATAAGCTGGCACACCCTCATCGGGGGCAAGCCCCCTCCCACATTTTGATCTCGTTTCGTCAATTGCCACTCAAGCTGGAATGCGATTCGAGTGGGAGGGGGCTTGCCCCCGATGAGGGTGTGTCAGTTCATACATCAGTTGACTGGTACGCCGCTATCCGAGGTCAAGCCCACCCCCACACTTTATGGTGTTCCTTTGTCTGTGTTCAGCCAGACAACTCTGGCATAACACTTGCTCTTGCCTTCCCGTAGATCTATGAATCCCCGAATAGTGACGGATTATTGGCATGGCGAAGAGCGACGACGCAGCAGCAAAAGCACCCGCAGGCAAAGGTAAGCTCAAGCTTATTCTGTTGATAGTCGTGGGCCTGCTCCTGGCCATCGGTGCCTCGGTGGGTGGCACCTGGTACATCATGCACAGCAGTGCAAGCAAACCGGCACCCGCCGCCGAGACCGCCACCAACGTCAAGCAACCGGCAATCTTCGAGCCGATGCTTCCGGCCTTTGTCGCCAACTTCAACCAGAACGGTCGTCAGCGCTACCTGCAGGTGAGCATCACCTTGCTGGCGCGCAACCAGTCGGACCTGGAGGCACTCAAGGTGCATATGCCGGTGATCCGCAACAACCTGGTAATGCTGTTCTCCAGCCAGAGTTTCGACACCCTGGCCACGCCGGTCGGCCAGGAAATGCTGCGCCAGAAGGTCACTGCCAGCGTGCAGGAAGTAGCCCAGAAAGAGCTGGGCAAAACGGTGGTCGAACAGGCGCTCTTCACTAACTTCGTATTGCAGTAGGATCACGACATGGCCGTGCAGGACCTGCTGTCCCAGGATGAAATCGATGCGCTGTTGCATGGCGTCGACGATGGTCTGGTACAGACCGAAATGGCTGCCGAGCCCGGCAGTGTCAAAAGTTATGACCTGACCAGCCAGGATCGCATCGTCCGTGGACGCATGCCGACCCTGGAAATGATCAACGAACGTTTCGCCCGTTACACCCGTATCAGCATGTTCAACATGCTGCGCCGCTCGGCGGACGTGGCGGTGGGCGGCGTGCAGGTGATGAAGTTCGGCGAGTACGTGCACTCGCTGTACGTGCCCACCAGCCTCAACCTGGTCAAGATCAAGCCCTTGCGCGGCACCGCGCTGTTCATTCTCGACGCCAAATTGGTGTTCAAGCTGGTGGACAATTTCTTCGGCGGCGACGGCCGCCACGCCAAGATCGAAGGCCGTGAATTCACCCCCACCGAGTTGCGCGTGGTGCGCATGGTGTTGGAGCAGGCGTTCATCGACTTGAAGGAAGCCTGGCAGGCGATCATGGAAGTCAATTTCGAGTACATCAACTCGGAAGTGAACCCGGCCATGGCCAACATCGTCGGTCCCAGCGAAGCCATCGTGGTGTCCACCTTCCATATCGAACTCGACGGCGGTGGCGGTGACCTGCACGTGACGATGCCGTACTCGATGATCGAACCGGTGCGCGAGATGCTCGACGCCGGCTTCCAGTCCGACCTGGACGACCAGGACGAGCGTTGGGTCAAAGCCCTGCGCGAAGACTTGCTGGACGTCGACGTGCCGCTGAGCGCCACCGTGGCCCGCCGTCAGTTGCGCCTGCGCGACATCCTGCACATGCAGCCGGGGGACATCATCCCGGTGGATTTGCCGGAACAAATGGTCATGCGCGCCAATGGCGTGCCGTCGTTCAAGGTCAAGCTCGGTTCCCACAAGGGCAACCTGGCATTGCAAGTGGTTGAGCCGATCAACCGTCGCTGATTCCTAATTTATGAATGTTTGCTTCGCCGAGGACATGTAATGGCTACCGAACACGAAAACACTTCCGCCGAAGACCAGGCCCTGGCCGACGAATGGGCGGCGGCCCTGGAAGAGACCGGCGATGTCGGTCAGGACGATATCGATGCGCTGTTGGCCGCTGACGCCGCCACCGCGCCGGCTGGCAATCGTCTGCCGATGGAAGAGTTCGGCAGCGTGCCGAAGAACAACGACCCGGTGACCCTCGACGGTCCGAACCTTGATGTGATTCTGGATATTCCGGTGTCGATTTCCATGGAAGTGGGCAGCACCGACATCAACATCCGCAACCTGCTGCAGCTCAACCAGGGCTCGGTGATCGAGCTGGACCGCCTGGCCGGTGAACCGCTGGACGTGCTGGTCAACGGCACGCTGATCGCCCATGGCGAGGTGGTGGTGGTCAACGAAAAGTTCGGCATCCGCCTGACAGACGTGATCAGCCCAAGCGAACGCATCAAGAAGTTGCGCTGATATGAAGCGGCTGATGGTGGGGCTGTTGATCGCGTTGGCGCTGCCCGTGTGGGCGGCGGAGCCGGTGGCCCAGGCCGCTGCGGCGCCGGTGGTCGGCAGTGTCGGCGGGCAGTTGACCCAGCTGGTGCTTGGCCTGCTGCTGGTAGTGGGCTTGATCTTCGTGCTGGCCTGGCTGATGCGCCGGGTGCAGCGCGTAGGCCCTGGCAATGGCCAGGTGATCGAAATGATCGGAGCCCGCGCCCTCGGCCCGCGCGATCGGCTGGTGCTGGTGCAGGTGGGGGAGGAACAGATCCTGCTTGGTATCACACCTGGTCGCATCACCCCACTGCACGTACTCAAGACACCGGTAAATGTGGAGCAGACCCAGTCCGCCACGCCCGAATTCGCCCAGCGCCTGATGGAATTGCTGGGCAAGGATCAGAAGGATAAGAAGTAATGCGCGTTTTATTGACGCTCATGCTGTTGCTGGCCGCGCCCTTGGCGCTGGCCGCCGACCCGTTGTCGATCCCGGCCATCACGCTGGGGACCAACGCAGCGGGCGCGCAAGAGTATTCGGTGAGCCTGCAGATCCTGCTGATCATGACCGCGCTGAGCTTTATCCCAGCGTTCGTCATGCTGATGACCAGTTTCACGCGGATCATCATCGTCTTTTCGATCCTGCGTCAGGCGTTGGGCCTGCAGCAGACTCCGTCGAACCAGATCCTCACCGGCATGGCGCTGTTCTTGACGCTGTTCATCATGGCGCCGGTATTCGACAAGGTGAATACGCAAGCCCTGCAACCCTATCTGGCGGAGAAAATGACCGCCCAGGACGCCATCGACAAGGCTCAGGGCCCGATCAAGGACTTTATGCTGTCGCAAACCCGCGCCAGCGACCTTGAGCTGTTCATGCGCCTGTCCAAGCGCACCGACATCGCCAGCCCCGACCAGGCGCCGTTGACCATTCTGGTGCCGGCATTTGTCACCTCCGAATTGAAGACTGCGTTCCAGATCGGCTTCATGATCTTTATTCCGTTCCTGATCATCGACCTGGTGGTGGCGAGCGTGCTGATGGCCATGGGTATGATGATGCTGTCGCCGCTGATCATCTCGTTGCCGTTCAAGATCATGCTGTTTGTGCTGGTGGATGGCTGGGCGCTGATTATCGGCACCTTGGCCGGCAGTTTCGGAGGGGTATAGCGCTATGACGCCAGAAGTCGCCGTCGACCTGTTCCGTGAAGCGCTGTGGCTGACCACCGTGATGGTCGCCGTGCTGGTGGTGCCCAGCCTGTTGGTGGGCTTGCTGGTGGCGATGTTTCAGGCCGCAACCCAGATCAACGAACAAACCTTGAGCTTCCTGCCGCGCCTGTTGGTGATGCTGGTTACCCTGATCGTCGCCGGGCCTTGGCTGGTGCAGTCTTTCATGGAATACATCCTGCAGTTGTACGGCAGTATTCCGCAGTTGATCGGCTGACCCGATGCAATCCTTGCTGGCCTTGACCGACACCCAGATCAGTACCTGGGTGGCGTCCTTCATCCTGCCGCTGTTTCGCGTGACGGCGATGTTGATGGCCATGCCGGTGTTCGGCACAACCCTGGTACCGCGGCGCGTGCGCTTGTATTTCGCCGTGGCGATCACCGTGGTGATCGTGCCTGGGCTGCCGCCGATGCCGCCGGTGAATGCGCTGGACCTGAGTGCGCTGCTGCTGATCGCCGAACAGATCCTGATCGGCGCCTTGATGGGCTTTTCCCTGACGTTGTTCTTTCAGGCTTTCGTGATTGCCGGGCAAATCATCTCGGTGCAGATGGGCATGGGCTTCGCCTCCATGGTCGACCCCACCAACGGCGTGTCGGCGGCGGTGATCGGGCAGTTCCTGACCATGCTGGTGACCTTGCTGTTCCTGGCCATGAACGGCCACTTGGTGGCGTTCGAGGTGATGACCGAGAGCTTTACCACCTTGCCGGTGGGCTCGGGGCTGGTGGTTAACCATTTCTGGGAAATCGTCGGGCGCCTCGGCTGGGTGATGGGGGCGGCGCTGTTGCTGGTGTTGCCGGCAATCACGGCCCTGCTGGTGGTCAACATTGCGTTTGGCGTGATGACCCGCGCGGCGCCGCAACTGAACATTTTTTCCATCGGTTTCCCATTGACCCTGGTGTTGGGCATGGGGATTTTCTGGGTCGGCCTGGCCGACATTCTCAATCAGTATCAACCGCTGGCGACCGACGCCTTGCAGTTCTTACGTGACCTGGCACGGGCGCGCTGACCATGGCTGAGAGCGAGAGTGGTCAGGACAAAACAGAAGACCCCACGGAGAAACGCAAAAAGGACTCCAGGGAGAAGGGCGAGATCGCCCGCTCCAAAGAGCTCAATACCGTTGCGACCATGATGGCCGGTTCCGGGGCCCTGTTGATCTACGGCGGCGGTCTGGCGCTGGATCTGATGGAGCTGATGAAGCACAACTTCAGCTTGCCCCGCGAAGTGCTGCTCAGCCCCGGCGCCATGGGCCAGTATTTGCTGCATTCTGGCCAGATCGCGATCCTGGCCGTGCAGCCGATCCTGATTACTTTGCTGCTGGCTGCGCTGATCGGCCCCGTGTCCCTCGGCGGTTGGTTATTCGCCGCCAGCAGCATGGCGCCCAAGTTCAGCCGCATGAACCCGGCCGCGGGGCTCAAGCGCATGTTTTCGGCCAAGGCGCTGGTCGAGCTGCTCAAGGCCCTGGCCAAGTTCATCCTGATTCTGTTCGTGGCCATTTCGGTGTTGTCGTCCGATATCGATGACTTGCTGCGCATCGCCCATGAGCCCCTGGAGTCGGCGATCATCCACAGCGTGCAGGTGGTGGGTTGGAGTGCGCTGTGGATGGCGGCTGGACTGATCCTGATCGCGGCGGTGGATGCACCGATCCAACTGTGGGAAAGCCACAAGAAACTGCTGATGACCAAGCAAGAAGTGCGTGACGAGCACAAGGATCAGGAAGGTCGGCCCGAGGTCAAACAGCGCATCCGCCAACTGCAGCGCGAGATGTCCCAGCGCAAGATGATGGCCTCGGTGCCGGATGCCGACGTGGTTATCACCAACCCGACCCACTACGCCGTGGCCCTGAAATACGACCCGGAGAAGGGCGGAGCGCCAATGCTGCTGGCCAAGGGCAGCGATTTCACCGCGTTGAAAATCCGCGAAATTGCCGTGGCCAACGACATTCTGCTGCTGGAATCGCCGGCGTTGGCGCGCTCGATCTTTTACTCCACCGACCTCGATCAGGAAATCCCTGCCGGGTTGTACCTGGCCGTGGCCCAGGTGTTGGCCTATGTCTATCAGATTCGCCAGTACCGCGCCGGCAAAGGCAAGCGGCCCGATCCGCTCAAAGACCTGCCCATCCCGCCGGACCTGCGCCGCGACTCCTGATCGCCACGCCTGTGCTGAGCAGGCTTGCCATCTACTGCCTTCCACGCCTGCTACCACTCGTCGCGCGATCTCGTCTACCTGTCAACTTTGACAGTAGTCAGTGTCGCGTTCTCGCGGTTCCATAGCCTGAGTGACTGCACCTCAAGATGCAGGGAGTGGGTTAATGCAGGTGTTTACAGGCAAGGTTCAAACGTATGACCCGCGGACCGGTAAGGGTTTGATTGCGCCGGAGGGGAGGGGCGAGGTGGTGGCGGTCGATTTACTCAGCTCGGGAGGTCGCTTGCTTTCGCAAGGACAGAGAGTGGTGTTCCAGAAGATCCATCGCCCGGATGGTGTTTACGCGTGCGAGATCAAGTTGATCTGAGTGTTTTATTGAAGTGTATGGAGAACGGCAATGGCGACGGGCACGGTTAAGTGGTTCAACGCGGAGAAGGGCTTTGGGTTTATCACCCAGGAAGGTGGGGGCGATATATTTGTCCACTACTCGGCCATAAAGAACGACGGGTTCAAGACGCTTGAAGAGGGGCAAAAAGTGGAGTTCGAGGTTACCCAGGGGCCCAAAGGGGCTCAGGCTGAAAACGTCCGCGTCCTTTGAACTTCAGGTCTTCGGTGCTGGAGCGGGCCTCCTGAAGACGATCCTCACTCCTTGCCATAAATTCCCTCAGCAGCACTGGCTGTACACAGCTCAAATGTGGGAGGGGGCTTGCCCCCGATGGTGGTGTATCAGGCACTTGATCCGCGCCTGACAGACTGCAATCGGGGGCAAGCCCCCTCCCACATTTGGAGTGATTGACACCCGATGCCCCGGGGTGTTTGTGAGGTTCTCCAGGCACAAAAGTAAAGTTGGAAGGCTTCTTGCAACACCGCCTGCAAGTCGCCAGCTGGCGTCAAAAGTTTGCTTCAAGGAAACGAGGAATACCGGTGGTGGATCGCTCTCAAATGCTCAGTACGGCCCGTGGCACCCTGACTGACCTGTCGCGGGGCAATCTGGGTGTGCCGTTGCTGTTGCTGGTGATGCTGGCAATGATGATGTTGCCGATGCCGCCGTTTCTGCTGGACGTGTTCTTCACCTTCAACATCGCGCTGTCCGTGGTGGTGCTGCTGGTGTGTGTGTATGCCCTGCGGCCGCTGGATTTTGCGGTGTTCCCCACCATCCTGTTGGTGGCGACCCTGTTGCGCCTGGCGCTGAACGTGGCGTCCACCCGGGTGGTGATGCTCCACGGTCAGGACGGCCACGCCGCTGCCGGTAAGGTGATCCAGGCCTTCGGTGAAGTGGTGATCGGCGGTAACTACGTGGTCGGTATTGTGGTGTTCGCAATCCTCATGATCATCAACTTCGTGGTGGTGACCAAAGGTGCCGGGCGGATCTCCGAAGTGAGCGCGCGCTTTACCCTCGACGCCATGCCCGGCAAGCAGATGGCCATCGACGCCGACCTCAACGCCGGCCTGATCGACCAGAACCAGGCCAAGACCCGCCGCTTGGAAGTTGCCCAGGAAGCCGAGTTCTACGGTTCCATGGACGGTGCCAGCAAATTCGTGCGCGGTGACGCCATCGCCGGCCTGTTGATTCTGTTCATCAACCTGATCGGCGGCATGGCGGTGGGTATCTTCCAGCACGGTATGAGTTTTGGCGATGCCGGTAAGGTGTACGCCTTGCTGACCATCGGTGACGGTTTAGTGGCGCAATTGCCATCACTGTTGTTATCTACAGCGGCCGCGATCATGGTGACCCGTGCGTCGGGCTCCGAAGACATGGGCAAGCAGATCAGCCGGCAGATGTTCGCTTCGCCCAAGGCTTTGGCCGTGGCGGCCGGCATCATGGCGATCATGGGGATCGTGCCGGGCATGCCCCATGTGTCGTTCCTGACCATGGCCGCGCTGGCCGGCGGCGCCGCCTACCTGTTCTGGAAAAAACAGAACATGGTCAAAGTACAGGCCCAGCAAGAGATCGTCCGTCAGCAGGAGCTGCTGCCATCCCCGGCCCGCGCCCAGGAAACCAAGGAGCTTGGCTGGGATGACGTGACCCCGATCGACATGATCGGCCTGGAAGTCGGCTACCGCCTCATCCCGTTGGTCGACCGCAACCAAGGCGGCCAATTGCTCGCGCGGATCAAGGGTGTGCGCAAAAAGTTGTCCCAGGACCTGGGCTTTTTGATGCCCACCGTACACATCCGCGACAACCTCGACCTGGCCCCCAGCGCTTACCGCTTGACCCTGATGGGCGTGATCCTGGCCGAAGCCGAGATCTACCCCGACCGCGAACTGGCGATCAATCCCGGGCAGGTGTTCGGCAGCCTCAATGGCATTACCGCCAAAGATCCGGCTTTTGGCCTGGACGCGGTGTGGATCGAAATCAGCCAGCGCAGCCAGGCACAGTCCCTGGGTTACACCGTGGTGGACGCCAGCACGGTAGTTGCCACCCACCTCAACCAGATCCTCTACAAGCACTCCCACGAGCTGATCGGCCACGAGGAAGTCCAGCAATTGATGGGGTTGCTCGGCAAAGCCTCGCCAAAACTCGCCGAAGAACTGGTGCCGGGCGTGCTGTCGTTGTCGCAATTGCTCAAAGTGTTGCAAGCGCTGCTGGCCGAACAGGTGCCGGTGCGCGACATCCGCAGCATTGCCGAAGCCATCGCCAACAACGCCGCCAAGAGTCAAGATACCGCCGCGCTGGTGGCGGCAGTGCGCGTCGGATTGTCGCGCGCCATCGTGCAAAGCATTGTAGGGCTTGACTCCGAGCTGCCTGTGATCACCTTGGAACCAAGGTTGGAACAAATATTGCTCAATAGTATTCAGAAGGCAGGACAAGGCCAGGAAGAGGGCGTTCTGCTGGAGCCAAGCATGGCTGAAAAACTGCAGCGTTCGTTGATCGACGCAGCACAGCGTCAGGAAATGCAGGGCCAACCGGTGATTCTGCTGGTGGCGGGCCCGGTCCGAGCGATGTTGTCGCGGTTTGGACGCCTGGCAGTACCGAATTTGCACGTTTTGGCTTACCAGGAAATTCCTGACAACAAGCAAGTGACTATCGTCGCGACAGTAGGGCCCAACGGCTGAGGGTAGTGGGTTATGCAAGTGAAGCGTTTTTTCGCCGCCGATATGCGTCAGGCCATGAAACTGGTCCGTGATGAGCTGGGCGCCGATGCCGCGATTATCGGTAACCGTCGCATTGCCGGCGGTGTCGAGCTGACGGCTGCCCTGGACTACACCCCCTCGGCGCTGGCGCCGCGCGTTCCCAACATGGAACTCGAAGATGAACTGCGCAAGACCGCATCGCGCATCGTCTCGGCCCAGGCTGAACTGAGCATGCGTGGCGACAGCGATGCCACCACCAATCGCCAGTTGTTCGCCGGGCTGCCACTGACCGCCGCCGAGCCGTTGGTGGAACCAACCTTCGTCGAGCCACCGCGTCCCGCCGCGCCGGCACCGGCCGCCGCGATCGACCAGCGCGTATTCGATTCGATGCGCTTTGAACTCAACGGCCTGCGCGAGCTGCTGGAAGTGCAACTGGGCTCCCTGGCCTGGACCCAACTGCAAGGCAGCAAGCCGCAGCAAGCCAACCTGTGGCGTCGCCTGCAACGCATCGGCCTGTCCGGCCCGTTGTCCCGCGACCTGCTGGCCCTGACCACTGAAATCGCTGAGCCGCGCCAAGCCTGGCGCATGCTGCTGGCCCACTTGGCCCGCATGATCGTCACCCCGGAAATCGAACCTCTGGAAGAGGGCGGTGTGATCGCCATGGTCGGCCCCGCCGGCATGGGCAAGACCACCACCCTGGCCAAACTGGCGGCGCGCTATGTGCTCAAGTACGGCGCGCATAACATCGCGCTGGTGAGCATGGACAGCTACCGTATCGGTGCCCAGGAACAACTCAAGACCCTGGGGCGCATCCTGAATGTGCCGGTGACTCACGTCGATCCGGGCCAATCCCTGGCCAACGCCCTCGACCCGCTGCTGCGCAAACGTGTGGTGTTGATCGACACCGCCGGCCTGCAAGCCAGCGATCCGGCGCTGCGCATGCAGTTGGAAAGCCTGGCCGGGCGTGGCATCAAGTCAAAAAATTATCTGGTGCTTGCAACCACCAGTCAGAAACAGGTTCTTACCGCTGCCTACCACAGCTACAAGCGCTGCGGGCTGGCCGGTTGCATCCTGACTAAACTGGACGAAACCGCCAGCCTGGGCGAAGTGTTGAGCCTGGCTATCGGTCATGCGTTACCGGTCGCCTACCTGACCGACGGGCCGCGGATCCCGGATGATCTGCATCTGCCGCGGCGTCATCAGTTGGTCAGCCGTGCAGTCAGCGTGCAAATGCAAGACGAGCCGAGCGAGGAAGCGATGGCCGATATGTTCGCTGATCTTTACCACAGCCCGGCAAAACGGGTGGGCTGAGCAACATGAACACAATGCAATGTACCTACATCGATGGTCTGCAAGCGATTCACGCGGCCAAGCCATGTAGCCTGCGTCTAAGCAAGACAAGGTAAAGAAATAAAATGGGCAGCATGCATCCCGTACAGGTGATCGCGGTGACCGGCGGCAAAGGTGGCGTCGGAAAAACGAACGTGTCAGTGAATTTGTCCCTGGCGCTGGCAGAGCTTGGCCGTCGCGTCATGCTGCTGGACGCTGACCTGGGGCTGGCGAACGTCGACGTTCTGCTGGGTCTGACGCCCAAACACACCCTGGCCGATGTGATCGAGGGACGCTGTGAGCTGCGCGACGTGCTGCTGCAGGGCCCTGGCGGGATCCGCATCGTGCCGGCCGCTTCCGGCACTCAAAGCATGGTGCACCTGAGCCCGGCGCAGCATGCCGGCCTGATTCAGGCGTTCAGCGATATCGGCGACAACCTCGACGTGCTGGTGATCGACACCGCCGCCGGGATCGGCGAATCCGTGGTCAGCTTTGTGCGCGCCGCGCAGGAAGTGCTGCTGGTGGTCTGCGACGAACCCACCTCGATCACCGACGCCTACGCCCTGATCAAACTCCTTAATCGTGACTACGGCATGAACCGCTTCCGCGTCCTGGCCAACATGGCCCAGAGCCCCCAGGAAGGACGCAACCTGTTCGCCAAGTTGACCAAGGTCACGGATCGCTTTCTCGATGTCGCCTTACAATACGTCGGCGCAGTTCCCTACGACGAGTGTGTGCGCAAGGCCGTGCAAAAGCAGCGTGCGGTCTACGAAGCATTCCCTCGTTCGAAATGCGCCTTGGCGTTCAAGGCTATTGCTCAGAAGGTCGATACCTGGCCTTTGCCCGCCAACCCGCGCGGGCATCTGGAGTTTTTCGTCGAGCGATTGGTGCATCAGACGAGCGCAGGACCAGTGCTATGACATCGAGCGGCTACAACCTCTATAAGAAATCGGCGCGTGACAGCCAGGGTGAACTGATCGAGCGCTATGCGCCCCTGGTCAAGCGCATTGCCTACCACTTGCTGGCCCGGTTGCCTGCCAGCGTGCAGGTCGAAGATTTGATTCAGGCCGGCATGATCGGCCTGCTCGAAGTGTCGACCAAGTACGACGCAACCAAGGGCGCGAGTTTCGAGACCTATGCGGGTATCCGTATCCGTGGGGCGATGCTCGATGAAGTGCGCAAAGGTGATTGGGCACCCCGTTCGGTGCACCGCAATACGCGCATGGTCAGTGACGCAATTCGTGCAATTGAAGCAAAAACCGGTCGCGACGCTAAAGATCATGAAGTTGCGGCCGAACTCCAATTGAGTCTCGACGATTATTACGGGATTTTGAACGATACCTTGGGCAGCCGCCTGTTCAGTTTCGACGACCTGCTGCAGGACGGCGAACACGAAGGGCTGCACGAGGACGGCGCGAGCGCTCACATGGAGCCGTCGCGCGACCTGGAAGATGCGCGTTTCCAGGGGGCGTTGGCGGACGCGATCGCCAATTTGCCGGAGCGTGAACGATTGGTGTTGGCGCTGTACTACGACGAAGAGCTGAACCTCAAGGAAATCGGTGAGGTCCTGGGGGTCAGCGAATCGCGAGTCAGCCAGTTGCACAGCCAGTGCGCCGCCCGCTTGCGGGGGCGTTTGGGAGAGTGGCGAGCGCGCTGACAGGCAGTGTGGGGACACTGCAGAGCGATACCGCGGGGGCGATTGGCCTGCGCGGGTTCGGCCCGTGGTGGCCCCGGCAGTCCTTTTTGTGTAATGCCTGTTGATTGAAATGGCGCGTCCAGGTGCTGGGCGCGTTTAAGACTGCTTGGAGGTCGAATTGGACAAGAACATGAAAATCCTCATCGTTGATGACTTCTCAACGATGCGGCGGATCATAAAAAACCTGTTGCGTGACCTTGGGTTCACCAACACGGTCGAGGCGGACGATGGCATTACTGCACAGCCGATCCTCAACAGCGGAGGCATCGACTTTCTGGTGACGGACTGGAACATGCCGGGCATGACCGGTATCGACCTGCTGCGCTGGGTGCGCGCCGATGAAAAACTGCGCAACCTGCCGGTGCTGATGGTAACCGCCGAAGCCAAGCGCGAGCAGATCATCGAGGCCGCCCAGGCCGGTGTTAACGGTTATGTGGTCAAGCCATTCACTGCACAGGCGTTGAAAGAGAAGATCGAAAAAATCTTCGAACGCATCCACGGCTAATGCCATCGCGGGGGAGCTATGGAGCATCAAGAAACGTCACAGGGAGACTTTGAGTCCACCCTGAAAAAACATGCTCACCAACTGGTCGACAGTCTTGAAAAAGGCCATTTCGGCGACGCGGTGCAGTTGATCCATGAGCTCAATCAGACCCGTGACCGAGGCCTGTACCAGGAAGTGGGCAAGCTCACACGCGAGCTGCACAGTGCAATCGTCAATTTCCAGATTGACCCGCACATGCCCCAGGCCGAAGAAATCTCGCAGATCACGGATGCCACCGAACGCCTGTCCTATGTGGTCAGGCTGACCGAGGCCGCGGCCAACCGCACCATGGACCTGGTGGAAAACGCCACGCCTCTGGTCAACGGCATGGCCACCGAAGCTCAGGCCCTGAATGCCGACTGGGGTCGTTTTATGCGCCGGGAAGTGGGGGCTGAAGAGTTCCGCGAGCTGGCGCGCCGGGTCGAAGGGTTCTTGTCACGCAGCGAGCAGGACAACCGCACGGTGTCCAGCAACCTCAACGATATTCTGCTGGCTCAGGATTACCAGGACCTGACCGGTCAGGTGATCAAGCGCGTGACGCAATTGGTCACCGAAGTGGAAAGCAACTTGCTCAAACTGGTGCTCATGGCCGGTCAGGTTGACCGTTTCGCCGGCATCGAACATGACCGCGCAGCGATCCTCTCGGAAAAAGATCCACAAAAACATCTCGCCAAGGGTGAAGGTCCGCAGATTCATGCCGATAAACGTGAAGACGTTGTGTCAGGTCAGGATGACGTAGATGACCTGTTATCCAGTTTAGGCTTCTAAGGAGCACCCACATGAGCTTCGGCGCCGATGAAGAGATCCTTCAGGATTTCCTTGTAGAGGCCGGCGAAATTTTAGAGCAACTGTCCGAACAACTGGTCGAGCTGGAAAGCCGCCCGGATGATGCGAACCTGCTCAATGCAATTTTTCGCGGTTTTCATACTGTAAAAGGGGGCGCCGGCTTCCTCCAGCTCCATGAGCTGGTGGAGTGCTGCCACATCGCCGAGAACGTGTTCGACATCCTGCGCAAGGGTGAGCGGCACGTCGACTCGGAGTTGATGGACGTGATTCTCGAAGCACTCGATGCGGTCAACGGCATGTTCGGCCAAGTGCGCGAACGTGCGCCGATCACTGCCGCCACCCCGGAACTGCTGGCCGCCCTGGCGCGCTATGCAGAGCCTGCCGACCTGTCGGCGGAGCCCGTGGTCGAGGCCGTGCCGGAGCCTGAACCGGCGCCGGAACCGGACGTGACCGACAGTGAATTCGAGCAGCTGCTCAGCTCCCTCAGCGCGGTCAAGGCCGAAGCCGAAGCGCCGGCCGCTGCGGCCCCGGCCCCGGTTGACGCTCCGACCAGCGAAGACATAACCGACGCCGAATTCGAGTCGCTGCTCGATCAGTTGCATGGCAAAGGCCAGTTCGCCGCCGATGCCGTGGCGCCTGCCGCCGCGCCGCCTGCACCGGCCGCTGCGGCTGCCAGCACCGATATCACCGACGACGAGTTCGAAGCGTTGCTCGACCAGTTGCACGGCAAGGGTACCTTTGCCGCCGACGCGTTGCCGGAAGTCGCGGCCACCGCCGCCGCGCCGGCTGATGCCAAGCCTGCAGCCGCTGCGGCACCTGCCGGTGACGGGCTGATCACCGATCATGAATTCGAAGCGTTGCTGGATGATTTGCACGGCAAGGGCAAATTCAGCGAAGTGCCTGCGCCGGCCGCTTCTGCGGCCGCCGCTACCGCCGCCAAACCTGCACCGGTCGCCGCCAAGGCCGCGGCGCCTGCCGCAGCGCCCAAGCCCGCAGCGGCCGCTCCGGCTGCGGCACCCGCCCGGGCTGCTGCCGCCGCGCCGGTGGCCGACAAGCCTGCCAGTGAAGCCGAAACCACCGTGCGGGTCGATACCGCGCGCCTGGACGACATCATGAACATGGTCGGCGAACTGGTGCTGGTGCGTAACCGCCTGGTGCGCCTGGGCCTGAGCAGTGGCGATGAGTCCATGCAAAAGGCCGTGTCGAACCTCGACGTGGTTACCGCCGACCTGCAAACCGCGGTGATGAAGACGCGGATGCAGCCGATCAAGAAAGTCTTCGGCCGCTTCCCACGCCTGGTTCGCGACCTGGCGCGTCAGTTGAAGAAAGAGATCAACCTGGAGTTGGTGGGCGAAGAGACCGACCTCGACAAAAACCTCGTCGAGGCCCTGGCCGACCCGCTGGTCCACTTGGTGCGTAACGCCGTCGACCACGGCGTGGAAACCCCGGAAGAACGCGAAGCCTCGGGCAAGTCCCGTGGCGGCAAAGTGATCCTGGCGGCCGAGCAAGAAGGCGACCATATCCTGCTGTCGATTACCGACGACGGCAAAGGCATGGACCCGGCCATCCTGCGTAACATCGCGGTCAAGCGTGGCGTGATGGACAAAGACGCCGCCGACCGCCTGACCGACACCGAGTGCTACAACCTGATCTTCGCCCCAGGCTTCTCTACCAAAACCGAGATCTCCGACGTGTCGGGCCGTGGCGTGGGCATGGACGTGGTCAAGACCAAGATCAGCCAGCTCAACGGTTCGATCAATATCTACTCGACCAAGGGCCAGGGCTCGAAGATCGTCATCAAGGTGCCGTTGACCCTGGCGATCATGCCGACCCTGATGGTGATGCTGGGCAACCAGGCGTTCGCCTTCCCGTTGGTCAACGTCAACGAGATCTTCCACCTCGACCTGTCGCGCACCAACGTGGTGGACGGCCAGGAAGTGGTGATCGTGCGCGACAAGGCCTTGCCGCTGTTCTATCTCAAGCGCTGGCTGGTGGCTTCGGCGGCCCATGAAGAACAGCGCGAAGGCCATGTGGTGATTCTCTCCGTGGGCACTCAACGCATCGGCTTTGTGGTCGATCAGTTGGTCGGCCAGGAAGAAGTGGTCATCAAGCCTTTGGGCAAAATGCTGCAGGGAACCCCGGGCATGTCGGGTGCGACCATCACCGGTGACGGTCGGATCGCGCTGATTCTCGATGTTCCGAGCATGCTCAAGCGTTACGCCGCTCGGCGTATTTGATTCTGGCGGGGCAGGGCGGTATTGCCCGCCCCGCCTAACGGAGTGTTTATGGCAGTCAAGGTCCTGGTGGTGGACGATTCGGGTTTCTTCCGCCGCCGCGTCTCGGAAATTCTTTCCGCCGATCCAAGCATCCAGGTGGTCGGCACGGCCACCAACGGTAAAGAGGCGATTGATCAAGCCATTGCGTTGAAGCCAGATGTCATCACCATGGACTACGAGATGCCCATGATGGACGGCATCACGGCGGTGCGGCACATCATGCAGCGCTGCCCGACTCCGGTGTTGATGTTCTCCTCGCTGACCCATGAAGGCGCCCGAGTGACCCTCGACGCGCTGGATGCAGGGGCGGTGGACTTCCTGCCGAAGAATTTCGAAGACATCTCGCGCAACCCCGAGAAGGTCAAGCAACTGCTGTGCGAGAAAGTCCACAGCATTTCCCGCAGCAACCGTCGCAGCCTGTTCAGCGCCCCCGCGCCGGCCCCGACACCTGTTGCAGCACCGGCGCCAGCGAGTGCCTCGACGTTCGGGCGCCCCGCGCCCGCACCGGTTGCCCGCCCCGCAGCGGCACCTGTGCGTGCGTCTGCGCCAGCGGCAACGGCCCAGTCCCCGGCGCCCAAGCGCAAGGCCTACAAACTGGTCGCCATCGGCACCTCTACCGGTGGCCCGGTGGCGTTGCAGCGCGTGCTGACCCAATTGCCGGCCAACTTTCCGGCGCCGATCGTGTTGATCCAGCACATGCCGGCCGCGTTCACCAAGGCGTTTGCCGAGCGCCTGGACAAACTGTGCCGCATCAGCGTCAAGGAAGCCGAGGATGGCGACATCCTGCGTCCCGGCCTGGCGCTGCTGGCCCCGGGCGGCAAGCAGATGATGGTCGACGGCCGGGGTGCGATCAAAATCCTGCCGGGTGACGAACGCCTCAACTACAAACCCTGCGTGGACATCACCTTTGGTTCGGCCGCTAAGTCTTACGGCGACAAAGTTCTGGCGGTGGTCCTGACCGGCATGGGCGCCGACGGCCGCGAAGGCGCGCGCCTGCTCAAGCAGGGCGGTAGCGCGATCTGGGCCCAGGACGAAGCCAGCTGCGTGATCTATGGCATGCCCATGGCCATCGTCAAAGCCAACCTGGCCGACGCCGTCTACAGCCTGGATGACATCGGCAAGCATCTGGTGGAGGCCTGCCTCTGATGGATGTCTTGAGTCTGATTGGCATCACCATGGCATTTGTCGCCATCATCGGCGGCAACTACCTGGAGGGCGGCCACCTGGGCGCCCTGGCCAACGGCCCAGCGGCGCTGATCGTGATCGGCGGCACGGTGGGCGCCGCGTTGCTGCAATCGCCGTTGAGTTCGTTCAAGCGCGCCATGCAGATCCTGATCTGGATTATTTTCCCGCCCCGTGTGGACTTGGCCGGTGGCATCGATCGCGTGGTCAACTGGAGCCTCACCGCACGCAAGGAAGGCCTGCTGGGCCTGGAAGGCGTGGCCGATGCCGAGCCTGACAGCTACGCGCGCAAAGGCTTGCAGTTGCTGGTGGACGGCGCCGAGCCGGAAGCGATCCGCAGCATCCTTGAGGTGGATTTCTACACCCAGGAAAGCCGCGATATCAATGCCGCCAAAGTCTTTGAAAGCATGGGCGGCTACGCGCCGACCATCGGCATCATCGGTGCGGTGATGGGCCTGATCCATGTGATGGGCAACCTGGCCGATCCGTCGCAATTGGGCAGCGGCATTGCCGTGGCCTTTGTCGCCACCATCTACGGCGTGGCGAGCGCCAACCTGGTGTTGCTGCCGGTGGCCAGCAAGCTCAAATCGATTGCCACGCGCCAGTCGCGGTACCGCGAAATGTTGCTCGAAGGTCTGCTGTCGATTGCCGAGGGCGAGAACCCGCGCTCCATCGAATTGAAGCTCCAGGGCTTCATGGATTGATGGGAGGTATGGGTTGTGAGCCGTCGCCGTCGCGAGCCTGAAGAACACGTCAACCATGAACGCTGGCTGGTGTCCTACGCGGACTTCATCACCCTGCTGTTCGCGTTTTTCGTGGTGATGTACTCCATCTCGTCGATCAACGAAGGCAAGTACAAAGTGATTTCCCAAGCGCTGATCGGGGTGTTCAACGACGCCGACCGTTCGCTCAAGCCGATTCCCATCGGCGAAGAGCGGCCCCGCACCGTGACCCCGGCCAAGCCGCTGGTCCACGACAGCGATGAGACCGCCGCCGGCGTGGGCGGAACCAGCGACCCGTTGAAAAGCATCGCCGATGACATCAGCGCGGCGTTTGGCGACCTGATCAGTTCCAACCAGATGACCGTGCGCGGCAATGAGTTGTGGGTCGAGATCGAGCTGAATTCCAGCCTGTTGTTCGCCAGCGCCGATGCGATGCCCAGCGACCAGGCGTTCACCATCATCGACAAAGTGGCGGCGATCCTTAAGCCGTTCGAGAACCCGATTCATGTCGAAGGTTTTACCGACAATATTCCGATCAGCACCGCGCAGTACCCTACCAACTGGGAACTGTCCTCGGCCCGCGCGGCGAGCATCGTGCGCATGCTGGCGATGCAGGGTGTGAACCCCGGGCGCCTGGCGTCGGTGGGCTATGGCGAATTCCAGCCAGTGGCCAATAACGCCACGCTGGAAGGGCGCGCGCGCAACCGTCGGGTAGTGCTGGTGGTGTCGCGCAACCTGGATGTGCGCCGCAGCCTGACCGGCACCGGCACCGCCAATGCAACACCGGATGCGGCCTTGAGGCGTGCTGGCACACAAACTGCACCGCCAGCGGTTAAGCCGCCGGTGGGTCAGAGTGCCGTCAATTCTCCGTCACCGGCTCAATAACGTTATGCAATGTCTCGGTCGCGCCTGTGCCTGCCGGGAGGAATCATCCGAATGAGAGTCTGGGCAGTTGCCAATCAAAAAGGTGGAGTCGGCAAGACCACCACCTCCATCGCTCTGGCCGGTTTGCTGGCCGAGGCGGGCAAGCGTGTGGTCGTGGTGGACTTGGACCCCCACGGCTCGATGACCAGCTATTTCGGCTACGACCCGGATGCGCTGGAACACAGCTGCTTTGACCTGTTCCTGCACAAGGGCAACGTGCCTGGCGACCTGCCCGGGCAACTGCTGTTGCCCACCAGCAATGAGAGCATTTCCCTGCTGCCTTCCAGTACCGCGCTGGCCACCCTTGAGCGTCAGTCGCCAGGGCAGAGCGGCCTGGGCCTGGTGATCGCCAAGACCCTGGCGCAACTGTGGCAGGACTTTGACTACGCCATTATCGACAGCCCGCCGCTGCTGGGCGTGCTGATGGTCAACGCGCTGGCCGCCAGCCAGCAACTGGTGATCCCGGTGCAGACCGAGCACCTGGCTGTCAAAGGCCTTGAGCGTATGGTCAGCACCCTGGCGATGATCAATCGCTCGCGCAAACAGCCGCTGCCGTTCAGCATCGTGCCGACCCTGTTCGACCGCCGCACCCAGGCGTCGCTGGGCACCCTGCGGGTATTGCGCGACGCCTACCCGGACACCATCTGGCAAGGCTACATTCCGGTGGATACGCGCCTGCGTGACGCCAGCCGCGCAGGGCTCACGCCGTCGCAGTTCGATGGCAAGAGTCGTGGCGTGATGGCCTACCGTGCGTTGCTCAAACACTTGCTGTCCCAGCAACTCGTGGCGCAGGTGGCATGATGAACCGTCCTGTCGAACTCAAGACCAAGACCCGGCCGCAACTGGCCCTGGAATCCTACCTGGATGCCCTGTTGCAGGAAGCCACCGATGAGGTGCTGCCGGAACCGATTCTGGTGCTGGAGCCGGTGGTTGAGCCCAGCAGTACGCTGGATGAATTCCAACTGGCGGTGCTGGAAGAGCAGGCCCGAGACGCCCGGATCGTAGCGCCGATTGTCGCGCCGGTCGTACCCGTAGTGGCGGAGCCTGTGGCGGCGGAACCGTTGGTGGCGGCGCCCGTGGTGATCGAGCCGGTGGTGGACGTGCACCTGCCGCCGAGCATCACGCCGCCGCCGGTGAGCGGCGATGACCGTCCGGCGTGGGCCGCCGAGCCTTTCGAATGCCTGCTGTTCGATGTCGCCGGGTTGACCCTGGCGGTGCCGCTGGTGTGCCTGGGTTCGATCTACTCTTTGGAAGGTCACGAGCTGACGCCGCTGTTCGGCCAGCCGGAGTGGTTCCTCGGCATCCTGCCCAGCCAGGCCGGCAACCTCAAGGTATTGGACACTGCGCGCTGGGTGATGCCCGACCGCTACCGCGACGATTTCCGCGAGGGCCTGCAATACGTTATTTCCGTTCAGGGCTACGAGTGGGGGCTGGCGGTGCATCAGGTCAGCCGCTCGCTGCGCCTGGACCCGAACGAAATCAAATGGCGCAGCCACCGGGGCCAGCGGCCTTGGCTGGCCGGCACCGTGATCGAACACATGTGCGCGTTGCTCGACGTCGCCGAACTGGCCGAGTTGATCGCCAGCGGCGCCGTCAAGTCGATGCCCGGTAACAAACGCAGTTGATTGAACACGCCGGCCGCACGGGTGTGCGGTTGGCGAATGAAGCACACACGCCGTATCCAACGGCATTTGAAGGGGTCATGGGTATGAATATGTCAGCATCTGCACAAAAAGGCTCGGACGATCCGATTCTGCAATGGGTAACCTTCAAGCTGGACAACGAGACCTACGGTATCAACGTGATGCGTGTGCAGGAAGTGCTGCGCTATACCGAGATCGCCCCGGTCCCGGGTGCTCCTAGCTACGTGCTGGGTATCATCAACCTGCGTGGCAACGTGGTGACCGTGATCGATACGCGCCAGCGTTTCGGCCTGGATACCGCCGAAGTTACTGACAACACGCGCATCGTCATCATCGAAGCCGACAAGCAAGTGGTTGGTATCCTGGTCGATAGCGTCGCCGAGGTGGTCTACCTGCGCCAATCGGAAGTGGAAACTGCGCCGAACGTGGGCAACGAAGAGTCGGCCAAGTTTATCCAGGGCGTGTGCAACAAGAACAACGAACTGTTGATTCTGGTTGAGCTGGACAAAATGATGAGCGAAGAAGAATGGTCGGAACTGGAGAGCATTTGATTGTTCCTTGAGGTCGCGGTGATCGTCCTGGCCCTGTTGTGGGCCGGGACCCTGGGGTTTCTGCTGCGCTACATGGCTCGGCAGCGCGAATTGGCGTTGCAGCAGGCCGAGCGCGATGCGGTGCGTGACCGACGCATCGTGGAGCTGGTTAAGCGCGTCGACCATTACCAAAAGAGTGCCGTGCGGGTCGGGGATGAGGTGCATGAGCTGCGCGCGATCCTCGCACCGATGCCCGACAAGCTGGAGCAGTTGGAGCAGCGCGATCCCGCCAACCTGTCGTTTGCCCAAGCGGCAAAGCTGGTGGGGATGGGCGCGACGGTGGATGACCTGACCCAGTCGTGCGGCTTGACCCAGGCTGAGGCGCAGTTGATGAGTAAGTTGCATAAGAGCTGATTGCCATCGGTGGTACGCCGTTATGAGTCGTCGTGTTTGCGACGGATAGCACTCTGCCGCCCAATTAATTTCCAATCCCACTGACTTTTTTCTCCTCTGCCAAGGTCCACATCCTTCAAGCACCTTTGAATCAGGAGATTCCCTGCATGAGCACCCCCAAGGCACTGTTGATCCTCCACGGCAAGCAAGCCCTCAACGAGGACGTGCGCAGCGCCGTGCTGGCCCGGCGTGAGCAGGGTTGGGAGTTGGCGGTGCGGGTAACGTGGGAGGGCGGTGATGCACAGCGTCTGGTCAGGGAGGCCCTCGACGACGGTTATACCCACATCATTGCCGGCGGCGGCGACGGCACCTTGCGCGACGTGGCTGAAGCGATGGCCCAGGCCAAAGCCGATGCCAGCCTGGTGCTGATGCCCCTGGGCACCGCCAATGATTTCGCCAAGGCCGCCGGCGTACCGCTGGAGCCGGCCCAGGCCCTGGCGCTGCTGGATGTGGCGCCGCGGGCGATCGACCTCGGCCAGGTTGGCGGGCAGATTTTCCTCAACATGGCCACCGGCGGTTTCGGCAGCCAGGTCACCGCCAATACCTCCGAAGACCTGAAAAAAATCCTCGGGGGGGCGGCGTACCTGTTTACCGGTCTGACGCGTTTCAGCGAGTTGAAGGCCGCCTATGGGGAGTTGGAAGGCCCGGGTTTCCAGTGGAAGGGCGAGATGCTGGCGCTGGGTATCGGCAACGGTCGCCAGGCCGGCGGCGGGCATGCGCTGTGCCCGGAGGCGATGGCCGATGATGGGTTGCTCGATGTCAGTATCCTACCGGCACCCCAGGAAGTGGTCGGTACTTTGCGCGAACTGATGAGCAATGGCTGGGGCCTGGACAACATGTTCGTCCGCGCGCGGCTGCCCTGGGTGCAGATCAAAAAGGCCGAAGGGCTGTACATCAACCTGGATGGTGAACCGCTCCAGGGCGACGACCTGCGTTTCGAAGCCCTGCCCAAGGCCTTGCGCGTGCATTTGCCGCTGGGTTCGCCCCTAGTCGTCCAGGCTGATGATCTGCTCGCGCACCGCGAATAGCACCAGCCCCGCCACGTCGAATATCTGCAAGCGCTTCATGATTTGCGAACGGTGAGCTTCCACGGTTTTGATGCTCAGGCCCAGGCCGTGGGCGATCTCACGCGTGGACTTGCCGCGCACGATCAGGCGCAGGATTTCCAACTGCCGTGCCGTGAGTTTGTGGCCGTAGCCGGACGACGCAGTGGGCCCTTGGCTGCGTACCAGCGCCTGGTTGATCACGGTATGGGCGATCGCCGGGCTCAGGTAGCGCTCGTTATTGCACAGGGCTCGCAGGGCGTGTTCCAGCTCGTTGGCCGTGGTGTCCTTGAGCAGGTAGCCATGGGCGCCGGCCTCCAGCGCGCACATGATCAGTTGCGGGTCGGTGTGCATCGACAGGATCAGCACCTTGCAGCGCGGGTAGGCGGCCTTGAGTTGCTGCAAGGCGTCCAGGCCGCCGGTGTGCTTCATCGACAGGTCCAGCAGCACCATGTCCGGTTGCAATGCGTGGAACTGCTCAAGTAACTGTGCCCCATCGTTGGCTTCGCCGATCACGGTGTAGCCGGGAATATCCTGGATCAGGGCACGCACGCCGGCCCTGATCAGTGCATGGTCATCCACTAGAAGTAATGTGCAGGTCACTCGAGAACCTTAGGGGAGTTGGCCCGTTCGAGGGCGCGCGGCGCCCAGGGAAAAAGTGCGTCGATGCGCGTGCCTTGCCCGGGCTGGCTGCTGACGGACAGCGTGCCACCCAGTTGTTCGATACGTTCGACCATGCCTGCCATGCCTCGCTGACCTTCACGGACTGGGTTGCTCGCCGGCGCGAAGCCACGGCCGTCATCGCGAATTGTCAGCGATAACCCTTCGGGCAGGCGTTGCAGGCGCACCAGCAGGTTCTGGGCCTGGGCGTGGCGCAGCATGTTGGTCACCGCTTCCTGGGTAATGCGAAACGCCGCTACGGCCATTTCTTCCGGGATGCCGGTGAGGCGTTGCCGGCATTCCAGGCTCCAGTGAACGGGGCTGTTTTCCAGGGTTTTGAGTAGGTGCGCGCGCAGGCTGGCTTCCAGGCCCAGGCTGGTCAGTTGCCGGGGGTTGAGGATGGCAGACACATCGCGCACCTTGGCCAGGGTTTCGTTCAGGGTGTTGCACAGCATCGTGCATTGGTCTTGCAGGTCATCCGGCAGGCGACGCTTGAGCCATTCGCTTTGCAGTTTGGCGGCGGTGAGCAGTTGGCCGATATCGTCGTGCAGTTCGCGACTGAGGCGATGGCGTTCGTTTTCCTGCACTTGCAACAGACGATCGGCCAATTCTTGGGGCTGGAAGCGGATGGATTTACGTGAGCGCCATTGTTGCAGACCCACCACCATCAGGGTGGCTAGGTTGAGCAGCAACACCGTCAGTGGCAACGGCGCGGACTCGCTGTAGGCCCACAGACTGATCAGCAACGAGGCAAGGCACAGGCCAAGGGTCAGGCGGCGAGCATGGCTGCGGGGCACGGACCTGGCGAGGAGTGACTTGAGGCTGGCGTACATAGCGGATGGAGCCAATGAAGGTTCGCTGCGGGAAGTCCGGTCACGTCTGACGGGGCTCAGTCTGGCGTGCGTGGCCGAATCGTTTATATACAGGAAGTTGAATGACTTCGAGCGACGCATAGTAACACCCCTGTAACCGTTGGTCGCCTGACACCGTGCTGTGCCGACCAATTAAACGAGGGGATGTAGTGGGTGATATCAGCGTGTGAAGCATGGGAAGTTTTACTATTTAAACGAAGTTGTAACGTTAATGGACGTTATAGATGATGGAATCGTTAACGCCTGTCGTTTTTAGATAAGTTGCGTTGCGAAATACGACCTGCCAATCGCTCAAGAGGCGTGATGCAAACGTTGCTGCGGTTTATAGGTGAAGCCCTTTTGCGGGATTTGCAGGCTGACCGTCGCAATCAACGTGGTTTGCTCGGTTTCATCCAACGCCAACTGACCGGTTTTGGTGTCGATCAGTTCTAATTGCCAGGCCAGTAAAGTCAGGCAGTCATGCAGCGCGTCCAGCGCCTGGTCGTGCAATTGCAACGGGTTTTCAGCGTTGGCAATCAGGCCGTGGATATGTCCGGAAAATTCGCTGATGGCTTGCAGCGCCAGGGTGTCGGCCTGTTCCGCGAGCTTGGCCAGGCTGAGTGTCATGCAGTCGATGGCGTCGCTGTCGTTACGAATCAGATGCAGATGGCTCAGGCATTCCTCTGACCGGTTCAACAGTTTTTCAGCCTCCAGCAGAAACGCCGAAAGTGCGAGCTGCCACTCTTTACCGTCGTTCATCATGCAAGTCTCCACAATATGGAATCGGGCGATGAGATGTCGCTGCGGGTCAATGGCTTAAAGCTAGCGCTGAAATATTGCTCTTGCTTGTAGGTTACTTCTGAGCTTTTGGTAGGAAGTTTATTGAAATGACTGCAAGGGCGCTGCCAAGCCCTCGTGAGCAGGCCCAGTTGCACACCTTCAGTTGCCGCGACGTAAATGTCTGAAACACCCAGCGGGCGAGGACTTGGGATGGCGAACAAAAGCCTGACTCCATTCATGCAATGAGAATGGCGTCACATTAATGGCTATTAGATATTGCGAATATCAGGTTGGACCTGATTGCGCATAGGGGAATCCCTTACAAGCGGGAACCTTGCGTCGATTTGTGTGTCGCGCAATGCCGTCTTGCCCGCTTATGAAGCAGCGCGGCCAGTAAAGCATGATGTCAGTGTGACATCAATTAATTTACGTGGCATTTTAACGGGGTCAAGATCTGGCGCTTGCCGCCGATAAACAGCTTAGTGAACTGCACAACCCCTACGCGCAGCACTTACCCGCGCATATCAGGAGCTTCCAATGGCCGGCATTCTCGACACGGTAGATCAACGCACGCAACTGGTGGGTGAGAATCGCCTAGAGATCCTCATGTTTCGCCTGGCCGGGCGGCAGTTGTTCGCCATTAACGTGTTCAAGGTGCAGGAAGTCCTGCAATTGCCCAAGCTCACGCTGATGCCCCAGCGCCATCCGTTTGTGTGTGGCGTGGTCAACCTGCGCGGCCAGACCCTGCCGGTGATCGACCTGTCCCAAGCCATCGGCATGCGCCCGCTGGTGCCGGGCCCGAACAGCACCATCATTGTCACCGAGTACAACCGCTCGGTGCAGGCGTTCCTGGTGGGCGGTGTGGACCGCATCGTCAACATGAACTGGGAAGCCATCCTGCCACCTCCGACCAGCGCCGGTCGCCAGCATTACCTCACCGCCATCAGCAAGGTCGACGACCAGTTGGTGGAAATCATCGACGTGGAAAAAGTCCTCGCCGAGATCGTGCCGTACAACGCCAAGGTCTCCCGGGAAAAACTCGAAGACCCAGTGCTCGAACGCGCCCGTGGCCGCGAAGTGCTGCTGGTGGACGACTCCAACGTGGCGCTGTCGCAGCTGCGTGACACCCTCGGCCAGTTGGGCGTGAAAATGCACATCGCCAGTGATGGCCTCAAAGCGCTGAACATGCTCAAGTCGTGGGCCGACGCCGGTCACGTGATGACCGACAAACTATTGATGATCTTCACCGACGCCGAAATGCCGGAAATGGACGGCTACCGTCTCACCACCGAGATCCGCAACGACCCGCGCCTGCGCAAACTGTATGTGGTGCTGCACACCTCGCTGTCGGGTAGCTTCAACGAATCGATGGTGAAGAAGGTCGGCTGCGACAATTTCCTGTCCAAGTTCCAGCCTGACAAACTGGTGGATGTGGTGCGCCAGCGACTGATGCTGGACGAACAGCCAGCTTGACCTTAGGGTGATGGCTTTGCCCCTCAGGAATGCAGAGCCATGCTTCGTCTCAGCGCGTTGTACCGTTACCCCTTGAAATCCGGCAAGGCCGAATCGTTGCAACACAGCGGCCTGGATAAGCTCGGGTTGGACGGGGATCGACGCTGGATGCTGGTGGACGAGGCCAGTGGGCGCTTCCTGACGCAACGCGCCGTCACCAAGATGAGCCAGCTGTCGGCCTTGTGGAACAACGCCGGTGGCCTGACCCTGAGATCGCCTGGCCATACCTCCCTTGACGTCCCATTGCCCGACGAAGACGCTGCGTTGCGCGGCGTGACCATCTGGCGCGACACCCCGCGCCTGCCGGATGCCGGCGACGCAGCCGCCGCGTGGGTCAGCGAGTTTGTCGGCGCGCCGACCCGGTTGGTGCACATGCCGCTCAAGCGGGCGCGCACCACTCAGTCCGGTTATGGCCGCGACGATGACCAGGTGGCGCTGGCCGACGGTTATCCCTTGCTGCTGATCGGCCAGGCCTCCCTGGAAGACCTGTCCGAGAAGGTCGGCCGCCCCATGGAGATGCTGCGCTTTCGCCCCAACCTGGTGATCGAAGGCGCCGACGCGTTTGCCGAAGACGGCTGGAAGCGCCTGCGCATCGGCGACGTGGAGTTCCGGGTGGTCAAACCGTGCGCGCGCTGCATCCTCACCACCATCGACCCGCGCACCGGCGAGCGCAGCGCCGACCGTGAACCCTTCGCCACTTTGAATGGCTATCGCAAGACCGAGGATGGCGCGATGTTCGGCCAGAACCTGGTCAACGATGGCGTGGGTCATCTGGAAGTCGGCATGCCGGTGACGATCCTCGAATAATCCATCGCCCATAAAAAATGCCCGTCTCCTTCTAGGAAACGGGCATTTTTTTGCCTGGCTGAAACCTTAGCCGCGGTATTCGCACAGGTAAGCGGTGTCGACCTCGACCTTCAGCTGGAATTTGCTGTTGGCCGGTACGTTGAACTGGCTGCCGGCGGAGAAGGTCTGCCACTCGCTGGCATCCGGCAGTTTCACGGTCAGCGCGCCGGAGACGACGTGCATGATTTCACGCTGGGCAGTGCCGAACTCATATTCACCCGGGGCCATCACACCGATGGTCGCCGGACCTTCAGCGGTGCCGAACGCGATCGACTTGACGGTGCCGTCGAAGTACTCGTTGACTTTGAACATGGGCGAATCCTCGGAAAAAGTTGCCTTCCCTGTCGAAGCGAGGGCAGCGTTATGGAAAAGGTTGGCCAGTATGCCCAAGCCTTGCGAGGCTGCCTAGACCGGTAAAATCAGCGGTAGCAGGCGGGCAGTGTTGCGCGCGTCTTCCAGTGCCCGGTGCTGCTGGCCATGGAACTGCATCCCCGCCAGTTGCAGCGCGCCGTTGAGCCCCAGCGGCTTGTCCAGGCGTCGGGCCTTGGCGAAGCGCTGCTTGAGGTTGATATGGGGCGTGTGGGCCAGGGCGCTGTCCAGGCCATGGCGCTGCCACTCCAGTTCCAGTTGCTGGCGGTCGTAGTCGCCCCAACTGGCCCAGCCTTCCAGGCGCGTACGATGCTGGCCCAGCCAGCGTTCGAACAGCGGCCACACCTCGTTCAACGGGGTTGCCGCGTCGATATTGGCCTGGGTGATATGGGTAAGCTGGCGGCAGAACGGCGTCAGCAACGGGCGGCGCTGCGGGCGCACAAAGCGCTGGAAATGATCCACTTCGCGGCCCTGGCGGTTGACTAGGCTCGCGCCGATCTCGATGACTTCCATTTCCGTCACGGGCCAGCCGCCTTCATCCGTCGTGGCTTCAAGGTCAATAATCAGCCAATGAGGCATGGTGCAGGTTCCCGTACTCTTCCCGTCCTGGGGGATAGAGCGTAGACGGCCCCTGTAGTTCCGCGCTGTTTTTTCCAGGAGAGCCAGGGTTTATTCGATCTCCAGCAGAATCTGGCGATTGCGAACCTGATCGCCCGTCATCACCTGTATGCCCTTGACCACGCCCTCAACCCCGGCCTTGAGCGGATGCTCCATCTTCATGGCCTCCAGCACCAGCAGCAGTTGGCCTTTGCGCACACGGTCACCGACGCCCACACACACGTCGACGATTGCCCCATCCATCGGCGCCTTGAGCGTACCGCTGCCGGCGTCGTCCTGGCGCTGGGCAACCTGCTGGGTCACGTCGACCACCGTCAGCCCCGGCAGCCACAACCGGCTGCCATCGAGGTGATAGGCGAGGCGGCGACGAATGCCATCGATGACCAGGATGAAGTGGCGGTCGTCGAGCCCGAGCGGCCGGATATCGATGCCGTTGATGCAAAGGGCGTTATCGGCCGACACGCTGACGCTGATCCCGTGCACCCTGTCGTTGACCAGCAAGCGATAACTCGTGGCTGCGCTGGCGTTGTTGCACCACCCGGACAAACCGGGACGATGCCGCGCGGCACTGTGCTGGTAGAACAATGCGGCGGCGACGGCTAATTGTTCGTCAGTGGCCGCGTAGGGGGCGATCGCGTTGAAATACCGGGGGATAAACCCAGTGCTGAAGTCCCCGCGTACAAAGTCCGGATGTTCAAGTACCTCGGCCAGCAGCCGTTGATTGCTGGTCACCCCCAGCAGCAGCGTGTCTTGCACCGCGCGCAGCAGTTTGCGCCGTGCTTCTTCGCGGGTGGCGCCGTGGGCGATGATCTTGCCCAGCATCGCGTCATAGAACGGGCTGATGGGCTGGCCTTCCAGCACGCCGTGGTCAACCCGTACAGCGGCGGCCGGTTGCCAGCGCAGCACGTCGCCGGTCTGCGGCAGGAAGCCCTGGGCCGGGTCTTCAGCGTACAAGCGCACTTCCATGGCATGCCCGGTCAGGGTCACGTCGGCTTGGGTCAGTGGCAGTGGCTGGCCGGCGGCGACCTGCAGTTGCCAGGCCACCAGGTCGAGCCCGGTGATCAGCTCGGTGACCGGGTGCTCCACTTGCAGGCGGGTGTTCATTTCCAGGAAGTAAAAGCGCCCGTCGCGGTCGAGCAGAAACTCCACGGTGCCGGCGCCCACGTAGTTCACCGCGCGCCCAGCCTTGAGCGCGGCCTCGCCCATGGCCTGGCGCAGGTCGGGCGTCATCACTGGGCAGGGCGCTTCTTCGATGATTTTCTGATGGCGGCGTTGCACCGAGCAGTCGCGCTCGCCCAGGTATATCAGCTGGCCGTGACGGTCGCCGAACACTTGGATTTCGACGTGACGCGGCTCAATCAGCGCCTGTTCCAGAATCAGCTCGGCGCTGCCGAAGGCGTTGAGCGCTTCGGAGCGTGCCGTACGCAATTGCGCCAGCAATTGATCCTGTTGATGGACCAGGCGCATGCCACGCCCACCGCCGCCGGCACTGGCCTTGATCATCAACGGGTAGCCGATGCGTTCGGCGTGGCGTTGCAGGGTCGCGTCATCCTGATCGGCGCCCTGGTAGCCCGCGATGCACGGCACGCCGGCCTCCAGCATGGCCAGCTTGGACAGGCGTTTGCTGCCCATCAGCTCGATCGCTTCGGCGCTGGGGCCGATAAAGGTGAGCCCGGCGTGTTGGCAGGCGCGGGCGAAGTCGGGGTTTTCCGAGAGAAAGCCGTAGCCGGGGTGCACCGCGTCAGCGCCGGTTTTATGCGCGGCATCAAGGATCGCCGGGATATTGAGGTAGGACAGCTGCACCGCGGCGGGGCCGATGTGCACGGCTTCGTCGGCCATCTGCACATGCAGGGCGTCGGCGTCGGCATCGCTGTATACCGCCACGGTGCGATAGCCCAGGGCCTGGGCCGTGCGCTGGATGCGACAGGCGATCTCGCCGCGATTGGCGATCAGGATTTTGCTGAATGTGGGCATTGGAAGGTCCCTTGGTTATGCGCTGTTTGTTCTGGCCTTATCGGGGACGAGCCCCCTCCCACATTTGGAACCAGTCCCTGGGGCTGGCGTCATTTGCACCACCCAGGCTTGCGCTTGTGTACAAAAGCCTGTGTCCCCTCAATGCCTTCTGCACTGACCACCGCCTCGGCAAACCACTGCGCCGCTTGATCCAGCAACGGCTCCAACGGCTGATCGACGCTGGCCAGCAACAAGGCTTTGGTTTGTGCATTGGCCCCCGGCGCGCATTGCAAGACCTGGCCCAGCACCTCATCCACACGCTCGGCCAGGGCCTGGGGGTCGCGCTCGACAAAATGCACCAGGCCCAAGCGTTGCGCTTGGACGCCATCGAAGCGTGCGGCGGTCAGCGCCAGCCGCCGCGCCTGGGTCAGGCCAATGCGCTTGACCACAAACGGTGCGATCTGTGCCGGCAGTACCCCCAGGCTGGTCTCCGGCAAACCGAACTGTGCCTGGTGATCGGCAATCGCAATGTCGCTTACGCAGGCCAGGCCGAACCCGCCGCCCAGCACGGCGCCTTGCAGCACCACGATCACCACGCGTGGTGTGGCTTGCACCTCTTGCAGCAAGGTGCCGAATGCGCGGTTCAGCGCCTGCAATTGATCGCCCGCACTGACCAGATCCTTCACGTCGGCCCCTGCGCAAAAGTGCCCGCCCGCGCCGCTGATCACCACGGCACGCACCTGGCTGTCGAGCTGCGCCAGCACCGTGCGCAGTTCGTTGACCATCTGCAGGCTCATGGCGTTGCGGCTCTGTGGGCGGTTGAGGGTGATGTGCAGCACACCGTTGTGGGCTTCCAGCAACAGGGTGTTCATGGCTTTTTCCCCGGCAGGGTGCCCATCAGTTTGCAGATGATGCCCAGCATGATTTCGTCGGCGCCGCCGCCAATCGACACCAGGCGCACATCGCGATACGCCCGCGCCACCGGGTTGTCCCACATAAAGCCCATGCCCCCCCAGTATTGCAGGCAACTGTCGCTGACTTCGCGGCCCAGGCGCCCGGCCTTGAGCTTGGCCATGGAGGCCAGCCGCGTCACGTCCTGGCCTTTGATGTACTGCTCGGTGGCCTGGTACACCAGTGCGCGCAGGCATTCGATTTCGGTGGCCAGTTCCGCCAGGCGAAAGTGAATCACCTGGTTGTCGATCAGTGCTTTGCCGAAGGTGTGGCGTTCCTTGCAGTAGGCGATGGTGCTGTCGATGCAGTACTCCAGGCCCTTGATCATATTGGCCGCGCCAAACAGGCGTTCTTCCTGGAATTGCAGCATTTGCATCATGAAGCCCGCGCCCTCCTGACCAATGCGGTTGCGTTGCGGCACGCGCACGTTGTCGAAGAACACTTGGGCCGTCTCGGAGCTGTGCATGCCGAGTTTTTCCAGGGGCGGGCTGAGGCTCACGCCGGGGGTGTTCATCGGCACCATGATCAGCGACTTGTTGATGTGCGGTTTGTCGTCGGAGGTGTTGGCCAGCAGGCAGATAAAATCGGCGCTGGGGGAGTTGGTGATCCACATTTTGCTGCCGTTGATCACGTAGTCGCCGCCATCCTTGCGCGCGTGGGTCTTGAGCCCGGCCACATCGGAACCGGCGCCGGTTTCCGAGACGCCGATGCAGCCGACCTGTTCTCCGCTGATGGCCGGGCGCAGGAATTCGTCGCGCAACTCGTCGGAACCGAAGCGGGCGAGGGCGGGGGTGCACATGTCGGTCTGCACGCCGATGGCCATGGGGATGCCGCCGCAACGGATGGTGCCGAACTCTTCAGCGGCCACAATCGAGTAGCTGTAGTCCAGGCCCATGCCGCCGAAGCGTTCCGGTTTGGAAATGCCCAGCAGGCCGAGGTCGCCGGCCTTGCGGAAAACCTCGTGGATGGGAAAACGCCCGGCTTTCTCCCATTCGTCCACATGGGGGTTGATCTCGCGGTCGACGAAGGCGCGCACGGTGCGGCGCAGTTCCTGATGTTCCTGGGTGAAGATCATTTTTATTGTTCTCCTGTTAGAAACGCGCCACACCGAAGCTGTTCGGCTGTAGCTGTCGAGCCTCGGCCTCATGGCAGATATCCAGCACAAACCCCAGCACGGTGCGGGTATCCCGTGGATCGATCAGCCCGTCATCCCACACATTGGCGCTGCCGTAGAGCGCGGTGGATTGGCTGTCGAGTTTCTGTGCGGTGACCTGCTCCAGCATGTCCAGCACCTTTGGGTCGGGCACCAGGCCGTCCTTCAACTGCTTGGCCTCGGTGACGATACGCAGCACCTTGCCCGCCTGCGCACCACCCATCACAGCGGTGCGGCTGTTTGGCCAGGCGAAGATAAAGCGCGGGTCCAAGCCGCGACCGCACATTGCATAGTTGCCGGCGCCATAGGAACCGCCAACCACCACCGTGAGTTTAGGCACCCGTGCGTTGGCCACCGCCTGGATCATCTTCGCGCCGTGCTTGATCACCCCTTGCTGCTCCGACTCGGTGCCGACCATAAACCCCGTGGTGTTGTGCAGAAACAGCAGCGCCGTGCGGCTCTGGTCGCACAGTTGGATAAACTGCGCGGCCTTGCTCGCGCCCTTGGGCGTAATCGGGCCGTTATTGCCGATCACTCCCACCGCGTGGCCGTGAATATGCAGGTGGCCGCACACCGTGTGCGGGTCGAACTCGCTTTTGAATTCGAGGAACTGCGAGCCGTCGGCCAGGCGCGCGAGGATTTCGCGCACGTCGTAGGGTTTTTTGGCGTCAGCGGGGATCAGCCCGAGCAACTCGTCGATGGGGTACAGCGGCTCGGCGAAGGCACGCGACGGCGTCGGCGGCAGGTGCGCGTTCCACGGCAGCAGGCTGACGATCTCACGCACGATGCGCAGGCCGTCGGCATCGTTTTCTGCCAGGTATTCGGCGGTGCCGGCTACGTGCGCGTGCATCTGGGCACCGCCTAATTCCTCGTCCGTGGCCACTTCACCGGTGGCGGCCTTGAGCAGCGGCGGCCCGGCGAGAAACAGTTTGGCCTTGCCGCGCACCACCACCACGTAATCCGACAACCCAGGCTGGTAGGCGCCGCCGGCCGTGGCCGAGCCATGCACCACGGTGATCTGCGGCAAGCCCATGGCCGACATGCGCGCCTGGTTGGCAAAGCTGCGTGCGCCTTCAACGAAAATCTCGGCGGCGTAGTTGAGGTTGGCGCCGCCGCTCTCGGCCAGGGTCACCACCGGCAGTTTGTTCTCCATGGCGATCTGTTGCAGGCGCAGGGATTTCTTCAAGCCCGAAGGAGAAATGGTGCCGCCCTTGATCGCACTGTTATTGGCCACCACCAGCACCCGCACACCGCTGACGTAACCGATGCCGGCGATCAAGCCACCGCCGGCGGCGCTACCGTCCTTGTCATCGTGCAGCTTGTAGCCGGCCAGGCTGGCCAGTTCCAGGAACGGCGCGCCTGGGTCCAGCAACGCACTGAGGCGCTCGCGCGGCAGCAACTGGCCGCGCTGCTCGAACTTGGCCTTGGCTGTCTGAGCCTTGTCGAGCAGGGCATTTTCCAGCTGGCGCAGGTGCTCGATGCTGGCGAGCAGCGCCGCGCGGTTCTGGGCGAACGCCGGGCTGTGCGGGTCGATCTGGCTGATTATTGTCGGCATGGCGTCAGTCCTGCGCCTTGAGCACATCGGGCAGATACGCGCGGTGAAAACCATTGAACGGCGCGCTCGGCATGGCCGCTTTATGCAGCGGCCAGGCCCGGTTGCCAAGGCTGGCGGCGCCATCGATGCGCAGGGTGCTGCCGCTGACGAAGGCGGCGGCGGGGCTGAGCAGGAACACGATCGCCGCGCTGACTTCCGACTCGGTGCCGATGCGCTTGAGCGGTACATGTTCACGCAAGGTGGGGATCACGGCCTTGAACGCGCCTTCGTAGGTGTCCATGCCGCTGGAGGCGATCCAACCCGGCGCCACGGCGTTAACCCGGACCCCGGCGTAACCCCACTCGAACGCGGCAGTCTTGGTGAAATTATGCATACCGGCGCGCGCCGCCCCTGAGTGGCCCATGCCGGGCATGCCGCCCCACATGTCGGCAAGCATGTTGACGATGGCGCCGCCGTGGGTGCTCATGCACTGGTTGAACACCTCCCGCGCCATCAAAAAACCGCCGACCAGGTTGGTTCGCAGCACGGTTTCGAAGCCTTTCTGATTGATCGACGCCAAGGGCGAGGGGTACTGGCCGCCGGCGTTGTTGACCAAGCCGTGGATTGCGCCGTGTTCTGCAATGATTTGGCCGACCAGCGCCTTCACCGCCACTTCATCGCGAATATCGCAGGCGTAGCCATGGGCGCTGCCGCCGTCTTCGGCAATTTGCGCCGCGACCGCGTGGAGTTTTTCCGGCTTGCGCCCCACCAGGATCACGCGGGCACCGAGGGCCGCCAGTTCATGGGCGGTGCAACGGCCGATGCCGCTGCCGCCACCGGTGACCACCACGGTGTGCCCCTGGAACAGCTCGGCTTTGAAGATCGAGTCGAAGGCCACGGCCAGGCTCCTGTCAGTTGAGTTGATCGGCGATGTGCTGCGGCACGGCGATGGGGATTTCCAGCAGTTGCTGGGCGAAAGCCTTGCCCTGGGGGTCGATGCGCAGGCTGGCGATGCCACCACCGCCCAAGGCGTTTTCCAGCAGGAAATTCAGGCTGTGACTGCCGGGCAAGTACCACCGCTCGACGCGACCATGCACGGGGTCGAGCACATGGCGCATCCAGTCGACGACCACTTCTGGGGTCAGCGTTTCGGCGATCCAGGGCAGGTACTCGGGCGCGCGGGCGATCACACCGATATTGCTGTGATTGCCCTTGTCGCCGGCGCGCGCTACCGCCAGTTTCACCAGGGGGACGCTGGCGTCGGCGCGGCCTGTGGGTTTGGGTGGGTCGATCGGTGCCGCCGGTGTCACCAGTGCCTGGGCGGCGGGGAGGGCACAGGTATGCCGTTCGCCCTGCCAGTGGATACTCAGGTCGCAGGCCGATTTGTCGATCAGAAACGAAAACAGGCGGATCAGCGGGTATACCGTCGGCCGCCCGCCGACGATGCCGGTCAGCCCCGGCGCCATGCCGGTCGCCGCTTGGGCGATCTCGCGGGCAAACAGCACCAGCGCCTGTTTGCTTGGGTGGCGCACCGCCAGTTTGACCACCACTTCGCGGGTGTCATGGCGCTGCCCGTGGGCGCCGTAGGTCGCTTCGCTGCCCAGCAGTTCGATGTTCACGTCGGTGAAGGGCGCCCAGCCGCGCTGGCTGAACAACTCGGCGGTCTTGCCGATGATCGCCTGGCTGACCCGCTCGGCTTTGGCCACCGCGTCGATCCCGGCGATCAGGCAACTGGCGGTGCAGCGAAAACCATCCGGGTAGGTGGCGCTGACCTTGTAGCGGTCGGTCGGGGGCAAGCCTTTGGCGCCGTGCAGGCGCACCTGGTGCTTGCCTTGTTGCTGCAATTTGACCTGGCTGAAATCGCAGATCACATCCGGCAGCACATATGCGCGCGGGTCGCCGATTTCATACAGCAGTTGTTCGGCCACACTCAGTTCGCTGATCAAGCCACCGCTGCCGTCGACTTTGTTTACGGTGAACTGGCCGTCGGCGCTGACCTCAACGATGGGGAAACCGATGTGTTCGTAATCGGGCACGTCGCGCCAGTCGGTGAAGTTGCCGCCGGTACACTGCGCGCCGCATTCGATGATGTGCCCGGCCAGGGCGGCCTGGGCGAGGCGGTCGTAATCGTGCCAGGACCAGCCGAATTCATGCACCAGCGCCGCGCTGACCACGGCGCTGTCGACCACCCGACCGGTGATGACGATATCCGCTCCGAGGGCGAGGGCTTGGGCGATGCCCGGCGCGCCGAGGTAGGCGTTGGCCGATACGCATACCGGCGGCAGTGACGTGCCGTCGAACATATCGGTGATGCCGTGCAGATTTTTCAGTTGGGGTTGCAGGTCATCACCCAGCAGCACGGCGATTTTCAAGGGCACCTGGGCATGGTCGCAAGCCGCTTGCAGGGCGTCGGCGCAGGCCTGGGGGTGGATGCCGCCGGCGTTGCTGATCACCCGGATGCCCTGGCGCTGGAGATCGGCCAGCAACGGCGTAAGCACCTCAACGAAATCCGTGGCGTAACCGGCCTGGGGATCTTTCATGCGCGCGCCGGCGAGGATCGACATCGTGACCTCCGCCAGGTAGTCGAACACCAGGTAGTCCAGGGCACCGCCGTGCACCAACTGCGCGGCGGCGGTGCAGGTGTCGCCCCAAAAGGCGCCGGCGCAGCCGATACGAACGGTCTTGCTCATGAGAAATCCTTCCTCGAATGGCTGTGGCCGAGACTACCAAGCAAGCGCTTGGTTTGTAAACGCCGCTGACAAGTTTTACCCAAGCGCTTGCTTGGGTGGCTGGCACGGCCTAAATTGCCGGCCAACACGTTCTGGCAGTAGAGGAGAGAAGCATGGATGAGCAAAAAGCCCTGCAGGTGATGCGCACCATGGTCGACGGCGGCCAATTGACCGACCCCGACAGCGCCCGGGGCAAGTTGCTGCAGACGGCGGCTCACCTGTTTCGCAACAAAGGTTTCGAGCGCACCACCGTGCGCGATCTGGCCGGCGCCGTGGGCATCCAGTCCGGCAGCATCTTTCATCACTTCAAGAGCAAGGACGAGATCCTGCGGGCCGTGATGGAAGAAACCATCCACTACAACACCGCGTTGATGCGTGCTTCGCTGCAAGCGGCGAGCAGCGTGCGCGAGCGCGTGCTGGCGCTGATCCGCTGCGAATTGCAGTCGATCATGGGCGGCAGCGGCGAAGCCATGGCGGTGCTGGTGTACGAATGGCGCTCGCTGTCAGCCGAAGGGCAGGCCCAGGTGCTGGCGTTACGTGATGTGTATGAGCAGATTTGGTTGCAGGTGTTGAATGAAGCCAAAGCGGCGGGCTACATCCGCGGCGATGTATTTATCACCCGGCGCTTCCTGACCGGTGCGCTGTCCTGGACGACCACCTGGTTCCGTGCCGAGGGCGGCAGCCTGACCCTCGAACAACTGGCGGAAGAAGCATTGTTAATGGTTCTGAAAGAGGACTGAGGCGCAAGCTATTAATTTGCCGGTAGAAAGTTGTCTCCCCAGGCAAAAACGCCTAGCTTATTGCCATCAGAGTGATGAACGGTGTGTGCCTTGATGTTATCGCCATGGCGGTTGGCTGCAGGACTTACTTTATCGGCACTGGGCACCGTAGCGTGGCTGCCTGTTTCAGCCGCGCAATTGGTGCGCATCGGCGCGGCGCATTTCCCGCCGTACACCGTGCGACCCGAGCAGGGGGCCGACACTGGGTTGCTGCCGCAGTTGGTGGAGGCGTTGAACGCCGAGCAGACCGAGTACCAGTTCGTGCTGGTGCCCACTTCGATTCCCCGGCGTTTCCGCGATTTCGACCAGGGCCGGGTCGACATGGCGATCTTCGAAAACCCCGATTGGGGCTGGCAGAAAATTCCCCATACCAGCGTCGATATGGGCTTGGAAGACGCGGAAATCTTCGTCGCTCAAAGTGCGCCCGGACGCGACCAAAGCTATTTCGCTGACCTGGTCGGCAAGCGTCTGGCGGTGTTCAGCGGTTATCACTACGCCTTCGCCAACTTCAACCCAGATCCCAAGCTCATGGCCGAACGCTTCAACGCGACCTTGACCTATTCCCACGACAGCAACCTGCTGATGGTCGCCCGCGGGCGCGCCGATATTGCGCTGGTGACCCGCTCTTACCTCAGCGATTTCATGGTACGCAATGCCGACACCGCCACGCAGTTCCTGGTCTCGGAGCGTATCGACCAGATCTACCACCACTACGCACTGCTGCGTCCCAAAGCGCCGATCACAGGCCCAGCGTTTGCCGCGCTGCTCAAACGCCTGCGCGACAACGGCGAAATGCTGAAGATTTTCGAGCCTTATCGCATCGATGTGATGTCGGTGCCTTGATCGAGCGTTTCAAACCCGCCGCGCAAACGTATCGCTGTGGCTGCCCGACACCTTGCGGCAGTGCACCAGCGCGTCGCGAATCATAAAGTTCACCAGGGTCGGCGAGACGCCCAGTTCCTTGGCGATGTCCTTTTGTGGCACGCCGTGCAAGCGATACATCTCGAATGCATAGCGGGTGCGCTGCGGCAGTTGGGTCAGGGCGTCGGCGATGGTTTCCAGGGTATTGAAATTGATGTGGGAGGTTTCCGGTGAAGCACCGTGAATCACCACATTCAAGCCTTCCTCTTCCGTGCCGGAGTATTTCAGTTCAAGGGCCTGCTTGCGGTAGTGATCGATCGCCAGGTTGCGCACGATCTGGAACAGGTAACTGAGCTGGGCTTTGAACGATGAAGTAATGGTTGGCGCCGACTGCAGGCGAAAGAACGCATCTTGCACGACGTCTTCGGCCCGCGAGCGGCAGCCGGTAATGCGTGCCGCAATCTTCACCAGAATCGTTCGATTGTCGACGAACGCCTGAAGAAGAGGTGAATCGCACCTGCCTGTGGTTACTGGTTCCGTCATGGAAATCACCTTGTCGCAAAAGAGGTTAGGGGAGGGCTTCCTTGCTAAGGCCTCCTACACATCGGGCAACAAATTAGGATGAATGATAATGATTGTCAAATGAGAAGACGAACTAATCTTATGCTCTTCGCTTTGATGTGAAGTGCCTCACGCGCTGCCCCGGCGACTAATTATTTGCCGGGGCCGTCCGTTCTCATGGGTGACAGGTCCGTTCCCGCAGCGGCCAAGGATCAGCACCCGCAGGAGGACGAGATGGGTTTTTATCGTGCACACAGCGTGTCTCACATCGGAGCACTCCAGGGATGAGTGCAGCGACCCGATTGCGCCTGTATTGCCTGCCCTATTCCGGCGCCAGCGCCATGGTCTATGTGCGCTGGCGCCGTGCGTTGCCGGACTGGCTACAGGTCTGCCCACTGGAATTGCCCGGTCGCGGCATGCGCATGGACGAGCCCTTGCAGCGCGACATCAAGGCCCTGGCGGCGCAGCTCGCGCAGGAAATCAGCCGCGATCCGCACACCCCCTACGCCTTGTTCGGCCACAGCCTGGGTGGTCTGCTGGCGTTTGAACTGGCCCACGCGCTGAACGCCCGCAATCTGCCGGCGCCGCTGGCGCTGTTCGCATCCGGGACTGCCGGGCCGGCCCGTCGGGACGTCAGTGAATACGCGGTTGAAAAGACTGATGAACAGCTGATCGCCCGTCTGCGCGAACTACAGGGCACCGCCGAGGAGGCCCTGGTCAACCCCGAATTGATGCAGTTGATGCTGCCGATCCTGCGCGCCGATTTTCTGCTGTGCGGCAGTTTCAGCTATGGCGAGCGCCAGCCCCTGGGCATGCCGATCCATGTGTTCGGCGGCAAGCAGGACAGCGTGCGCGCCGACCAATTGCTCGACTGGCAATTGGAGGCCGCCAGCGGCTTTTCCCTAGACCTGTTCGACGGTCACCACTTCTTCATCGTGCAGCACGAAAGCGCGGTGCTGCGCTGTTTGCGGCGTTATGCCGAGGAACACCTGACGCGCTGGCGCAATGGCGCGCCGCGGCAACTGGCCGCTGGCTGAGCGCAGCCCATTTTTCCGATTTCCCCGTAAGCCGATTTCAGGCAGGAACCCCATGATGGACGCCTTCGAACTTCCCCGCACATTGGTCCAGTCCCTTCAACATCGCGCCGCGCACACCCCGGATCAGGTGGCGTTGCGTTTTCTCGCCGAGTCGGCCGAGCACAACGTGGTGCTCAGTTATCGCGAACTGGACCAACGCGCCCGCACCATCGCAGCAGCGTTGCAGGCGCAGGCGAGCTTGGGCGACCGCGCGGTGTTGTTGTTCCCCAGCGGCCCGGACTACGTCGCAGCGTTCTTTGGTTGCTTGTACGCCGGGGTGATCGCGGTGCCGGCCTATCCGCCGGAGTCCACGCGTCGCCATCATCAGGAGCGCCTGCTGTCGATCATCGGCGACGCCGAGCCGCGCCTGTTGCTGACCATCGCCAGTCTGAGCGACGGCCTGGCGCAACTCGACAACGCGCCGCCGGTGTTGAGCGTCGACACCCTTGACGCGCAGCTCGTTGAGCAGTGGGTCGCGGTCGACCTGCAAGCCGACGATATCGCCTTTCTGCAATACACCTCCGGTTCCACCGCGTTGCCCAAAGGCGTGCAAGTCAGCCACGGCAACCTGGTGGCCAACGAAGTGCTGATCCGCCGTGGTTTCGGCATCGACCTCAACCCGGACGACGTGATCGTCAGCTGGCTGCCGCTGTACCACGACATGGGCCTGATCGGCGGCCTGCTGCAACCTATTTTCAGCGGCGTGCCGTGTGTGTTGATGTCGCCGGCGTACTTTCTCGGTCGGCCGTTGCGCTGGCTGGAAGCGATCAGTGAATACGGCGGCACCATCAGCGGCGGTCCGGACTTTGCCTATCGCTTGTGCAGTGAGCGGGTCAGCGAGTCGGCCTTGGAGCGTCTCGATCTGAGCCGCTGGCGCGTGGCCTATTCCGGTTCCGAACCGATCCGCCTCGATACCCTGGAACGCTTCGCCGAAAAATTTGCGGTGTGCGGCTTCAGCCCCAACAACTTTTTTGCCTCCTACGGCCTGGCCGAAGCCACGCTGTTTGTGGCCGGCGGCCGTCGTGGCCAGGGCATCCCGGCGCTGCGGGTGGACGATGCGGCACTGGCCGCCAACCGCGCCGAGCCAGGGCAGGGCAGTGCGATCATGAGCTGCGGCACGGCGCAGCCGGACCACGCGGTGTTGATCGTCGACCCCCACAGCCTGCGCGAACTGGCTGACAACCACGTCGGCGAACTCTGGGCCAGCGGGCCGAGCATCGCCCACGGCTACTGGCGTAACCCCGAAGCCACCGCCAAGACTTTTGTGTCGCACGCCGGGCGTACCTGGTTGCGCACCGGTGACCTGGGCTTTCGGCGCGACGGCGAGGTGTACATCACCGGTCGCCTGAAGGATCTGTTGATCGTGCGCGGCCACAACCTCTATCCCCAGGACATCGAGCAGACCATCGAGCGCGAAGTGGAAGTGGTGCGCAAGGGCCGGGTGGCGGCGTTCGCCGTCAGTGATCAGGGCCTGGAAGGTATCGGCATCGCCGCCGAAATCAGCCGCAGCGTGCAGAAAATCCTGCCGCCCGAAGCGTTGATCAAAGCGATTCGTCAAGCGGTGGCCGAGGCCTATCAAGAAGCGCCGTGTGTGGTGGTGCTGCTCAACCCCGGCGGTTTGCCCAAGACTTCCAGCGGCAAGGTGCAGCGCGCCGCCTGCGCACTGCGCCATGCCGATGGCAGTCTCGATTGTTACGCGCAATTCCCTGATCGGCAGGTGTTGGCCGTTGAGGCGAGCTTGGAATCCGAACTGCAGCGCCAGATCGCCGCGATCTGGTGCGAGCAACTGCAGGTCGCGAGCGTGGCAGCCGACGACCACTTCTTCTTGCTCGGTGGTAACTCCATCAGCGCCACCCAGGTGATTGCGCGCCTGCGTGAAAGCCTGGGTCTGGAGCTGAACCTGCGCCTGTTGTTCGAGGCACCGACCCTGCAGGGTTTTGCCGCACAGGTCGCGCACCTGCAACAGGACGGCGGGGTGGCTCAAGGGGCCATCCGCGCCTTGCCTGCGCACGACGAACTGCCTCAGTCCCTGGCGCAGAATCGCCTGTGGATCACCTGGCAACTCGCCCCCCAGAGCAGCGCGTACACCATCCCCGGCGCCCTGCGCCTGCGCGGCGAACTGGATGAAGACGCGGTGCGCGCCAGCTTCGCGCAGTTGATCCAGCGCCACGACGCCCTGCGTACGCGCTTTTACGAGCGCGACGGCCAGGCCTATCAGCGCATCGACGCCGCAGTCACGTTCGACTTGCAACTGATCGACCTCAGCGATTTACCCGCCGCCGAGCGTGAAGCCCGCGCGCAGCAGATTCGCGAGGACGAAGCGCGCACCGTGTTCGATCTGGAAAAAGGTCCGCTGCTGTGGGTAACCCTGGTGCGCCTGGACGACGAAGACCACCAGTTGCTGGTGACGCTGCACCACATCATCGCCGATGGCTGGTCGTTGTCGATCCTGCTCGACGAGTTCGCGCGCCTGTATTCGGCCGCTGTTCAGGGCCAAACCCTGACGCTGCCAGCTTTGACCGTAAGCTACGCCGACTACGGCAGTTGGCAGCGCCAATGGCTGGCCGACGGTGAGGGCTCGCGTCAACTGGCGTACTGGCAGGCGCAACTGGGCGATGAGCACCCGGTGCTGAGCCTTGCGACCGATCACCCACGTGCGGCCCAGCACCGCCGCAGCGCATCGCGGCATAGCGTGCGCTTGAGCGCGAGCCTCTGCGAAGCGCTTCGCCAGACTGCCCAGACCCATGAATCCACGCCGTTCATGTTGCTGCTCGCGGCGTTCCAGACCTTGCTCTACCGCTATAGCGGCCAGCGCGATATTCGTATCGGCGTGCCCAGCGCCAACCGCCCGCGCCAGGAAACCCAGGGCCTGGTGGGCTTCTTTATCAACACCTTGGTGCTACGCGCCGAGCTGGATGGGCGCCTGCCGTTCAATGAGTTGCTGGCCGCTACCCGCCAAACCGCATTGGGCGCCCAGGCCCATCAGGACCTGCCATTCGAACAACTCCTAGAAGCCTTCCCCCAGGCTCGCGAACAGGGGTTGTTCCAGGTGATGTTCAACCATCAGCAGCGGGACTTGAGCGCGCTGCGCCGCCTGCCGGGCATGCTCGCCGACGAGCTGCCATGGCACAGCCGCGAGGCCAAGTTCGACCTGCAACTGCACAGTGAAGAGGACCGCAACGGGCGCCTGAGTCTGTCGTTCGACTACGCCGATGAACTGTTCGAGGCGGCGACTATCCAGGGTCTGGCCGAGCACTTTATCCACCTGCTGCACGGCGTGTGCGAACAGCCGCACCTGGCCCTCGGCGACCTTGCGCTGCTGCCGCACGATGAACAGCAGGCATGGAACGCCGCGCCCTGCGCACCGGCGCAACAATGGCTGCCCGAAGCCCTCAACCAACACACCTCGGACGCCACCGCGCTGGTGTGGGACGGCGGCAGCCTGAGCTTCGCCCAGCTGCATACCCAGGCCAATCGCCTGGCCCATTACCTGCGCGACAAAGGCGTCGGCCCGGACGTGTGCGTGGCCATCGCCGCCGAGCGTTCGCCGCAGTTGCTGATCGGTCTGCTGGCGATCATCAAGGCCGGCGGCGCGTACGTGCCACTGGACCCGGACTACCCGGCCGAGCGCCTGGCCTACATGCTCAAGGACAGCGGCGTGCACCTGCTGCTGACCCAGACCGCACTGCTCGATCGCGTGCCGAGCGCCGAGGGCGTGTGCGTGATCGCCATGGACAGCTTGCACCTGGATAGCTGGCCGACCCAGCCGCCGGGCCTGCACCTGCACGGCGACAACCTCGCTTACGTGATCTACACCTCCGGCTCCACCGGCCAGCCCAAAGGCGTGGGCAACACCCACGGGGCTCTGGCCGAGCGCCTGCAATGGATGCAGGCCACCTATCGGCTCGGCGCCAGCGATGTGCTGATGCAGAAGGCGCCGATCAGTTTTGACGTGTCGGTATGGGAGTGCTTCTGGCCGTTGATCAGCGGCTGCCGCCTGGTACTGGCTGGGCCCGGCGAACACCGCGACCCACATCGCATCGCGCAACTGGTGCAGACCTACGGCGTGACCACGCTGCACTTTGTGCCGCCGCTGTTGCAGCTGTTTATCGACGAGCCGCTGGCCGCCGAATGCACCAGCCTGCGCCGCCTGTTCTCCGGCGGCGAAGCCTTGCCCGCCGAGCTGCGTAATCGCGTGTTGGCGCAGTTGCCGGCGGTGCAGTTGCACAACCGCTATGGGCCGACCGAAACCGCGATCAACGTCACCCATTGGCACTGCCAGGCCGAGGACGGCGAGCGCTCGCCGATTGGTCGGCCGCTGGGTAATGTGATCTGCCGCGTGCTCGACGAGCACCTCAACCCACTGCCCGCCGGAGTGCCGGGTGAGCTGTGCATCGCCGGCATCGGCCTGGCGCGCGGTTACCTGGGGCGTGCCGGGCTGACCGCCGAACGCTTCGTTGCCGACCCGCTGGGCGAAGCCGGCACGCGCCTGTATCGCACCGGCGACCGTGTGCGTTGGAGCCGCGACGGTGTGCTCGAATACCTCGGTCGCCTCGACCAGCAGGTCAAGCTGCGCGGGTTCCGCGTGGAACCGGAAGAAATCGAAGCGCGCCTGCTGGCCCTGGACGGCGTCGCCCAGGCCGTGGTGTTGGTGCGCGACGGGCAATTGATCGGTTACTACACCGCGCACACCCCATTGGATGAACGTGACGTCAAAGCTGCCCTGGCCGCCGAGTTGCCGGAGTACATGGTGCCCGCGCAGGTGATGCACCTGGATGCCATGCCCCTGAGCCCCAGCGGCAAACTCGACCGTCGCGCGTTGCCTGAGCCGTTGTGGCACACCCGCGAACATGTGGAGCCCGCGACGCCGTTGCAGCAGCAGATCGCCGCGATCTGGCGCGAGGTGCTCGGGGTGACGCAGGTGGGCCTGCGCGATGATTTCTTCGCCCTCGGCGGCCACTCCCTGCTGGCCACCCAGATCGTTTCCCGCACCCGCCAGGCCTGCGATGTCGAGCTGCCGTTGCGTACCCTGTTCGACGCCAGCGAGCTTGAAGCATTTGCCACACAGGTCGCGCTGATCCAGGCGGCCGGTCAGCGCAATCAGCACACCGCCATCGCCAGGGTCGACCGTCGCCAGCCGGTGCCGCTGTCCTATTCCCAGCAGCGCATGTGGTTTCTCTGGCAGATGGAACCGGACAGCCCGGCCTACAACGTCGGCGGCATGGCGCGCTTGCGCGGGGTGCTGGATGTGGGGCGTTTCGAAGCCGCGTTGCAGGCCTTGATCATGCGTCACGAAACCCTGCGCACCACGTTCCCCAGCGTCGACGGCGTGGCCTGCCAGCACGTCGCGGCGCAGACCGGCGTGCGCATGGACTGGCAGGACCTGTCCGCCCTCGGTGCTGCCGAGCGCCAGCAACGCCTGCAGCAGTTGGCCGATCACGAAGCCCATACACCGTTCAACCTGGAAACCGGGCCGTTGCTGCGTGCGTGCCTGGTCAAGGCCGGCGAGCAGGAGCACTACCTGGTGCTGACCTTGCACCACATCGTCACCGAAGGCTGGGCCATGGACATTTTTGCCCGTGAACTCAGTGCGCTGTACGAAGCGTTTATCGACGAGCGCGAGTCGCCGCTGGCGCCGCTGCCGGTGCAGTACTTGGACTACAGCGTGTGGCAACGCCAATGGCTGGAGAGCGGCGAGCGCCAGCGCCAATTGGATTATTGGACCGCGCAACTGGGCAGCGAACACCCCTTGCTGGAACTGCCCGCCGACCGTCCGCGGCCGCCGGTGCAAAGCCATCGGGGCGAGCTGTATCGCTTCGACCTCAGCGACGAACTGGCCGCGCGGGTGCGGGCGTTCAATGCCGAGCGCGGCTTGACGCTGTTCATGACCATGACCGCGACCCTGGCGGTGCTGCTCTACCGCTACAGCGGCCAGACCGACCTGCGCATCGGCGCCCCCGTGGCCAACCGCATCCGCCCGGAAAGCGAGGGGCTGATCGGCGCGTTCCTCAACACCCAGGTGCTGCGCTGCCAGCTCAATGGGCAGATGAATGTCCACGAATTGTTCGAGCACGTTCGTCACACCGTGATCGAAGGCCAGTCCCATCAGGACCTGCCGTTCGACCACTTGGTCGAAGCCTTGCAACCGCCGCGCAGTGCAGCGTACAACCCGCTGTTCCAGGTGATGTGCAACGTGCAGCGTTGGGAATTCCAACAGAGCCGCCAACTGGCCGGCATGACCGTCGAGTACCTGGCCAACGATGCGCGCGCCACCAAGTTCGACCTCAACCTGGAAGTCACCGACCTCGACCATCGCCTGGGTTGCTGCCTGACCTACAGCACCGACCTGTTCGACGAACCGCGCATCGCGGGCATGGCCGAGCATTGGCGCAACCTGCTCGAAGCACTGATCGCCGACCCGCACCAGCGCTTGAGTGAATTGCCGTTGCTGAGCGCCGCTGAACAACGCCACTTGCAGCGCAGCCTGGGCGCCGAGCCCGGTGTGCATCGCCTGGATCAATGCCTGCATCCGCTGTTCAGCCAACAGGCACGACAACGTGGCGACGCCCCGGCGCTGACCTTTGCCGGTGAAACCCTCAGCTACCGTGAGCTGGAAGTGCGCGCCAACCGCCTGGCCTGGATGCTGCGCGAGCGTGGCGTGGGCCCCCAAGTGCGGGTCGGCCTGGCATTGCCCCGGTCCTTGGAGATGGTGGTTGGCCTGCTGGCGATCCTCAAGGCCGGCGGCGCCTATGTGCCGCTGGACCCGGAATACCCCCTCGATCGCCTGCACTACATGATCGACGACAGCGGCATCGGCCTGCTGCTCAGCGATGCGGCGATGTTCGAAGCCCTCGGCGAACTGCCGGCCACGGTAGCCTGCTGGTGCCTGGAAGATGACCTGCCGGTGCTGGGCCATTACCCGGCCGAGGCGCCGCCGTGCATCAACCTGGCGCAGCATCAGGCTTATCTGATCTACACCTCCGGCTCCACCGGCAAGCCCAAAGGCGTGGTGGTGTCCCACGGTGAAATCGCCATGCACTGCCAGGCGGTGATCGAGCGTTTCGGCATGCGCGCCGACGATTGCGAATTGCACTTCTATTCGATCAACTTCGACGCCGCCACCGAGCGTTTGCTGGTGCCGTTGCTCAGCGGCGCACACGTGGTGCTGCGGGCTGAGGGGCAATGGGATGCCGAGCAGATCTGTGGGTTGATACGCAACCATGGCGTGACGGTGCTGGGCTTTACCCCGAGCTACGGCAGCCAGTTGGCGCAATGGCTGGCGACCCAGCGGCAGACATTGCCGGTGCGCATGTGCATCACCGGCGGCGAAGCCCTGACCGGCGAACACTTGCAGCGCATCCGTGGGGCGTTCCAGCCCGCGCTGTTTTTCAACGCCTATGGCCCCACCGAAACCGTGGTGATGCCCCTGGCCAGCCTGGCGCCGCCGCAGTGGGAGGAGGGCGCTGGCAGCGTGCCGATCGGCAGCATTGTCGGTGAGCGCGTGGCGTACATCCTGGATGCCGATCTGGCCCTGGTGCCCCAGGGCGCGAGCGGCGAGTTGTACATCGGCGGGGCCGGTCTGGCCCAGGGTTACCATCAACGTCCGGGCATGACCGCCGAGCGCTTTGTGGCCGACCCGTTTGCCGCCGATGGCGGGCGTCTTTACCGCACCGGTGACCTGGTGCGCCAGCGCGCCGATGGCCTGGTGGAGTACCTGGGGCGAATCGACCATCAGGTGAAGATTCGCGGTTTTCGCATCGAGCTGGGGGAAATCGAAACCCGTCTGTTGGAACACGGCCAGGTGCGCGAAGCGGTGGTGCTGGCGCTGGAAGCGCCGAGCGGCAAACAACTGGTGGCGTACCTGGTCAGCGACGCCGAGCACGGCCCCCTGCGCGAGGCCCTCAAAGCCCACCTCAAGGCGCAACTGCCGGACTACATGGTGCCTGCGCATCTGATCGTGCTCGACAGCATGCCGCTGACCGCCAACGGCAAGCTCGATCGCGGCGCGCTACCGCAACCCGACCCGGAGGCCAACCGCCAACATTACGTGGCGCCAAGCAACGCCCTTGAAAGCAACCTGGCCGCGATCTGGTGCGCCGTGTTGAATGTGCAGCAAGTGGGCCTGGACGATAACTTCTTTGAACTGGGCGGCGATTCGATCCTGTCGATCCAAGTGGTGAGCCGCGCACGCCAGGCCGGGATTCATTTCAGCCCGCGTGACCTGTTCCAGCACCAGACCGTGAGGGCCTTGGCCGCCGTGGCCACGCGCACCGAGCACATCCGCGCCGAGCAAGGCGTGCTCACCGGTCGTTCGGGGCTGACGCCGATCCAACGGTGGTTCTTCGAAACGCCGATGCCCAACCGTCAGCACTGGAACCAGGCGCTGCTGCTCAAGCCGCTGCAACTGCTCGACCCGCACCGTCTGGAGCAAGCGCTGCTGGCGGTGCTGGAGCACCACGATGCGCTGCGCCTGAGTTTTACCCGGCGCGACGCCCAGTGGCACGCCGAACACCTGGCCGTACCCCATGGCGGTGTGCTGATGCAGGCCCAGGTACGCGACATGGCGCAGTGCACCGCGCTGTTCAACGACACCCAGCGCAGCCTCGACCTGCAACACGGCCCGCTGCGCGCGCTGCTGGTGGACGGGCCCGAGGGCCAGCAACGCCTGCTGATCGCGATCCATCACCTGGTGGTGGACGGCGTGTCGTGGCGTGTGCTGCTCGAAGATTTGCAAACGGTGTACCGCCAGTTGAGCGCCGGCCAGTCGGTCAGCCTGCCGGCCAAGACCAGCGCGCTGCGTGACTGGGCCGCGCGCCTGCAGGCGTATGCCGGCAGCGAATCCCTGCGCGAAGAACTGGCCGTATGGCAAGCGCAGTTGGCCGGGCCTGACGTGGCGTTGCCGGTGGACCGTGCCCATGGCGCGCTGCGCAATCGCGATGCCGACAGCGTCAGCTTGCGCCTGGACGCCGAGCGCACCCGCCAGTTGCTGCAACAGGCGCCCAGCGCATACCGCACCCAGGTCAATGACCTGCTGCTGACCGCCCTGGCCCGCGTACTGTGCCGCTGGAGCGGCCACGCCTCGGCGTTGATCCAATTGGAAGGCCACGGCCGCGAACCGCTGTTCGACGATATCGACCTGACCCGCAGCGTCGGCTGGTTCACCAGCGCGTACCCGCTGCGCCTCACGCCCCAAGACGGGCAGGGCGATTCGATCAAGGCGATCAAGGAACAGCTGCGCGCGGTGCCCCACAAGGGCCTGGGCTATGGCGTGCTGCGCTACCTGGCGGACGCCGGTTGCAAGCAGCAGATGGCGGCGCTGCCGAGCGCCGAAATCACCTTCAATTACCTTGGCCAGTTCGACCAGAGCTTCGGCGCCGATGCGCTGTTCCATCCGCTGGATGAGCCGGCCGGCCAGGCCCATGACCCGGACGCGCCGCTGCCCAATGCTTTGAGCGTGGACAGCCAGGTCTACGGCGGTGAATTGCTGCTGCGCTGGACCTTCAGCCGCGAACGCTATGATGCGCGCACCATCGGCGCATTGGCCGAGGCTTACCTGGCCGAGTTGCACAGCCTGACCGAACACTGCCTCAGCGACCAGGCCGGTGGCCTGACTCCGTCGGACTTCCCTCTGGCGCGTCTGACTCAGGCACAACTGGACAGCCTGCCGGTGCCCGCCCATGTGATCGAAGATGTCTACCCGCTGACCCCGATGCAGGAAGGTTTGCTGCTGCACACCTTGTTGGAACCGGGCACTGGCCTGTACTACATGCAGGATCGCTACCGCATCAATAGCGAGCTGGACCCCGAGCGTTTCGCCCAGGCCTGGCAAGCGGTGATCGCCCGTCACGAAGCCTTGCGCGCGTCGTTCTGCTGGAACGTCGGCGAAGACATGCTGCAAGTGATCCACGCACCGGGTAGCACCCCCATCGAGTACCTGGACTGGCGCCACGCGCCGGAGGCCGAGCATGAGCCGCGCCTGCAAGCGCTGCTCAAGGCCGAGCGCGAGGCCGGTTTCGATCTGCTTAACCAGGCTCCGTTCCACCTGCGGCTGATTCGCGTGGGCGAGGCGCGCTACTGGTTCATGATGAGCAACCACCACATCCTGATCGATGCCTGGTGCCGTTCGTTGCTGATGAACGACTTCTTCGAAATCTACCTGGCGCTGGGTGAAGGCCGCGACGCGCAGCTGGCCACGCCGCCGCGCTATCGCGACTACATCGCCTGGCTGCAACGCCGCAACCTGAGCGAAGCGCGCCAGTGGTGGCAACAGAACCTGAAAGGCTTCGAACGCACCACGCCGATCCCCAGCGACCGCCCATTCCTGCGCGAACACGCCGGCCACAGCGGCGGCATGGTGGTGGGCGACTGCTACACCCGCCTCGATGCGCACGACGGCGCACAGCTGCGTGAATTGGCCCAGGCCCATCAACTGACCGTCAACACTTTCGCCCAGGCGGCCTGGGCGCTGGTGCTGCGTCGGGTGAGCGGAGACCGTGACGTGGTGTTTGGCGTGACCGTGGCCGGTCGTCCGGTGGACATGCCCGAGATGCAACACACGGTCGGTCTGTTTATCAACAGCATCGCCCTGCGGGTGCAACTGCCCGAGGACGGCCAGCCCTGCAGCGTGCGGCAGTGGTTGAACGGCCTGCTCGACAGCAATATGCAATTGCGCGAGTACGAATACCTGCCGCTGGTGACTATCCAGGAACACAGCGAACTGCCCAAGGGCCAGCCGTTGTTCGACAGCCTGTTCGTGTTCGAAAACGCCCCGGTGGACACCACGGTACTGGACCGCGCCCACAGCCTGAACGCCACCTCGGATTCCGGGCGCACCCACACCAATTTCCCGCTGACGGCCGTGTGCTATCCGGGCGATGACCTGGGCTTGCACCTGTCCTACGACCAACGCTATTTCGACGAAAGCACCGTGCAAGGTTTACTTGCCGAGTTCAAACGCCTGCTGCTGGCGCTGGTGCAGGGCTTCCATGGCGACATGGCCGACTTGCCGCTGATGGGCGAACAGGAGCGCGATTTCCTGGTGCACGGCTGCAACCAGAGCGAACACGCCTACCCACTGGAGCGCAGCTATGTGGAGCTGTTCGAAGCCCAGGTAGCCGCGCATCCACAGCGTATCGCCGCCTGTTGCCTGGACCGGCACTGGAGCTACGAGGAACTGAATCGCCGCAGCAATGGCCTGGGGCACGCACTCATCGCGGCGGGTGTCGGCCTGGATCAACCGGTGGCGTTGCTGGCCGAACGCGACTTGGAATTGCTGGGCATGATCATCGGCAGCTTCAAGGCCGGGGCCGGCTACTTGCCGCTGGACCCGGGCTTGCCGAGCCAGCGTCTGCGCCGCCTTATCGAGCTGAGCCGTACGCCGCTGCTGGTGTGCAGCGAGGCGTGTCGCGAACAGGCCATCGCGTTGTTGGACGGTATCGACTGCCAGTTGCTGGTATGGGACGAAGTGCCGGCCCGTGGTGAGAACCCGGGTGTCTACAGTGGCCCCGACAACCTCGCCTATATGATCTACACCTCCGGCTCCACCGGCCTGCCCAAAGGCGTGATGGTGCAACAGCGCGGCATGCTCAATAACCAGTTGAGCAAAGTGCCGTACCTGGACCTGACCGCAGCGGATGTGATCGCGCAAACCGCCTCCCAGAGTTTCGATATTTCCGTGTGGCAATTCCTCGCCGCGCCGTTGTTTGGCGCGCGGGTGGACATCGTGCCGAACAGCATCGCCCACGACCCGCAAGGTTTGCTGGCCCATGTGCAGGCCCAGGGCATCAGCGTGCTGGAGAGCGTGCCGTCGCTGATTCAGGGCATGCTCGCCCAGGAGCGCCTGCACCTGGACGGCCTGCGCTGGATGCTGCCGACCGGCGAGGCGATGCCGCCTGAACTGGCGCACCAGTGGCTGCAACGCTACCCCGAGATCGGCCTGGTGAATGCGTACGGTCCGGCGGAATGTTCCGATGACGTGGCGTTCTTCCGCGTCGACCTGGCCTCGACCCGTGGCACTTATCTGCCGATTGGCACACCCACCGACAACAACCGCCTGTACCTGCTCGATGGCGCATTGGAGTTGGTGCCCCAAGGCGCTGTCGGCGAGTTGTGCGTGGCGGGCACCGGAGTCGGGCGCGGCTATGTTGGCGACCCGTTGCGTACTGCGCCGGTCTTTGTGCCCGACCCGTTCGGCGCGCCGGGCGAACGCCTGTACCGCACCGGCGACCTGGCGCGGCGGCGCAGCGATGGGGTGTTGGAATATGTCGGTCGGATCGACCATCAGGTGAAGATTCGCGGCTACCGGATCGAGCTGGGGGAAATCGAAGCGCGTCTGCACGAACAAGCCGACCTGCGCGATGCCGCCGTCGGCGTGCAGGACGGCGTCAACGGCAAACACTTGGTGGGCTACCTGGTGGCGGCCGATGCCGCGCTCGACCCCAGCGAACGTCTGGACCGTATCAAACAGCGCCTGCGCGCCGAACTGCCGGAGTACATGGTGCCGCTGCATTGGCTATGGCTTGAACGCCTGCCGCTCAACGCCAACGGTAAACTCGACCGCAACGCTCTACCGGTCCTGGAAATCGGCCAGTTGCATCGCCAGGATTACCTGGCGCCACGCAACGAACTGGAAACCACCCTGGCCGTCATCTGGGCCGAAGTGCTCAAAGTCGAGCGGGTTGGTGTGCAGGACAACTTCTTCGAGCTTGGCGGGCATTCACTGCTGGCCACACAGATTGCCTCGCGTGTGCAGAAAACCCTGCAACGGGACGTACCGCTGCGCGCGATGTTCGAGTGCAGCAGCGTGGCGGAACTGGCCGAGTACATCGACGGGTTGGCGGGCAGTGAGATCAGCGTGGAGAAGGTGGATCGGTTGAGTGATTTGATGGCGGAGTTGGAAGGGCTTTGATCTTCGCTGTCTGTGAGGGCGTTATCGGGGCTTGCCCCCGATAACGTCAGTCCAGCCAGCGTTTATTTTGGCCCAAGTATCTTCACCAACTTATCCGGCGACGGCGCACCTTGCTGTTGCTGCAACCCGCCTTTGTCATCCAGATAGAAAATCGCCGGCGTCGCCGACAACTCCAGTTCATCCATCAACTTCATATTGGCATCGAGCTTGGCTTCGATATCCGCCGGGATCTTGGCCAGCGCCTGCAACTTGCTGCCTTTGCCGGCGGCTTCGTGTTCTTCCAGGGCTTTTTGCGGGTCCTTGGCGGCCAGCAGCGCAGCGGATTTGCCGGGGCTGTCTTCGCGGATGATGCCGACCATGATGTGGCGCAGTTGCACCTTGCCGGCCTTGACCCAAGGTCGCGCCTGTTCCCAGAACATGTTGCAGTAAGGGCAGTTGGGGTCGCTGAACAGGTAGACGATGCGCGGTGCCTTAACGTCGCCGTCCTGGATCCAGCTGCTGTGTTCCATCTTGGCCCAGACTTCCTTGGCCATCGGCGCATACACCAGTTTTTCCAAGGGCGCGTTGCTCAGGTCGTTGCCCTGGGCGTCGTAGAGGCTGCCGGCGATTACGTGTTTGCCATCGGCGGTGAGATACAGCGCCATGCCACGGTTCTGGTATTGCGCGGCGTAGCCGGTGAGGCCGCTGGGGGCGTCGAATTTGCCGATGATCTTGGCGCCCTTGGCTTCGATCTGCTTGATCGGCGCCGGCCAGTCTTCGGCTTGGGCCAGGGAGGCCGCCAGCGTCAGCGGCAGCAGGGTCAGCAGGTGGCGGAGGCGGGGCATGTCGGTTTCCTTGTGGCGGTGGGGACGGTGTCGAAGGGCTCCATGGCACGGGCCAGGCTGGCCTGGGACAACTCGCCCAAATGGCTGTTGATCAAGCGTCCGTCGGGTGTATAGAACAGCGTGGTCGGCAGGGCCATGGAGCCAACGGCCTGGCCGAGGCGGCCACTGGCGTCGAACAAGACGTTGTCCAGGGTCAGGCCCTGGGTGGCTAGGAAGGTACTGACGCTTTGCATGCTTTCGGCCTGGTTGACGAACAGGAAGGTCACGTCGGGGCGCATGCGTTGGGCGCTTTCCAGCACCGGCATTTCGCGCCGGCACGGCGGGCACCAGGTGGCCCACAGATTGATCACCAGCGGCCCGCCCTGGTAGTCGACCAGTTGCACTACGTCGCCATTGGCATTGCGCAAGGTGATGTCCGGCAGGCGCGTGCCTTTTTCATACACGCTCAATGAGAGGCTGGTCATGCCCCAGAACAGCAGGCCGGTGATGACGCCGGCGCTCAGCGGCTTGCGCAGCGCCGGGCGGCGCCAACCGTAGAGCAGGGCGCCGAGGATCAGTGCGACCACGCCCGGCCAAGCCAGGAAACCGCCGTCGCGCAGGTCGACCATTTGCAGTGGGTCGTTGCGGTAGTAGCTCCAGTACATCAGCACGAAACTGATGCGCGCGGTGAGCATGCCTAGTAGAAACAGGCTGAACAGCACCGACTCCGGGTTTTCACCGCCACGCTTGGCCACGCGCCAACCCACCAGGGTGGCGAGAATCAGCGCGCCGATCAGCAGGATGTGATTCAGGGCGATGGCGAAGGTGCCGATGGTCAGGGTCAGCATCAGAGGGCGTCCCGGGCTTGGGTCCAGCGTTGCAGGAAGGTCATCGCGTCGACTTCACCGGTAATGCGGTGGGCGCGGCGTTCCTGGCCGTCCGGGCCGATCCACACGAAACTCGGCGGCCCTGGCACCTGGTAGCGGCCCAGCAGTTCGCGGCTGGCGGCGTTGTCGGCGGTGACGTCCAGGCGCAACAGGCGCACATCTTTGAGGGCGGCGAGGACTTCGGGGCGGCCGAACACCTGCTTAGCCATGATCTTGCACGACACGCACCAGTCGGCGTAGTAATCCACCAGCACCCATTGGCCCTGGGCCTTGGCACTGTCGAGTTGGCTTTGCAGCGCGGCTGGGTCGTTGAGGGTCAGGAAGGCGTCGTGGGCCGTGGGCGCGGCGGCGCTAATCGAGCCGTTGTACACCTTCAACGGCTGCCACGGTTCGTCGCTGCCACCGGCGGCGCCCACCAGCATCAGCGCGCCCCACAGGCCCAGCACCACGGAACCGGCGCCGAACAGCATGGCCACCCGCCCGAAATCCTGGGCCAGGCGCCAGCCGCAATAGGCCATGGCCATCGCCAGCGCGCCCCACAGGGCGAGCCACAGGCTTTCATCCACCACCGGGCGAATCATCAGCACGGCAGTGCCCAGGAACAGGAAGCCGAATACCCCCTTGAGCACGTTCATCCAGGTGCCCGGCTTGGGCAGGAAGCGATTGCCCACGGTCACCAACAGCAACAGCGGGACGCCGATACCGATGCCCATGGCGAACAGGATCAACCCACCGTGCAGCGCATTGCCGCTCTGGGCGATGTACAACAGCGCGCCGGCCAGGGGCGCGGTCATGCATGGCCCCACCAGCAGGCCGGACAATGCGCCGAGCACGCCCGCGCCGACCAGGCTACCGCCGCTCTGGTTGCGGCTGACGTTATCCAAACGATCCCGCAGGGCCACCGGCAGTTGCAGTTCGAAGAAGCCGAACATCGGCAGGGCCAGGATCACGAACAATGCCGCGAAACTGCCGAGGATCCAGGGAGTTTGCAGCAGCGCCGCGAGGTTGGCGCCGAGCAGGGCGGCCAGCACGCCCAGCGCGGCATACACCAGCGCCATGCACACCACATAGCTGCCGGCCAGGGCAAAGCCGCGACGCGGGCTGGCGCCGCTGCCGACCACCAGGCCGGCGAGAATCGGCAGCATCGGCAACGAGCAGGGTGCGAACGCCAGCAGCAGGCCCAGGCCAAAGAACACCAGCAGGCTCCAACCCAGGCTGCGTTGTTGCAGGCCGCTGGCCAGGCTTTGATCCTGCGCCTGCGCAGTGGCGGCTACCGCCGGGTTGCCGCCCAGGTCCACGGTGATCGATTGCGGCGGGTAGCACAGGCCGGCGTCGGCGCAGCCCTGCCAGCCCAGCTTGACCTGGCCGGTGGTGCCCGCCGGCAGCTTGACTTCCAGGCCCTGGCGATACACCTGCTGCTCGCCGAAGAATTCATCGCTATGGGCTTCGCCCTGGGGCAGCACGGGCTTTTCGGCGAGGCCGTCGAACTTCATGCGTTGCTGGTACAGGTAGTAGCCGTCGGCAATCTGCCAATACAACTGGGTCTCGCCACTTTCAAGGCGCTCGGAAGTAAAGGTGAAGGCCTTGCCCACCGGGAGGAACTCGGGTTTGGTGTCGAAGGGGTTACCCGGCGCGGCCTGGGCGAACCCGGCGAACATCACCAGTAGAAAGGTCAACAGAAGCCGCATGGTCAAGCCTTAGTTCGATACAAGTGAGGCACACAATGTGTGGCGTTGATTAACCGATGATTAACCGGGCGCTATTCTAAAGTGTAGGGAATATCTGAGGGTGCATCTTTTCACGGCATAATCCGCTCTTAATCGGTTGGTTCTTTAATCTCCCCCATCTTTGACGAAGGGTTCTCCATGCACGTATTGGTCTGCGAAGACGACGAACTGATCGCCAGCGGCATCGTGGCCGGCCTCACCGCCCAAGGCTTTACGGTCGAGCGCGTGGCCACGGCAGCGGCCGCGCGCGCGATGCTCAAGGCCGCGACCTTCGACATCATGGTGCTCGACCTCGGCCTGCCCGACGAAGACGGCCTTAAGCTGTTGCAGCAACAGCGCAGCCAGGGCCTGGAGATTCCGGTGCTGATCCTCACCGCGCGGGATTCGGTGACCAACCGCGTCGACGGCCTGCAGGCCGGGGCCGACGACTACCTGCTCAAGCCCTTTGACCTGCGCGAATTGGCCGCGCGTCTGCAAACCCTGCTGCGGCGGGTGGCCGGGCGCAGCGTCAACCTGATCGAACATGGCCGCCTGACCTACGACCCCAGCAGCCGCGAAACCTTCCTGGGCGGTCAGCCGGTAGACCTGTCGCGCCGGGAACAGGCGTTGCTGCAAGCGTTGCTGCACAACAAGGGTCGTGTGCTGTCCAGCGAGCAGCTCAAGGACAGCGTCTACGGCTTCAATGACGAGTTGGAAAGCAACGCCCTCAACGTGCATATCCACCACCTGCGGCGCAAATTGGGCAACGGCATCGTCGAGACCGTGCGCGGCCTGGGCTACCGACTGGGGCCGGCGGACGGGGGAGAGAATGCGTCGTGAAGAGCCTGCGCCTGCGCCTGACCTTCAAGTTGGGCGCCGCGTTCGTGTTGATCTGGGCCCTGGCGGCAGCCTGGATGCTCAATGACCTGCGCAACCAGATGATGTTTTCCCTCGACCAGCGCCTGGTGGCGTCGGCGCGCATGGTGGCCGGGCTGACCGAGCAGATGCCGGGCCTGGCCAGCGTCAGCGGCGGTGCGCATTTCAGTGCCGAACAACTCAATGTGCCGGGCGGCATGGCCTGCCAGGTCAGTTCCTTGCGCGGGGAAATTCTCGCGCGCAGCCACACCACCCCGGATGAAGGGCTGGAGTCGCGCAAAAGCGGCTTTCGCGATCAGGTTATCGACGGCGTGGGTTGGCGCAGCTTTACCTTGTCCCGTGGCGACCTGCTGATCACCACCGCTGACCGTCAGGTGGAGCGCGAGGCGTTGAACCTGTCGATCCTGCTGGCGGCGTCGGTGCCGGTGGGCGTGGCGATGCTGGGCTGCCTGTGCCTGCTGTGGCTGGGCATCGGCCAGAGCCTGCTGCCGCTTAACCGCATGCGTGATGCGCTGATGCGGCGCAGCGCCGATTCCCTCGAACCGCTGCAAATCCACCCGCTGCCCAGCGAACTCAAGCCGCTGCTCGACACCCAGAACCAACTGTTGCAGCGCATCGCCAAGACCATCGAGCGCGAACGCCGCCTCACCGGCGATGCGGCCCATGAACTGCGCAGCCCGCTGACGGCGATCAAGACTCACCTGCAAGTGGCGCGCATGACCGACGGCGCCGCGCGCGACCAGTCCCTGGCCCATGCCGAGGAGGGCGCCGACCGCCTGCACCGCACCCTGGAACAATTGCTGTTGCTGGCGCGGGTGGAAGGCAGCCTGTCGTTTGACGATGGCTTGCAGTCCAGCGCCGAAGAGGTCGCGCGGTTGGCGATCCAGGACGCTAGCGCCGGCGACAACGGGCGCATCGACCTGATTCTCTCGGACAACCTCTGCGGCGCCCCGGTGGACATGCCGGTGGGCCTGGCCGTGGCCGCGCTGCGCAACTTGCTGGACAACGCCCTGCGCCACACCCTGGCCCACACCCGTGTGGAACTGAGTCTGTTCAACGAAGCCGACAAGGTAGTGTTCCGCGTGCGTGACCATGGCGAGCAGATCTCCAGCGAAGACCTGCAATACCTCACCCAGCGTTTCTGGCGCAACGGCAGCAGCGAAGGCTGTGGCCTGGGCCTGGCGATTGTGCAGGCGATCGTGCAGCGCTGTGGTTGCTCACTGAACTTCGACAGCCAGCCCGATGGCCTGCGAGTGGAGCTGGGCATGCCGCTGCGACGCTGATCCCTTTTCTTTCCGGTGCCAAATAGTTACCGCCCGCTTGAAGTGGAAGGCTTCAGGATGGCGGTAATTTTTTTGCGCTTGAACGGGCCGAAAGACTCGGCCTGAATTGAAAAGGATGCTTCTTATGTTGGTCATCGACACCAGTTTTTCCGCCACGGGCTGCAACGAACGTAACGGCGAGCCCGTGCGGCAGGTGATCCTGCATTACACCGCGGCGCCGTTTGCCGCGTCTCTGCGCACCCTGACCCAGGCTGCCGTGAGTGCCCACTACCTGTTGCCCGACCCCGACGACCCCGGCTACCGCGCCGCCGGGTACGAGGAACTGCGCGTGTTTCGCCTGGTGGACGAACGTCAGTGCGCCTGGCACGCCGGGGCCAGCCAATGGGGTGGGCGCGACAACCTCAATGCACGGTCGATTGGCATCGAGATCGTCAACCTGGCGCGGGATGAGGCGGGTGTGTTTGTTTTTCCCGGGTTTGCCGAAGCACAGATCGAGGCGCTGACTGCGCTGCTGCATGATGTGCTGGGGCGTTATCCGCAGATCGAACCGACGGACATCCTCGGCCATAGCGACGTCGCCTACTGGCGCAAAAGCGATCCAGGGCCGCGACTGCCGTGGCAGCGCTTGTCCGAGGCGGGCCTGGGCGCCTGGTTCGACGAGTCGACCCGGGCCATGTATCAACGCCGCTTCTGCGTCGGCTTACCCCCTGAGGTAGAGGTGGAGCGTGCGTTCCAGCGCTACGGCTACAAGCCGGCGCAGAACCGCCAGGCGTTCGAATCGCGGACACGGGCGTTTCAGATGCACTTTCGGCCACGGGACTACCGTGGCGTGCTGGATGCCGAGACCTGCGCGATTCTGTATGCCTTGAATGAAAAATACCGCGGGCTCTGAAGCCCGGCGCAGGGCAAGCCCCCTCCCACAGTTTTGACCGATTTCACTTTAACCGACCCATTGCTCTATTTCGAAAACAAAGGTCATCCCAATGTGGGAGGGGGCTTGCCCCCGATGGCACTGGATCAGCCAATAGAGTTGCCGATTGATTCCCCGCTATCAGGGGCAATCATCACTGCCGCCTAAATCCTCTTCTCGCTGGTGCGTTTCCAGAACAGGAAATCCGTGCGCATGCCCTTGGGCCAGACGCCAACGGATCGGCAGTTTGGTCACCATCATCCGCGTATTGAGGGATCGAGAGATGTCAGTCGCTATCAGCCGTATTGAAGATACCCAAGTGCATGAAACGCTTTATCAGTTCGACGAAACCCCGCTGCTGGCCCGTCAGCGTCAGCAAGAGTCCAATGCGCGCAGTTATCCGCGGCGTATCCCCCTGGCGCTGAAGCGGGCCAAGGGCATTTACGTGGAGGACGTGGAGGGCCGACGCTTTATCGATTGCCTGGCCGGCGCCGGTACGCTGGCGCTGGGGCATAACCACCCCGTGGTGATCGACGCCATCCAGCAGGTGCTGAGCGATGAACTGCCGCTACACACCCTCGACCTGACCACGCCGGTCAAGGATCAGTTTGTGCAGGACTTGTTCGGCCTGCTGCCGGCTGAGCTGGCGCAGGAAGCCAAGATCCAGTTCTGCGGCCCCACCGGCACCGATGCGGTGGAAGCCGCGCTGAAACTGGTGCGCACCGCCACTGGGCGCAGCACGGTGTTGTCGTTCCAGGGCGGTTACCACGGCATGAGCCAAGGCGCGTTGAGCCTGATGGGCAGCCTGGGGCCGAAGAAACCGTTGGGTGCCCTGCTCGGCAATGGCGTGCAATTCCTGCCGTTCCCCTATGACTACCGCTGCCCGTTCGGCCTGGGCGGCGCGGAGGGCGTGCGGGTCAACCTGCATTACCTGGAAAACCTGCTCAACGATCCCGAAGCCGGCGTGCTGCTGCCGGCGGCGGTGATTGTGGAAGTGGTGCAAGGCGAGGGCGGCGTGATTCCGGCCGACCTCGATTGGCTGCGAGGCCTGCGGCGTATCACCCAACAGGCGGGCGTGGCATTGATCGTCGATGAGATCCAGAGCGGCTTCGGTCGCACCGGCAAGATGTTTGCGTTTGAACACGCCGGCATCATCCCGGACGTGGTGGTGCTATCCAAGGCCATCGGCGGCAGCCTGCCGTTGGCGGTGGTGGTGTACCGCGACTGGCTCGACACCTGGCTGCCGGGCGCCCATGCCGGCACGTTTCGTGGCAACCAGATGGCAATGGCGGCGGGCTCGGCGGTAATGCGCTACCTCAAGGCCCACGATTTGCCGGGTCACGCAGCGGCGATGGGCGAGCGCCTGGGTGAACACCTGCGCCTGTTGCAGCGCGACTACCCACACCTGGGGGATATCCGTGGGCGTGGGTTGATGCTCGGCGTTGAGCTGGTAGACCCCCACGGCGCGCTCGACAGCCAGGGCCACCCCCCGGTGCATCGCCAGTTGGCGCCGTTGGTGCAGCGCGAATGCCTCAAGCGTGGCTTGATCCTGGAACTGGGCGGTCGCCACGCCAGCGTGGTGCGCTTCTTGCCGCCGCTGGTAATCACCGCCGGCGAAATCGACCAGGTAGCCGATATTTTCGGTCGCGCCCTGGCGGCAGCCGTCGCCAGTCTCTAATTTTTTGCGCGCCCGCTACGTTTCTACAGATATCGATGCTGCGCGTGGTGCGCAGCCCAGCCTTTGAACGATGGAGAACAGCAATGACCTCAGTATTTGACCGCGACGACATCCTGTTTCAGGTAGTGGTCAACCATGAAGAACAGTATTCCATCTGGCCCGATTACAAGGCCGTGCCGGACGGCTGGCGTACCGTGGGCAAGAGCGGTTTCAAGAAAGAATGCCTGGCCTACATCGAAGAAGTCTGGACCGACATGCGCCCGTTGAGCCTGCGCCAGAAGATGGATGGCGCGGCACTGGCCGGTTGACCTCTCTCGCCTCCCGATCCCGCCATGGGATCGGGAGTTAGACGCTCTTGTCTTTTTCCTGCCCTGACGCCGCCGTCACCACCTGCACGCTCAAGCGCGGCGTGGCCAGGTCCAGGCCAGCTTCATCCAGTTGACGCTTGAGCGACAGGTTGAACGCCCGCGACACTTCCCACTGTTTGATCGGCGCGGTCTTGAACCGGGCGCGCAGGATTGCGCTGCCGGACTCGAAGCTCTCCACCCCCTGAATCTCCAGCGGCGACCAGATATTGCGACGCTGCATCGGGTCGTTGCGGATTTTCTGGCCCACGTCGCGGATCAGCTTGATCGCGTCGTCGATGTCCATGTTGTAAGGGATCGCCACGCGGAAGATCGCGTAGCCGAACTCCCGCGAGTAGTTCTTGATGCTCTTGATTTCGCTGAACGGAATGGTGTGCACGATGCCGTCGATGTCGCGCAGGCGCACGGTGCGGATGGTCAGGCCCTCGACCGTGCCCAGGTGGCCGCCGACGTCTACGTAGTCGTCAATGGCCAGGGAGTCCTCGATGATGATGAACAGGCCGGTGATCAGGTCCGCCACCAGTGATTGCGCACCGAAGCCGATGGCCAGGCCGATCACACCGGCACCGGCCAGCAGCGGCGTGACGTTCATGCCCATATTCGCCAGGGCGACGATGGCGGCGATGATGAAAATGGTCACGAATAGCACGTTGCGGATCAACGGCATCATGGTCTGCGCGCGGGCGTTGGCCAGGCCTTTGCGCGAGCGGGTCAAGGCGTGGTGGATCGCGGTGTCGCTGAGAATCCAGATCAGCCAGGCAAACAGCAGCGTGCCGCCCAGGCCGAACAGCTTGACGCTGATTTCATGGCCGTCGCCTTCGGTAAAGCGAATCAACGACAGGCCCCAGACCCGCAGACCCAGTTCGATAAACGCCAGCCATACCAGCAAGTGGGCGAGGGTGTAGAAAAAACTCTTCAGGCGCTCGGAATACAGCGCATGGCGCTTGTGCCCGCGCTGGGGCTTGAGCGAATGGCGGCGTACCAGGCCGTTGATCACCATGCACAACACCAGCAGCACCGTGCACAGCAGCGACTGGCGCAGGGCGGTGCTGGTGTCGCCGGCCGACAGAAACGTGGCGAACAGCGAGATGCCCACCAGCAACAGCGCCGGCAAGTACCAGAACGTGCCGATGATCGACAGCGTGTCGCTGAGGGTGCGCCGTGTGAGGCGGCGCGACAGTGGCTGGTTGCGGATCAGATGCGCGATCGGCCGACGAAAACGCAGGATAAACACCCCGGTGGACAACGCCGCCATCACATTGGCCACGGTCGCGGCGGTGTGTGCCAAGTGCTGCCCTAGGGATTGCATTAGACGCGGGTCGCTCAGGGCTTCGCCGAAGGCGGCGAAACTGCCGATCAGCCACAACGGACGAAAGGCCTGATGGCGCAGGATGTACAGCGCACGATGGCGATGCGGGCCGTCGAGCAGGGAGAACGCAATCACACAGATTGCGGAAAAACAGGTGCCCACCACCAGCGCATAGGCCAGCACCATCGCCAGGGATTTGCCCAGGGACGAGGGCAGGGCGTAGCTCAGGTACACGGTGATCACCAGCGCTATCAGCCACGGCCCGAGTTTGCGCAGGGCAAAGCGCAGCATGTCCCAGGTGCGTGGGTGCTGCGGCAATTCTTCGGGCAGGCCGAAGCGCTCGCGCACGCGGTGACTGAGCCAGATCAGCGCGGCAGCGAGCAGGCTCCACACCGCCAGAATCAAGGCAAAGCCGAAAATAATCGGTAGCCATTCGCTGGCCGGCAGCATCAGGGCTTCAAGTTCGTCTTTGGCCTGATCGACTTCATCGGACCAACGCCCCAGTGGGCTGTCGCTGCCGGAAAATTGCTGTTCCAGGCCTGACAAGGTGCTGCCGATCAAGCCGAGTACGCCTTGCTCGGCGGCCGGCTGAGCCTTTTGCGTGGCGGCGCGCAGTTTCTTCAGGTCACTGAGCAGTTGAGTGCGCTGCTGGTCGTTCTCCAGGGTTTTGATCACCTCGTCCAACGACTGCCCCAGCGGTACTTCGGCCTGGGGTTGGGCTTTACTGCCGCCGTTGAGCAGCCCCGGCAGGCCCGCTGCGTAGGCAGGCGCGGTCGGCAGCAGGATAAGCAGGGCAAGCAACAGGGAACAGGGCAGGGCAAACAGACGGGAAAGCACGAGGCGGTCAACCTTGGAGACGACGAATTGACCGAGTGTACGAGGGCGCTATGCCAGATGCGAGTGCAATTCTTATTCAGCCAGTTTGGCGAGGATTTTGTACACCACGGTGCCGAGGATCAGCAGCATGCCGACCCACATGCCGAACACGCCCAGGGGCTTGTCGCGAAAGTTGAAACCCACTGCCAGCATGATCATGCCGATCAGGATAGGGATAAGCATGGCGTGGAACGAGGACATGGAAATCATGGAACGACGGCCTTGTCTGACGGGGAATATCGACCAGTCTAGGTCGGATTGCAGAAAGTGCAGATGATGCAGATCAGCTTTAGGCAAAACCCAATGAGGGAGGGGCTGCCCCCTCCCTCATTGATCAGGGCAGGTCGTGGCTGGCGTAGAACGCGCCCAGCACCTTCACCAAATGCGCCAAGTCATGGCTGCCGCACAGTTCGCGGATCGAGTGCATGGCAAATGTCGGCAAACCGATATCCACGGTGCGCACACCCAGGTGGCTGGCGGTAATCGGGCCGATGGTCGAGCCGCAGCCCATGTCGCTGCGCACCACGAAGCTCTGCACCGGTACTTCCTGGGCCATGCACAGATGGCGGAAGAACCCGGCGGTTTCGCTGTTGGTGGCGTAGCGCTGGTTGCTGTTGACCTTGATCACCGGGCCGGCATTGAGCTTGGGGCCGTGGTTGGCGTCGTGCTTGTCGGCGTAATTCGGATGCACGCCGTGGGCGTTGTCCGCAGACACCAGCAGGGATTTCTGGATGGTGCGTACGAATTCATCACCTTCAGGCAACAGGCGACGCAGGGTCTGTTCCAGCATCGGGCCGTCGGCGCCGCAGGCCGAGCAGGAACCGACTTCTTCATGGTCGTTGCATACCAGCACGCAGGTTTCGTCGCTGTCGCTGGTGAGCAAGGCTTGCAGGCCGGCGTAGCACGACAGCAGGTTGTCCAGGCGCGCACCGGCGATAAAGTCGCCGTTGAGGCCGATCACCGCAGCGCTTTGGGTGTCGTAGAAGCTCAACTCGTAGTCGAGCACCACGTCGGCATTGAGCCCATGCTCGCGGGCCAGTTGGTCGGTGAGTACGGCGCGGAAATCCACACGCTCGTCACCGGCAAACTGCGCCAGGATCGGCGGCAGTTCGGTCTGGGCATTGATCGCCCAGCCCTGGTTGGCTTCACGGTTCAGGTGAATGGCCAGGTTGGGGATGATCGCGATCGGCAGCTTGAAGTCGATCAATTGGCTTTCTACCTTGCCGTCGCGGCGGAAAGTCACGCGGCCGGCCAGGGACAGGTCGCGGTCGAACCACGGCGCCAGCAACGCACCGCCGTAGACTTCCACGCCCAACTGCCAGAAGCCCTGGCGCTGCAACTCCGGCTGCGGCTTGACCCGCAGGCACGGGCTGTCGGTATGGGCGCCGACCAGGCGAATGCCGCCCTGCAGCGGCGACTGGCGGCCGAGCTTGAAGGCGATGATCGAGGAGTCGTTACGGGTAACGTAGTAGCGCCCGTTTGCTTCGGTGGCCCAGGTTTCGCGCTCGTCGAGACGCTGGTAACCGGCCGCTTCCAGGCGCTGGGCCAGGGCGGCGGTGGCATGAAAAGGAGTAGGGGAGGCCTTGAGAAAGTCGATCAGGCCTTGATTCAACGCTTCGCGCATAAATAGCTCCAGACAGCAATGCGCGGAGTTTACCGTTCGATGGCGGCAAGTGCACATAACAAATGTGGGAGACGGCTTGCCCCCGATTGCAGTGTGTCAGTCAGTAGAGCTGTCACTGATACGCCGTCATCGGGGGCAAGCCCACTCCCCATTTGCCTGTGTTGACCACTTAAAAGGGTGCGGGGCACTCGAAGCGTAAGCGCTCGCCGCTTTGCGGATGGGTAAAGCTGAGCATGCTCGCGTGCAGGCACAGGCGCGGCCACGCAGCCAGGGCTTGTTCGTGGGCGTACAGGCCATCCCCCAACAGAGGGTGGCCGATGGATAGCATATGCACACGCAATTGGTGCGAACGCCCGGTGATCGGCGTCAGCTCAACGCGACACCAATCGCCACAGCGCTCCAGCACCTTCCAGAAGGTCAGTGCATGCTTGCCGAATTCGTGGTCCACCACATGCCGGGGCTTGGTGGGTGGGTCGTAGCGCAAGGGCAGGTCGATGCTGCCGCTGTCCAGTGCCGGTTGGCCCCAGGCCAGGGCGGTGTAGGCCTTTTCGGTTTCACGGTCGTGAAATTGACGGGACAGCTCGCGGTGAGTATCAGCGTCGCGGGCCAGCAGGATGATGCCCGAGGTTTCCCAGTCCAACCGGTGGACGATGCGTGCTTCGGGGTAGCCGTTTTCCTGCAGGCGCGTGATCAGGCAGTCCTTGTTGTCATCGGCGCGGCCAGGCACCGAGAGCAGCAGGGTCGGCTTGTTCACCACCAGGACCGCGTCGTCCTGGTAGAGGATATGAATGTTGGACAACGGCATTAAACAGCCTCGTAACAAACGCCAACGGCGGCTGGGCCGTCCGCTTCCCGTAAAGGGAGCCGCACGCCCCAGCCGCCGTGGCGACCGCCCGTTCGATCAACGATCGGGCAGGGTGATATTGAGTTCCAGAATCGAGCAGCTGCCGTCATTTTCCAGGGCGACATGCACGTCATCGTTGCCGATATTGACGTACTTGCGGATCACTTCGACCAGTTCCTTCTGCAAGGCTGGCAGGTAATCCGGGGTGCTGCGTTGGCCGCGTTCGTGCGCCACGATGATCTGTAGACGCTCTTTCGCGACCGACGCGGTGCTTGGCTTTTTGTTGGCGCGAAAGAAGTCGAGAAATTTCATTGTTTAGTTGCCTCCAAAGATACGCTCGAAGAATCCCTTCTTCTTGACATCGAGGAAGCGATGTTCCACGGACTTGCCCAGCAGGCGATCGACCGCATCGCTGTACGCCTGGCCGGCGTCGCTCTGGTCGTCGAGAATCACCGGAACACCCTGGTTGGAGGCTTTGAGCACCGCCTGGGATTCTGGAATGACGCCCAGCAGGGTCACGGCCAGGATCTCCTTCACGTCTTCAACGCCGAGCATTTCGCCGTTGCTGACGCGCTCAGGGTTGTAGCGGGTGAGCAGCAAGTGCTCCTTGATCGGGTCCTGGCCTTCTTCGGCGCGCTTGGATTTGCTGGCCAGCAGGCCGAGCATGCGGTCCGAGTCACGTACCGAGGAGACTTCCGGGTTGGTCACGACGATGGCTTCGTCGGCGAAGTACATGGCCAGGTGCGCGCCAGTCTCGATACCCGCTGGGGAATCGCAGACCACGTATTCGAAGGTTTCCTTCAGCTCAGCAAGGACTTTGCCTACGCCTTCTTTGGTCAGGGCGTCTTTATCGCGGGTCTGGCTGGCGGCCAGTACGTACAGGTTCTCAAGGCGCTTGTCCTTGATCAGGGCCTGTTGCAAGTTGGCTTCGCCGTTGACCACGTTGACGAAGTCGTACACCACGCGGCGTTCGCAGCCCATGATCAGGTCGAGGTTACGCAAACCCACGTCGAAGTCGACGATGACTGTCTTGTGGCCGCGCAGTGCGAGACCGGTACCGATAGCGGCGCTGGTGGTGGTCTTACCCACACCACCCTTGCCGGATGTAACCACGAGAATCTTGGCCAAGGTGTTTCACCCCTAAGGAAAAAGGACTTTTCAGCCCCTGAAAAACATCTCTTGGAACTCGCTGCAGGCGGACAGCTACTGTAGGAAAAAGCTGTGGTTTCCGCGGGGAAACGCCAGCTTTCAGTTATTCCTACACAAGTCTTGCCGGTTTCGCTGTGCTATCAGAGTCTAGAGATGCTTGGAAAATGCGGCAGTATCCGTTAAAGCCGAATGATGTTCAACACATCGCCCGACAGGTTGACCTGAACGGCGGCCCCCCACAGCGGGTCGCGGCGCAAATCCTCGGAAACCTTGTACTGGCCGGCGATGGACACAAGTTCAGCGGTCAATTGCTGGCAAAAAATACGGGCCTTGGTGTCACCCTTGATACCGGCGAGGGCGCGTCCGCGCATCGGGCCGTATACATGGATGTTGCCATCGGCCAGAAGTTCCGCGCCGGGACTGACCGAAGAGACCACCACCAGGTCGCCGCCCTGGGCGTAAATCTGCTGCCCGCCGCGTACGGGGGTGGTAATGATCTTTGTAGGCTTTATCGTCGGCTCGGGCGGTTTTTCCGGTTTTTTCTTTACGTCGCCTTCCGTCGGATCCAACGGACGTTCGCGCGCGCCGGACGGCGGCAGTACTGGCAGTTCAATGGCGATGGCGGCGGCAATGTCTTCGATGCGGCTGGCGCGGATGGCCAGGGTGCGCAGGCCATGGGAGCGGCACACGCGCATCAGACCAGGCAGGTCGATGGCGCCCTGGCCGGCGGGCAGTTTGTCCAGAGCCAGCACCAGCGGGGCGTTGTTGAAGAAGTTCGGGGCCAGGGCGACCTTGGCGGCCAATTGGCGGTCCAGGGCATCGAGGTCATTGCGCGCCAGTTCCAGCACGGTGATGGCGAGCATGCTGCCTTTCAACTGGAACACGGGATCTTGGTCTAGCGGTTCGGTTTGGCTCATGGTCGGCAAAAGCGGCTTGTCACGAAAAGTGTCGAGACTTATAACGAGAACACTCACTGGCCGCAAGCCGAGTCGAACCGTTGTAGAATGCGCGGCCCTTGTCTTTACCGGAATCTGTAATGGATCGCCCGCGTTTTCGAGCTGTATTTTTTCACCCGCGATTTTGGCTGTTATGGCTGGGACTCGGCCTCCTATGGCTGGTGACCCAATTGCCGTACCGCGCCCTGCTGACCATCGGTCGGTTGTTGGGCGCGGGCATGTACCGCGTGGCCGGCGAACGCCGCCGCATCGCCGCGCGCAACCTGGAGCTGTGCTTCCCGGAAAAAACCGCCAAGGAACGCAAGCGCCTGCTCAAGGAAAACTTCGCCTCCACCGGCATCGCCTTTTTTGAAATGGCCATGAGCTGGTGGTGGTCGCGTCAGCGCCTGGCGCGTCTGGCCCATGTTGAAGGCCTGGAGCATCTCAAGCAGGCACAGTTGGATGGCAAGGGCGTGATCCTGATGGCCCTGCACTTCACCACTCTGGAAATCGGCGCGGCATTGCTCGGCCAGAAGCACACCATCGACGGCATGTACCGCGAGCACGGCAACCCGTTGTTCGACTATATCCAACGCCGTGGCCGCGAGCGCCATAACCTCGATTCCCTGGCCGTGGAGCGCGAAGACGTGCGCGGCATGCTCAAGCTGCTGCGCGCCGGCCGTGCCATCTGGTACGCACCGGATCAGGACTACGGCGCCAAGCAAAGTATTTTCGTGCCGCTGTTCGGCATCCAGGCCGCCACCGTGACCGCCACCAGCAAGTTCGCTCGCTTGGGCAAGGCGCTGGTGGTGCCGTTCACTCAGGAGCGTCTGGCCGATGGTAGTGGCTATCGCCTGGTGATCCACCCGCCGCTGACCGACTTCCCCGGCGAAAGCGACGAGGTGGACTGCCTGCGCATCAACCAGTGGGTCGAAGCCTCCGTGCGCGAATGCCCGGAGCAATACCTGTGGACCCACCGCCGCTTCAAGAGCCGGCCACCGGGTGAACCCAAGCTGTACGAAAAACGCCGTCGATAAGAACGACCTTCCCCCATGGAGTGATGCGATGCGCCCAGCTGAACCGGTTACAGGTTTGATTCTTTCCGGCGGCGGGGCGCGAGCGGCGTATCAGGTAGGGGTGTTGGCGGCGATTGCCGAGCTGCTGCCGCCAGGGGCGCCCAACCCGTTTCCGGTGATCGTCGGCACCTCGGCCGGGGCGATCAATGCGGTGAGCCTGGCCAGCGGCGCCATGGATTTTCGCGCGTCCATCGAGCGCCTGACCGCCTTCTGGCAGGGCTTTCGCAGCCACTTGGTGCTGCGCAGCGACTGGCCCGGCGTGGTGCGCCAGGCCGCTCGCTTCCTGATCCACAGCCTGTTGGGCCTGGGCCGCCGGGTGCCGGTGGCGCTGCTCAACAGCTCGCCGCTGCGCGATTTGTTGCAAGACAAACTGCACCTGCAAGGCATCGATGAGGCTATCCGGCAAAACCACCTGCATGCAGTGGCGATCACGGCGTTCGGCTATGAGTCCGGGCAAGCCGTGACGTTCTATCAGGGCGGGCGCGCCATCGACGCCTGGCTGCGCCACCGTCGCATTGGCGTACCGACCCAGCTGACGGTAGAGCACTTGCTGGCTAGCTCGGCGATTCCGCTGCTGTTTGCACCGGTGAAACTCGACCAGGAATATTTCGGCGACGGTGCCGTGCGTCAATCGGCCCCCATCAGCCCGGCCCTGCACCTGGGCGCCAACCGCGTGCTGGTGGTGGGCGTCAGCGGCAACCCGCGAGGCAACGAACCGGCGGTGCAGCGCGCCTTTACCGGGCAGCAACCGACCCTGGCCCAGATCGGTGGGCATATGCTCAACAGCACCTTTATCGACAGCCTGGAAAGCGATATCGAATTGCTGGAACGCCTCAATCAGTTCAGCCATTTGCAGCCGGCCGACAGCGCGGCGCGCGGCCTGGCGCCGGTGGAAGTGCTGGTCATCGCGCCCAGCCAGCCCATCGACGAAATCGCCGCGCGACATCGCCAGGAAATGCCGGCGGCGTTGCGTGTGTTCCTGCGCGGGCCGGGTGCGACCAAGACCAGCGGGGCAGGGGTGCTGAGCTACTTGTTGTTCGAGGCGGGGTACTGCAGCGAATTGATCGAGTTGGGCAGGAAAGATGCGCTGGCCAAGCGTGAAGAGATCACCCGATTCTTGGGTCTGTAGCCGATCTAACGGTGGGAGGGGGCAAGCCCCTCTCACACGCTGACCTGGGGCGTTCGGTCAGAAGTGGTACTTGACCAGGAAGCTCGCCGTGTCCTGAGTCGTCTTGAACGCGCCGGAATCTTCGATGCCGTACTTGTTTTTCCAGTAGTCGTATTCGAAACCGACGTACAGCTGTTTCTCGCCCCAGTTCATCGCCTTGCCCAGGTCGTATTTCACTTGCGGGTTGAAGTGCAGGTTGGCGTGGTAGGTGCCGCGGGCGTTCTTGTCGTTGTCCACCACCCAGTCCATAAAGCCATCGATCAGGATGTTCGAGTTGCCCACCGGGATCGTGTACGACCACACCGGGGTGATCTGCCACACGCCGTCGCCGGGGCGATTGCCTTCGGTCTGGCGCTGGTAGAAGTTCAACTGGAAGTAATCGAAACCGGGGATGTTCAAATCGAAGCCTGGGCCGACCAGGTATGACTCGTTGTCGCCTTCGCCGAACTCATACGTCATCGCCAGCAACACGTCTTTGATCGGGCCGAAGGACAAGTCCTGGTCGAGGATCTTACCGAACGACAAGCGCGGGCTGAACTCACCGTAGTAGGTGTTCGGGCCGACGTTGCCGTCTTCCTCGCCGTTATAAAAGATGCGGTCGAGGAAGAAGAAGTTGTCGCCGTACTTCCAGGCGTCGGCATGTTCGAACGTGACCGTTTGCTGGATCTGCGGGTTAACGGTGAAGTTCTTGCCCCACAAGTAGGTCAGGCTGTTGTTCTGCCACTGCAACAAGTCACCGGCCACGGCCTGGCCGCCGGCCAGCAGGGATCCCGCCAGCATCAGGCCTTTGAACATAGGTTTCATTCGGTTGCTCCCGAGTTAAAGTTTTTTTGGTTTTTCTTCTAATGCAGGCGCTCTGATGTGGCGCCTTTGGTTCGCTGTGAATATCGTCTGATCGGTCAGCTTTTATGGGTTTAGCAAGAGCCGCGCCAACGCGTTGAAGAGCAATCGATTCGAGCGGGCGCGGAGAATACTGATAACCCTGCCTGGGCTCAAGCGCGCTGTTACAGGGCGTACAGCGCGATGATGGGGCACGCTCAGGTGTGCGCGTGCTCGACGACCGCCCGCTCGGAACCGCCGAGGATGTTGAACAACACATTCAGCGACAACGCGCTGAGGGTGGCCATGGCGATGCCGCTGTGGGTGATCGGGCTCATCCACAGCGGCAGTTGGGCGAAGAACTCCGGGCGCACCACGGGAATCAGGCCCATGCCGATGCTTACCGCCACCAGCAACTGATTGCGGCGATCGGCGATGTCGGCCTCCTGGAGAATCTTGATGCCGGTGGCCGCCACCATGCCGAACATGGCAATCGCCGCGCCGCCCAGCACCGCCGGCGGAATCGAGGCCACCAGGTAAGCGGCTTTGGGCAACAGGCTGAGCACGATCAGGAACGCGCCGGCCATGATCGTCACCGAGCGGCAGCGCACGCCGGTCATCTGCACCAGGCCGATGTTCTGGGCGAACGAGGAATGGGTGAAGGTGTTGAAGAACCCGGCCACGAACGACGCGCCGGCGTCGCACAGCAGGCCACGACGCAGCATCTTGGGCGTGACCTCGCGGTCGGTGATCTTGCCCAGCGCCAGGAACATCCCGGTGGACTCAACGAAGATGATCACCACCACCAGGCACATCGACAGAATCGGCGCCAACTCGAAGGTGGGCATGCCGAAATGCAGCGGCGTCACCACCTGCACCCACGGCGCCAGTGCCAGGCCGCTAAGGTCGACCATGCCGAGAACGCCGCACAGGGCGTACCCCAGGCCCATGCCGATCAGCACCGAGATGTTGACCCAGAAACCGCGCATAAAACGGTTGATCAGCAGGATGGTGGCCAGCACCAAAGCGGCAATCGTCAGGTAGATCGGTGAGCCGAAGGTGGCCGCCGCGCTGCCGCCACCGGCCCAGTTCACGGCCACGGGGAACAGCGACAGGCCGATGGCAGTGATCACGGTGCCGGTCACCAGCGGTGGGAAAAAGCGCACGACCTTGGACATGAACGGCGCGATCAGCATGCCGAAGAACCCGGCGGCGATGGTGGCGCCGAAGATCCCCTGTAAACCGATACCGGGCATACCGGCCATGGCGACCATGCTGCCAACGGCGGCGAAACTGGCGCCCATCATCACCGGCATGCGGATGCCCAGGGGGCCGATGCCGAACGACTGCACCATAGTGGCGACGCCGGCCACCAGCAGGTCGGCGTTGATCAGGAAGGCGATTTCTTCACGGCTCAGGCCGGCGGCCTGGCCAATGATCAGAGGCACGGCGACGGCGCCGCCGTACATCAACAAGACGTGTTGCAGGCCGACCAGAATCAGTTGCAAGAGGGGTAGCCGCACCATGGCGGGCGCGGCAGGAGTCTGCGGTTCTAACGGGGACATGCAACACCTCGAATCTTTTTTATTTTTGTATTGTGTGGAACGCAATCTCTAAACCACTGCAAGTCATCTGTGGGAGGGGGCTTGCCCCCGATTGCGTTGGTTCAGTCACTGATGTTTTGAATGACATACCGCTATCGGGGGCAAGCCCCCTCGCACATTTTGGAGTTGCACCAGGCTGTTAGTTGGTATGCGCCCCCTGGTTGATCCAGGTGCCGATCAGGTCGCGCTCCTGCTGGGTCATCTGAGTGATGTTGCCCAGCGGCATGATCTGGCTGGCCACAGCCTGGGCCTGGATGCGTGCTGCTTGTTGCTGGATCTGCGCCGGTGTATCGAACATCACGCCGGCCGGCGCGGTGCTGAACAACGGGCTGGTGGGCTTGGCCGAATGGCACACGGCGCAGCGTTCCTGGATCACTCCGTGGACCTTGTCGAAATCAATGGTCGCCTGGGCCGGTGCAGGTGCAGCGGCGGGTTCGGTTGCCGCAGGCGCGGCAGGTTTCAAGCCACCGCCCAATGCGGTTTCCGGCAACGGTTGGTACTCAATGGCCGCCGGCGCCTTGGCAATCGGTTCGGCCGGCTTGGGGCCGGTCACATAAGCCAGGCAGATCATCGCCAGCGCGCCAACCGGCAGGGTCCACGCGTACTTCTGGCTGTTGTGCCGGGTGTTGAAGTAATGCCGCACCAACACCGCCGCCACCGCGATACCGGCCAGGATCAGCCAGTTGTAATGGCTGCCGTAGGTGCTCGGGAAGTGGTTGCTGATCATGATGAACAGCACCGGCAAGGTGAAATAGTTGTTATGACGCGAGCGCAGCAGGCCCTTGGCCGGCAGCGCCGGGTCAGGTGTACGGTTCTCGGCGATGGCCGCCACCAGCGCGCGCTGCGCCGGCATGATGATGCGGAACACGTTGCCCACCATGATGGTGCCGATCACCGCACCTACGTGCAGGTAGGCACCACGCCCGCTGAACACTTGGCTGAAGCCATACGCGGCGGCAATCAACAGTACGAACAGGATGAAACCGAGCAGGGCAGGGCGTTTGCCCAGGGCCGAGTCGCAGAGGAAGGAGTAGATGAACCAGCCGACGAACAGCGAGCCGATGCCCAGCAACACGCCTTGCGGACCACTGAGGCTGCTGCCCGGCGCCAGCAGGTACAAGGTCGGGTTGGAGTAGAACACCACGCACAGCAGCGCGACGCCCGACATCCAAGTGAAATAGGCTTCCCATTTGAACCAGTGCAGGTTGTCCGGCATGGTCGGCGGGGCCAGTTTGTATTTTTCCAGGTGGTAGATGCCGCCACCGTGGATCGCCCACAAGTCGCCGGCCAGGCCGTCCTTTGGGTTGACGCGGTTGAGGTTGTTTTCCAGCCAGACGAAGTAGAACGAAGCGCCGATCCAGGCGACGCCAGTGATCATGTGAACCCAGCGCACGCTCAGGTTCAGCCATTCCAACAGATGTGCTTCCACAGTCTTTACCTCTCGCCTGTCACCCTTGTTGTCGGGTGATCAGACCTTCTCTTATTGGTGGGGGGCGAGGATCAACCGCTCATCCTCTTGGAAAAAATGCTCATCGCAGTTATTGCCTGTGCCACTGCGATCAACCACCAGGAAGTCATCCCGCTTTTCGATCGTCAGCACCGGGTGGTGCCAGACGCCGCGATGGTAATTAATGCCCTGCCTGCCGTTGGTGACGAAGGCGCGGACCAAGCCCGATACAGGTACATCGCCAAGTGGCGCGACCACGATCAGAAAGGGGTTGCCGAGCAGCGGAATGAAAGCCTGGCTGCCCAGCGGGTGTCTCTCCAGCATGCACACGGTCAGCGGCATGTCCTGCGCGTCGGCGCGGAAGATGCTGATGATGGCGTGGTCTTCCGGCTTTGCGGTTTCGACCGTGGCCAATTTGTGAAAGCGCATGGTCGACCCGTTGTTGATCATGAAGTGATCGCTGCCGTCGGTTTCGATAACGTCTCCGAAAGGGGCGAAGGCTTCTTTGGTCAGGGGTTCGATCACTAGTGTGCGCATGGCTGTCTTCTTATCCGAGTTCTGTGTTGTCTGGTCTATTGCAATCGCGGGCAAGCCCGCTCCCACATTTGGAATGCATTCCCCTGTGGGAGCGGGCTTGCCCGCGATTGGGTTCACCGCTTATTTAGCGACCTTGCCGAACACCCGCAGGCGGCTTACACCACCGTCCGGGAATACGTTCAGGCGGATATGGGTAATCGGCCCCAGCGCCTTGATCTGCTCGACGAAGGTGTGTTCGGCGTGCATTTCCAGCTTCTGCGCCGGCAGCAATTCGCGCCAGAACAGCGACTGGGTTTCGATCTGGCTGTCGGTGCCGCCTTTTACGAAAGCACCTTGGATCGAGCAGGTATCCGGGTAGTTGCCCTTGAAGTGCAGGGTGTCGACGATGATCTTCTCGATCTCGCCCGGATGGCCCAGGGCGACGATCACCCAGTCATTGCCTGGCGTGCGGCGACGCGCGGTTTCCCAGCCGTCGCCCATGTTGATGCCACGGCCTGGGTTGAGGATGTTGCTCATGCGGCCGAAGTGTTCGTCGGAGCATGCCAGGGCGCGGCCGCCGTTGAGCGCCGCGGCCAGGTCGACCTGTTCGTTGTCGCCCACCGCCGACCAATCCCGGAACGGCACGCCGTACACACGCAGACGCGCCACGCCGCCATCCGGGTAGATGTTGAAACGCAGGTGGCTGAACGCCTGGTCGTTGTTGATCTCATGGTAGTGGTGGCTGTTGCCCTGCAGCTCGACGGCCGACAGCACTTCGGTCCACTGGGTATTTTCGTCCGGCTCGCCCGAGGCCAGGAAGCAGGCTTCCAGGGAGGCCGACGGCGGGTAGTTGCCGGTGAAGAATGAAGTGTCGATGTCCACGCCTTTGATCGAGCCCGGCACGCCCAGGCGGATTACCGCGCTGTCGTAGCCTTCGAAGCGCTTGCGGCGCGACTCCCAGCCGTCCATCCACTTGCCGTTGTCATCGAACACGCCCTCCTTCCACACGGCCGGGGTCGGCTGGAACAGGCGGTTGGCGTCGGCGAACCAGTCATCGGTCACGGAGATGATCTTGGTGCCCAAGCGGGCGTCGGCCAGGTTGACGAACTTTTCGAACGGTACGGGTTGCGCTTTCATTCTTCTTGTCTGCCTTAGATAGAGTGGCTGGGGATGGTGTTTAGAGGGTCAATAAACGGAACAACGCGATCTTGTTGATCTCGTCCAGCGCGCACTTGAACTCGGCGTCCACCGAGTTGTGAATGCGCGTTTCGAACGCGGCGAGTATCTGATGCCGGTTGCTGCCTTTTACCGCCATGATGAAGGGAAACTTGAACTTGGCTTTGTAGGCTTCGTTCAGCTCGGTGAAGCGAGAAAACTCTTCGGCCGTGCATTGGTGAATACCGGCGCCGGCCTGTTCGTTAGTGCTGGCTTCGGTCAGTTGGCCCTGGACGGCGGCTTTGCCGGCCAGGTCCGGGTGAGCGTTGATCAGCGCCAGTTGACTGGCGTGATCAGCGCTCAACAGGATATCGCTCATGCGCTGGTGCAGGGTTTCGATCTGATCGATCGACGCGTCCTGGCCCAGGTCGAAGGCCTTTTCGGCCACCCATGGCGAATGTTCATAGATATCGGCAAAGGCGCGGACGAAGGCGTCACGGCTCAAGGTCGAGGGTTGCAGGGTTTGGAACGCAGTCATTTCGCCGCTCCCTTGTACGGGTGGGTGGCTTGCCAGTGACGGGCGATGTCGACGCGGCGAGTGAACCACACCTGTTCGTGGCTTTTGGCGTATTCGATAAAGCGTTTGAGCGAGGCCAGGCGCGCCGGGCGACCGATCAGGCGGCAATGCAGGCCGATGGAGAGCATTTTCGGTGCCTCGGCGCCTTCGGCGTAAAGCACGTCGAACGCATCCTTGAGGTACTCGAAGAAGTCATCGCCTTTGTTGAAGCCCTGCACCTGGGTGAAGCGCATATCGTTGGTGTCCAGGGTGTAGGGGATCACCAGGTGCGGCTTGCCGGTGGGGGTGTTGGGTTCCCAGTAGGGCAGGTCGTCGTCGTAGGTGTCGCAGTCGTAGAGAAACCCGCCTTCCTCCATCACCAGCCGCCGCGTGTTGGGGCCGGTGCGCCCGGTGTACCAGCCCAGCGGGCGTTCGCCGGTCAGCTCGGTGAGGATGCGGATGGCTTCGAGCATATGCTCGCGTTCCTGGGCCTCGTCCATGTATTGGTAGTCGATCCAGCGGTAACCGTGGCTGCAGATCTCGTGGCCGGCGGCGACCATGGCGCGGATCACGTCCGGGTGACGCTGGGCGGCCATGGCTACGGCGAAGATGGTCAGCGGGATATCGAATGCTTTGAACAACTTAAGGATGCGCCACACGCCGGCACGGCTGCCGTATTCGTACAGCGACTCCATGCTCATATTGCGTTCGCCTTGCAGCGGCTGGGCCGAGACCATTTCCGAAAGGAACGCCTCCGACTCTTTATCGCCGTGCAAGATGTTGCGTTCACCGCCTTCTTCGTAGTTGAGTACGAACGACAAGGCAATGCGCGCCTTGCCTGGCCAGTGGGGGTGAGGAGGGTTACTGCCGTAACCGATCAGGTCGCGTGGGTAGTCAGCGCTCACTGCAGTCTTCCTTCTTGTGCGTGGTAACAAGTGCGTGGCGGCCAGCGGAAAGACTGGGTGGCGTCACAGCGATGGACTGATTGTATACAACTTGCTGGTCACTTTGTAAGCCTGTATTTCCGCATTTTTTCCAAGCCATCTGCACGGCTTAACCCTGCAAGAAACTTGCCCGGTTGGTCAGTAAATGTATAGCAGTCCTTTTAACCGCAAGGTTTACCGAGGATTCACCAGCGCGAAAAGCGCTGCGGAGCGTGCTGAAAATTTTGTGGTTTTTATTGTGTACAATTTTTATCAAAAGTGTCTTAATCAGCCATCGCCGTCTTTTTCTCGCCCTGAAAAGGTGCGGCCTTTCTCACTCGACTGAACGGAGCCCCGATCCATGGGACGACTGACCACACACGTACTCGACGCGGCCCACGGCTGCCCCGGCAGCGCAATCAAGGTTGAACTGTACCGCGTCGAAGGCACGCAGCTGGAACTGGTGGCCAGCGCTGTGACCAACAGCGACGGTCGTTGCGACACGCCATTGCTGCAAGGCGACGACTATCGCAGCGGCGTCTACCAGGTGCAGTTCAGCGCCGGTGACTACTACCGCGCCCGCGGCGTACAACTGCCGGAGCCGGCCTTTCTGGACGTGGTGGTGCTGCGCTTCGGCATCAGCGCCGAACAGGATCACTACCATGTGCCCTTACTGATTTCGCCTTACAGCTACTCCACTTATCGCGGTAGCTGAGTCGTCCCCGCGCTTCACACCCCCAAAGCTCTTCGTTGGTTTTTCGCCCGCTCACACTGCGGGCTTTTTTTTGCTCGGGCGGCGTTCAATTATCTAGCGCCTGCGCGAGCTTGGCCCTGCCTAGGCTAGGTGTTTTCCTCGACGAAGATACCGCCGTGACCTCACTTAACGACGACCCTACCGCGTTGCCTGCCGAGGCGGACGACCCGGCCCGCGCCGCCCACGAAGCGCGCCAGGCCCTGCGCGCCCAGCTGACCCAGCGGATCAACAGCAGCCCCCATCCCAGCCGTCTGATCAACCAGCTGGCGACGGCCGATCTGCGCTGCGCCGACGCGGCACGCCGCGTGTCAGGCCTGATTGCGCGCGCGCCCAAGGTGCTGCGAGTGATTCGCGCCGCCCTGCGCCAGGCCTTCGATCTGGACCCGGATACGTTGCTGTTCACCGAACCCTTGCCGCCGGCCACCGCGAGCAAGGTGGAGTGCTTGACCGACCGCGCCCTGCAGTTGCTCGTGCTGCCGTCGGTGCCGCTCAATATCAATCAATTCACCGCCCTCAGCCTCAAGGACGAGCCGACGCGCCGTTTGCCGTTCACAGCGCTGGAAGCACTGCAGCGAGTTGTCGCACTCAAGTTGTTCGAGCGCCTCAACACCGCTCAGACCGAGTACTGGCAGACCCTTGCCACGGGTTCCTGGCAGACCCGCGAGGAGCGCTGGGTGGAACTCCACAGGCAATTGTTCGCCGACCGGGCGCTGGTGGCGCGGCAATTGGACGAGCTGTCCAGCGCTGGTGCGGTCATGGTCCAGGCCCTGGTGGACGCACCGACCGCCGAAGCCCGCCAACGTGCGGGGCAGCAGTGGGCCAGCGTACAGGCCTGCCAATTGATGTGGCCGGGAGTGGGGCCGCGACTGATGCCCATCCCCAGTGCGTTGCATCTCTACCGGCAAGGCGACCCGGTGGGCATGCCCCATGTAATGTATCTGCCGGGGCTGAATCGCCCCTTTTACGAGTATCCGTCCTTTGCTCAGTTGCAGTGCGGCCTGGTCGCGCTGATCCGCAGCACGTTATTTGACGACCTGTGGCAATGCCTGCCGTTGCGACGTCGACACGAGCTGTGTCAACCCGGCATGGCGTTGACAGCGGCTCGCGGCTCGGCGCTGCATGGCGATGCCTTGGCTCTCAGCGCCCTGGCGATTCGCGACGGGCAATGGGAAAACGAGTTGGCCTGTGCCGTGTCGATCAACCTTGCGCAGGTGTTTTCCGCTGCGCGGCGGCCGGCTGTGACCGATAAGGCGCGGTTTCTCGCCCAGATCGAGCGGGGTCGGCGTCACAGCATCGGCAAGTCGCGCCTGGGGCCAATCCGCCGCGAGCTGTTGGACTGGGACCAGCAGCGTCGCCGTCAGGAAATCAATTTCGCCAGCACGGCGCCGGGCCTGGCGTTGAACACCGTGCAGCAGCAGGTCAAGCGTTATGAGAAGGGCCTGACTGCGCTGCTGGACCCCCACGACCCCGGCCAGGACACCCCGGCCTGGCAGGAATCAGTCACGCTGGAAAACCAACTCAACAGTCACGCTAACGGCCTGCGCACGCTGCTGCACGATGCTCAATTGAAACTGTTCGACGTGGCGTTCTGGGCCGCGCGCGCCGACGGTACGGCCCGGCGGGTGGCATGCTTTATCGCTGTCTGGCGCGAGCTGCTGCGTGACGAGGTTCAGTTGCAGCGTCGACTGCGCTTGCTGCGCACGCCCCATCGCGATCTGCTGCTTGAGGTGCTGGACGCTCCGCTGACCCGTCAGCGTGAGGGCAGCCAAGCCCGGGTGCTGTCGGTGCGAGTGGGCGGCGAGCCGCTGCATAGTCTGTTTGTGGTGACCGAGGCGGCGGCCCTCGACGATCCGCAGCGACGTGCGCCGGTGCTGTTGTGCGCGTTCGGACAGGAGGGTGGGGTGGCGAGCTTTGCTCGTCTCGACGCGCTGACCGAGGGGGTCAAGGCCAGTTTCGCCGGCCGTGACGCTTCACTGATGTGGCAGTACGTCGATCGCCAGCACCGTGGTGCGGTGCGGGCAGCGGTGGCCGGGCAGACTCTGGCCGTGAGCTATGCCCCCATCGACGGCGACCCGCTGCTGTTCGCGCTCAAGCAACTGCTCAAGGGCTATATGCGCGTGTACCGAGGGATCGGGCGCACTCCCCCGGTATTCAGTGAAGTCAGCGATGTGCACCTGAGCGGTCTGTTGCTGGCCCAAGAGCTGGCAAAGCACCTAACGGCGCCGGCCAGCGCAGCGCGGGGTCGGGCGCGGGCCCATGTTGATGTGGTGCGCCAGGCGATGGGCGCGCAGCCCACACTGCCGGCGTGGCTGAAAGAGGCGTCGGCCGCGCAGCTCGACCGATTCAGACGCCTGCAAGGCCACTACCTGAGCAGCACTTTTGCCCTGCAGGCACGTCTGGAACAACGTCTGCCGGATTTACCCAGCTTCGCCCGCCGCGTACTGATTGCCCGTTTACGCGAGGACGGCCTCCCTCCGGCGGTGGACATCGACACGCCGTTTATCGAAATGCCAGACCATGTCGACGGTCGTTTCTGTAGTGCAGATGCCACCTGCAGTGTGGGCGATCGCAAGGAAATCCTCACTCCCAGCACCGGGCGCACTCAGTTCACTTTGCTGCAACTGGCGCTGCATAACCTCGATCCCCAGATGTTGCCCACTTGGTGGCGATTTAAATATGCGCAGTACCTGAAGCCCGAATGGAAGGGGCTGCTGAGTCCGCCCTACCTGATCGCCATGGTCTCCTCGCTGGATATCGGCGGTCAGTATGAGGCGCTGATCAATGGAGTGTTTTACCCGCGCGACGAGGCGCCACGGCGCTTGACTGAGGGGCGCGTGCCCACCTTGCTCAGGCGCGCGCTGGTCACAGGCGCTGACGCGCACCTGTATTCGGCGACTCAACAGGGGCTGACGCCCAGCGCTCAGCGCCTGTTCAGCCTGGCCATGGCGGCGCGCACGCCGAACGACCTGCGCCAGCAGGGCTATCACCTGCAACTGTATGTGGTGCATCTGGTGGGCCACACGTTGCAGCACGATCGCTACATTGCCGGCATCGTGGTGATTCACGACCTGCTGTCCCAAGGCTGCGTGGTTTACTGGCCCGCTGCGCCGGATGGCAATGCCATCAGTGAGCACAGCAGCCTGCAACTGGCGCGGGAATATCTGAATCGCATTGGCGCAGTACCGCCTAATACCAAAGCCTTGGCGCGGCACATCGCACCCGGCTGGGCATTCGAAGCCATCGCGCACACGCCTGACGAAGCCTGCGCGCAGCCGCCGCAGTTCCAGGCGGTGTATCTGTTGCCGGGGTACGTCATGTTGCAAGGGCTCTGGCGCGGCGCCGAGTTTGTGCGCTCGTTCAGTGTCAAGCATCAGGAGCCGACGGCGCTGGCCGCGGAAGCCGAAGCGCAGACCCTTGAGCAGATCTCCAGCGATCCCTTGAACTGGTTGGCATTGGTGCCCACCTCCCAGTGCGATGCCCAGGCCCTGTTGTACCAGGCGCGGGTGCTTGAACTGCACCGTCAAGCCCAGGCTGGCAGCCACTCCGGTAAAACCCTGGAAAAGTACCGCACCCAACGCTTGCAAGCGGAAAAAGACCGCCGCGACCGGGCATTGCTGTCGCTTTTCGTGCCCTGGTTCGGCTTGGTGAACCAGCTCTACGAGGTGTTGTTGGCGGCACGGCGTTATCACCATAGCGGTGACCCACGGGATGCGGTGGATGTGGCATTTGGCGCGGTATTCCTGCTGGTGGATCTGATACTGAGCGTTATGCCTGGGCCAAAAGCGCGCAAGGGCGTACCGCTACGCTCCATGGGGATAGGTCTGAACCGCCTGCATCGCACCACGCTCGTCGAGGTTGGCCGGGTGCCTCGGCTGGGCCGGTCGGCTTCTCCCGCTGGTCAGCTCAAACTGCTGGAGCGATTCAAGAAACCGGGCGTGCCTGCCGACGCCGTGCCGCTCAGTGGGCCCGGCGAAAAAGGCCTGTACGTCAAACACGGTGAGCCATTCATGGTGGTAGGCGAGGACCGTTACCCGGTTTACCGACGCGGCGACGAGCAGTTTTTGCGCCTGAAAAACCAGGACGCGCCGGGCCAGGATGAACTGATCCTGACGATTCACGCGCCCGGTGAATGGCTGCTGGGTGCGGACGCTCCGGTGGCCGGCCCCAGCTCTGGGGTGCTCAGTCCATGGCGGTCTGACACGCCGGTCGCCTGGTCGCCACCTGCGCGCGGCGCTACCGAAACCGCCGTGCGTCAATCGCCGGGCTCTCAGGTGGAGTGGCGCGATTGGCATGCCAATATCGTTGCGCAGTTGCCGGAAGCGCCGTCCGGGCATGGGGTGTTTCTGGTGCCGATGCAGCCTGAAGTCGCGTTGCCCCATCTGCCGTTCAGGTCGGTTTCTTCTTCACCGTCGTTGCAGGAGCGTAACTACTACGTAGTCAGGATCGACGGCCACTACTACCGGTTGCTGCCCCAGGGCAGCAACGCGCCCCTCGACCAGATTATTTTCCTGACGAAAGACAACCCACTTTTCTCTCGGGCTGTCGACGATATCGAGCGTTGGCTCAACAGCCAGCTCCACGAGCAACCGATTCCGGCGACCCTGAACGCCGAAAAGCGTTGGCAACTACATCGCCCGTTGTTCGACCGCCCGCTGGAGCAATCCGTGGCCCAGGTGTTTCCCGGCATGACCCTGGCCAGCCGACGTTTCGCCGGCCAGCGCTTGATCGAACTGGCGGACACCGGCCGCACGGCGTCGGCCACGCACCTGTTGAACGTGCGCGCAACCCTGGACGGCTGGATTGCGGCCGGGGGCCAGACCGACGACCTGTTCAAACTCCTACGCCCGGCCGAACCCTCGGGCAAACACGCCTTTTTCATTGGGTTCGAAGGCAAGGCGCCTGGCTTCTCGCGCGTGGATTTCCAGCCGCCCACCCCCTTGGCGGCGTCACTCAAGGCGCCTGTTTCCGCGTCGCTCGGTGTGTTGCAGAAGAAGCAGGCAAAGGATGTGCTCTTGCGGGAGCGAGGCCAGGCGCAGCAGGCCGCAATCAGACAAGTGTTGGAGGCACAAGGCTTTGTGCTCAGGTCGATGAAGAAAACCCATGGCGGGCGGGAGCATTTCGTGTGGGTGTGTACCCATGAGCGCTCCGACAACGTGTATTACCTGTCGACCCAATGGCTTGAATCAGGCAGCGTTGCAGCCGTTCCCAGGTTGTCGAAGGAATCGGTCGCCAAACAGCTGACCCTTCATCCGACGTCAGAGGCGCATCGTCTGGTCAACGATGCAATGGGCAGCGAGCGCTTGGTGACGATGGTGGGGGGCATTCAGTGGCCGGTCAAAGGCAACCTTCCCCCCACCGTGTATTTCATCAAGCCTCAGCTTACTAGCCCTTGAGCAGGGAGACCGCGCCGGCACCGCCAAACAGCCCGGCGCTGAAGCGGTTGAACCAGCTCTGGCCCTTGCCGGTGCGCAGGTAGCGCGCCGCGCCATGGGCGCCGAGGCCGTAGGCCAGCTTGCAGAGCAAGTCGAGCACGGTCCAGGTGGCGATCATGATCAGCAATTGCGGCAGGAACGCCTGCTGGCTGCTAAGAAACTGCGGCAGGAAGGCGGCGAAAAACAGGATGTCCTTGGGGTTGCTGGCGCCCAGCACAAAGGCTCGCCCGAACAACGCGCGAAAACGCGGCACCGGCACCGCGTCCGGCACCACCGCGCCTTGGGACGGCAGGCGCGATTGCTGCCAGCTTTGCCAGGCCAGGTAGAACAGGTACAGCGCGCCGACGATTTTCAATGCGCTGAACAATTGCTCGGACGCCAGCAGCAGCGCCCCCAGACCCAGCGCCGAGGCACTGAGCAGGCAGATCGAGGCGAACACCCCGCCCAGAAACGCCGGATACGAGCGGCGCAGGCCGTAGTTGAGGCTGTTGCTGATCATCAGCAGTGACAGCGGGCCTGGAATCAGGATCACGATCAAGGCAGCGCCGCTGAACAGCAGCCAGGTTTCCACGCTCATTACATTCCTCCCTTCATGCAAAAGCCCCACCCGAAGGTGAGGCGGTTATCGCCGTTTGCCTGGGTCACAGGAAAACGAATTTGGCGATGAAAATCGCGCACAGCACCCACAGGCTGATGGATATCTCACGGTATTTGCCGGTGCCGGCCTTGAGTGCCACATACGTGATAAAACCCAGGGCGATGCCGTCAGCCACAGAAAACGTCAGCGGCATCATGATCGCCGTGACAATCGCCGGGATGCTGTCGGTGGCTTCGTCCCAGTTGATATGGGCCATGCTTGCCATCATCAGCATCGCGACATAGATCAGCGCGCCGGCCGTGGCGTAGGCCGGAATCATGCCGGCCAGTGGCGCAAAAAACATCGCCGCCACAAACAGCACGCCCACGGTCACGGCGGTCAATCCGGTGCGCCCACCGGCGGCCACGCCGGCAGCGCTTTCCACGTAACTGGTCACCGGCGGCACACCGACCATGGCCCCAAACACGCTGGAGGCGCTGTCGGCCTTGAGGGCGCGGGACAGGTTATCGATCTTGCCGTCGGCATTCACCAGCCCGGCCCGTTGCGCGACGCCCATCAAGGTGCCCGCGGTGTCGAACATGTGCACAAACAGAAAGGCGAACACCACGCTGATCATGCTGACGTTGAATACGCCTTTGACGTCCATCGCCATCCAGGTCGGCGCCAGGCTCGGCGGGGTGGACAGGATGCCGTTGTAATGCACCAGGCCCAGGCCCCAGCCGGCCAGGGTCACGGCAATGATGCTGATCAGAATCGCGCCGAACACGCGGTGGTAGCTGAGGATCGCAATCAGCAAAAAGCACACCGCCGCCAGCAGCGGTGCCGGCTCGTGCAGCGACCCGAGCTTGATCAGGGTGGCCGGGCTGTCGACGATGATGCCGGCGGTTTTCAGGCCGATCACCCCAAGAAACAGACCGACACCGGCGCCCATGGCATGCCGCAGGCTGACCGGGATGCTGTTGAGCAGCCACTCGCGGATGCGCGACAGCGTCAGTAGCATAAACAGCACCCCGGAGATAAACACCGCACCCAGGGCGGTTTCCCAGTGATAGCCCATGGTGCCGACCACGGTGTAGGTGAAAAACGCATTCAGGCCCATGCCCGGCGCCAGGCCCACCGGCCAGTTGGCGTACAGGCCCATCAGCAGGCAACCGAGGGCGGCGGCGATGCAGGTGGCGACAAAGGCCGCACCGTGATCGATGCCGGCATCGGCCATGATGTTGGGGTTAACGAAAATGATGTAGGCCATGGTGATAAAGGTGGTGAGGCCGGCGATCAGCTCGGTCTTCACTGTGGTGCCATGCATGCGCAGTTTGAACAGGCGTTCCAGCCAACCGCCTTGGGAGGAGGGTGACAGGTCCAGCGTAGGGGCTTCGGATTTGCGGCTATCCACAGCGAGTACTCCTCAAGCATTTTATTGTTATGGCCAGCGCAGGGCGCTGTGAGGTTACCGGCGGGTTTTGTTGACTAGTAGGTCAGGAACTCGCACGAAGCGAATTATGCTTTTGTATACAAAGAAAGCAAATAATGTTTTCCATTTTGTGTGCGAAAGGGATGAAAGGCAAACCTCTAGTTTTTCGCGCTCAGCGCCATATTCACCGCCAGCCAGCCTTTCACCGCCTCTTCACCGGCTTCACTGAAGGCGCGCTGCAGCAACTTCACCTGCTCGCGGCGCAGGGATTGTTCGAACCGCCGACCTTCTTCGCTGAGCTCCAGCAAGCGTTTGCGCTTATCGGTCTGCGACGCCACGCTGTTCACCAAGTGCATCTCCTGCAATTGGCGCAACGGCATGTTCAGCGCCTGCTTGCTCACCCCCAGCAATGCCAGCAACTGCGTCACGCTCAGGGCCGGGTAGCGGGCGATAAAAAACACAATGCGCTGATGGACCCGGCTCAGGCCGCGACGTTCGAGCATTTCATCGGCCTTGGCGGTGAACGCCTGGTAGCCGAAGAAAAATGCTTCCATGGCTTGCTGCTGGCTGTTTGGGTTTTTAAGGTCAATCATGTTGACGTATCCAGGTGAGCTGTCGTAATTTCGGTCAACCAGTTTGACGTATTTCCCACAGTCTTCGCCAGCGGTGACCTTATGGCCTTCTCCGAACGTGTTACGCGCCTTAAAAGCTCCTTGATCCGTGAAATCCTCGCCGCGGCGCAGCGCCCGGAAGTGATGTCGTTCGCCGGCGGGCTGCCGGCCGAAAGCATGCTGCCGGCGTTGAACTGGGATGACATGCCATTGAACATCGGCCAATACGGCATGAGCGAAGGCGAGCCGCAGTTGCGGGAATTGCTGGCGGCCGAGGCGCGCTCCCTGGGCGTGCCGTGCCAGGCCAGCCAGGTGCTGGTGGTCAGCGGGTCCCAGCAGACCCTGGACCTGGCGGCCAAGCTGTATATCGATCAAGGCACGCCCATCCTGCTCGAAGGCCCGACCTACCTGGCCGCGTTGCAGATCTTCCAGCTGTTCGGCGCCGATTGCCTCACTGTGCCCCTGGAGGACGACGGCCCCGACCTGGCTGCGTTGCGCGCCAAGCTCGAGCGTCATCGCCCGGCGTTCATCTACTTGATCCCCACCTTCCAGAACCCGTCGGCGGTGCGCTATAGCGAGGCCAAGCGCGATGCTGTCGCCGCGTTGCTCGACGAATTCGGCGTGACCCTGATCGAAGACGAACCCTACCGCGAACTGACCTTCGACGGCGCCAGCGCGCGGCCCATCGTCAGCCGCCTGCACAAGGCCAGTTGGATCTACACCGGCACCGTGTCCAAAACCCTGCTGCCGGGCCTGCGCGTCGGTTACCTGATTGCCAGCCCCGACCTGTTCCCGCACCTGCTCAAGCTTAAGCAATCGGCGGATCTGCACACCAATCGCGTGGGCCAGTGGCAGGCGATGCAGTGGATCGGCACGCCGAATTATCAGCAGCACCTGGCTGAACTGCGCCGTTTTTACCGCGAGCGCCGCGATGGGTTTCAGGCCGCACTGGAACGGCATTTCAGCGAACTCGCTGACTGGCAGGTGCCCCAGGGCGGATTATTCTTCTGGCTGACCTTGAAACAGCCGCTCGATACCCGCACTTTGTTGGCGCCCGCGCTCGCTCAGAACGTCGCCTTTATGCCCGGCGAACCGTTCTTTTCCGAGCCGGACCAGCACCTGGGCTCACTGCGGCTCAATTTCAGCCATATCGACCCGTCCCGCCTGGACGAAGGTCTGATGCGTCTGGCCGCCGTGATCCGTCAAGCACAGCACGCGCAAGCGGCATAAGGGGAACCCCATGTACAAGGTTTATGGCGATTACCGCTCGGGCAACTGCTACAAAGTCAAACTGATGCTCAACCTGCTGGGTATCCCGTATGAATGGGTGAATGTCGACATCCTCAACGGCGACACCCAGACCGCCGAATTCCTGGCCAAGAACCCCAACGGCAAAATCCCGGTGCTGGAACTGGAAGACGGCACCTGCCTGTGGGAATCCAACGCGATCCTCAACTTCCTCGCCGACGGCAGTGAGTTTCTGCCCACCGAGCCGCGCTTGCGCACCCAGGTGCTGCAATGGCAGTTCTTCGAGCAGTACAGCCACGAGCCTTACATCGCCGTGGCGCGGTTTATCCAGTACTACCTGAACATGCCGGAAGATCGCTTGGAGGAATACAAAACCACCCATAAGGGCGGCTACAAGGCGCTGCGGGTGATGGAACGCCAACTGCAAGCCACGCCATATCTGGTGGGCGAGCAGTATTCGATTGCCGATATCGCGCTGTATGCCTACACCCATGTGGCCCACGAAGGCGGCTTCGATCTGGCGCCGTACCCGGCGGTGCAGGCCTGGCTGGCACGGGTAGCCAGTCATCCCAAGCATGTGGCGATGCTGGACTGATCACTCCATTCAGTTCGATGAAGTGTCAGATAACTCATCGCTCAGCAGGTCGAAACAGCGCTGCGCCGCCGGGCTCAGCGTTGTGCCGCTGCGACTGATCAGGCCGATCTCCCGGCTTACCCCGGGATGATCGATGGCGATCCGCTGTAACCCCTCCAAACTGTCCGCCGCCGATTCCGGCAACACACTGATCCCCAACCCTTGACGCACCAAGGCCAGCACCGTCGACATGTAGTTAGCCTCCATGCCGGCCGTCATGCTCAGCCGCGTCTGGTCGAACAGCGCGTCCACCTGCTCGCGCACACTGCTGTCGCGGCCGGTGAGGATGATCGGCTGGTCCGCCAGTTGCTCCAGGGACAAGCGTGGCAAAGCCGCGAAGGGATGAGCCAGCGGCACAAACGCACACAGGCGGTCATTGAGCACCGGCACGAAATCCAGGCCATGGCTTAAGCGCGCCCGCACGCCGATGCCAAAGTCCACGTCGCCGGCGCGCACCTGGGCATGAATGCGATGGGCCACCACGTCGTGCAGGCGCACATCGATCCCGGCAAAGCGTTCGCGGAACAGACGCAGTGCCGGGGGCAGGCTACCGGCGCACACCGAGGGCAGGGCGGCAATGGTGACCACGCCCCGGCGCAACGCGGCGAGGTCGCGCGAGCCGGTGACAATGTTATCCAGGTCCAGCAGCAGTTTTTCCATAGGGCCGTGCGCTTCCTGGCCGGCTGGGGTGAGGCTGACGTGGCGCGGGCTGCGGTCGAGCAGGGCGATGCCCAGCCACTCTTCCAATTGCTGCACTTGCACAGTGAGCGCCGACGGCGAGAGGTTCAATTCGCTGGCGGCCTTGGTAAAGCTGCCGGTGCGCGCGACGGTGAGAAACGCTTGGATATGCTGGATCGAATTTTTCATCGTTTTGTTTTTCCGAACATGCCGGGCTGAATATTCCAATTTACAAAGACTACCGCGCTTCCAATACTCCGTGGAAAACAATAACCGGCCAGCAAAGGCCGCTCTGGAGTCCCCATGCTCGCTACCCTGGGTGTCATTACCATCCTGTGCCTGCTCATTGCCGTCATGAGCAAACGCCTCTCGCCACTGGTGGCCCTGATCGCCTTGCCGATCATCGCCGCGCTGCTCGGCGGGTTCGGCCTGCAAACCAGTGCCTTCATCATCACCGGAATCAAGAACGTCGCGCCTGTTGTGGGGATGTTTGTGTTTGCCATCCTGTTTTTCGGGATCATGACCGACGCAGGCATGCTCGACCCCATCATTGACCGCATCCTGCGCACGGTGGGCACGCGCCCTACACGGATTGTCGTCGGCACCGCGACCCTGGCGCTGCTGGTGCACCTGGACGGCTCCGGTGCGGTGACCTTCCTGGTGACGGTGCCGGCGATGTTGCCGCTCTACACGCGGCTGGGCATCGACAAACGCATCCTCGCGTGTGTGTGCGCCATGGCCGCCGGGGTCAACTTTTTGCCGTGGACCGGCCCGGTACTGCGCTCTTCGGCCGCGCTGCATGTGCCGGTGGCGGACCTGTTCCAACCGCTGATTCCCGTGCAGATCGTGGGGCTGATCTTTGTGTTCGCCTGCGCCTGGTGGCTGGGCCGGCGCGAAGAAAAACGTCTGGGCCTGGGCGCCGGTTCTACGGTAGACGCCGTGCCGCAACGCGTACTCAGCGAGGACGACCTCAAGCTGCGGCGCCCACGGCTGTTCTGGCTCAACCTGATCCTGACCGTGCTGGTGATGGTGGTGATGATTGCCGGTTGGGTCGACCCGGTGGTGATGTTCATGCTCGGCACCGTCGTGGCGCTGTGCATCAATTACCCGAACGTGGACGCCCAGCGTGCGCGCATCGACGCCCATGCGAAAACCGCCTTGACCATGGCCAGTATCCTGCTCGCCGCCGGGGTGTTCACCGGCATCATGCAGGGCACCGGCATGCTCAAGGCCATCGCCGAAGTGGCGGTGGCGCAGATTCCGGCGGGCCACGGCAAGCTAATCCCGGCGGTGGTGGGCTTTATATCCATGCCCCTGAGCATGCTGTTCGACCCCGATTCCTACTATTTCGGCGTGATGCCGGTGATCGCCGAAGTCGGCAAGGCCCTCGGCGTGGACCCCCTGCAAGTGGCCCAGGCCTCGCTGCTGGGCGTGCACACCACCGGTTTCCCGGTCAGCCCGCTGACCCCGGCGACCTTCCTATTGGTGGGCCTGTGCAAGATCGAACTGGCCGATCACCAGCGCTTCACCATTCCGTTTCTGTTTGCCGCGTCAGTGTTGATGACCCTGACCGCGTTGCTTTTGGGAGTGATCTGACATGAACACCTTGCGCATCGGTTCCGGCGCCGGCTATTCCGGCGACCGCATCGAACCGGCCGTGGAATTGGCCGAGCACGGCGACTTGGATTACCTGGTTTTCGAATGCCTGGCCGAACGCACCATCGCCCTGGCCCAACAAGCGCGCATCAGCGATCCCAAGGGTGGCTACGACCCGCTGCTGGGCGAGCGCATGCGCCGTGTGCTGCCGTTTGTCGGCGCGCAGCCGGGGCGCCGGCGTTTGCGGGTGATCACCAATATGGGCGCGGCCAACCCGCTGTCGGCGGCCGAACACGTACGGTGCATCGCCGATGAACTGGGCCTGGACCTCAAGGTCGTGGCGGTGGTCGGCGATGACGTATTGCCGCTGCTACGCCCCGAGCAGGTGCTGGACAACGGCCAAACCCTTGCCTCACTCGGGGCGCGAGTGATCTCGGCGAACGCCTATCTGGGCGTCGACGGCATCCTTGAGGCCCTGCGCGCCGAGGCCGATGTGGTGATCACCGGGCGCGTGGCCGACCCGTCGTTGTTCCTTGCGCCGCAGATGTTTGAATTCGGCTGGGCCGCGGACGATTGGCCGCGCCTGGGCCGGGGCACCCTGGTGGGGCACTTGCTCGAATGTGCAGGACAGGTCAGCGGCGGCTATTTCGCCGATCCGGGGTTCAAGGACGTGGAGGATTTGGCGCGGCTCGGCTTCCCTTTGGCCGAGATCGATGCCGAGGGCAGCGCGGTGATCACCAAGGTTGCGGGTTCCGGTGGGCGGGTCAGCCGCGCCACTTGCACCGAGCAATTGATCTATGAGGTGCATGACCCGGCGGCCTATCTCACCCCCGACGTGACCGCGGACTTTTCCCAGGTGAGCTTTGTCGACGAGGGTGTGGATCGCGTTCGGGCCCAAGGCGCCGATGGCCGTGGGCGCCCGTCGCAGTTGAAGGTCAGCGTGGGCTATCTGGATGGCTGGATCGGGGAAGGGCAGATGTCCTACGGCGGCCCCGGCGCTGTCGCACGGGCGCAGTTGGCGCGGGATGTGGTGCTCAAGCGTCTTGAATTGATGGGAGTGAAGATGCAGGACGTACGCGCCGAACTGATCGGTATCGACTCGCTGCACGGTCCGCGCAATAGCGTGGAGCCCTGGGAAGTGCGCCTGCGCGTCGCCGCCCGCTGTGAAGAGCGTAGCGACGCGGTGCGCATCGGCAACGAGGTGGAAACCCTGTACACCAACGGCCCGTCCGGCGGCGGCGGTGCCAGCAAAAGCCTACGCCAGGTGGTGGCGGTAGCGTCGTTGCTGCTGCCCCGTGATGCGGTCAACCCGAGGATTCAGGCATGAAACTGCACACACTGGCCCATTCCCGTACTGGCGATAAGGGCGATACGTCGAATATCTCGATCATTGCTTACCGCGCCGAGGATTACCCAAGGCTGTGCGAACAGCTCACCGCCGAACGGGTCGCCGAGTTTTTCGCCGGGTTGCTCGGCCCGGGCGCGGCACCGGTGCGGCGCTATGAACTGCCCCATGTGCACGCGCTGAACTTCGTGCTGCCGGGGATACTGCGCGGCGGCGTAACCCGCTCGCTGGCCCTGGATGCCCATGGCAAGTGTCTAGGCTCGGCGCTGCTGGATCTGGAGCTCACCCCGGCAAAAGGGCGATAAGTCTGTCAGACGGCGGCGAAGCGTTTATCCAGGTAATCGATGATCACCTTGGAGTCGTACATCCAGGTGGTCTGGCCGTTTTCTTCGATGCGCAGGCACGGCACCTTGATCTTGCCGCCTTGCTCCAGCAGGGTCTGACGGTCCTGCTCATTGTTCTTCGCGTCCTTCAGCGCTACCGGCACATTCAGGCGATGCAGAGTGCGGCGGGTCTTCACGCAGAACGGGCAGGCGTGGAACTGATACAGGGTCAGGCCCTTGGCCGCTTCGTTGACCTGTGCCTGTTGCTCGGCGGGGCGCTGCTTTTTACGGGGACGGGTCAGTAAATCGCCCGCGATGATGACGTGGCCGAGGCCCACTCGAAGTGCTTTGACGAACATGGCTGAAACCTCTTGCCCAACACAGAAGGGGCCGCAGCTTACCTGATTTGTGCAGGCGAAAAAAAACCGGCGATGAACGCCGGTCTTTTCCTACGCAGCCGCTTACTTGATCAGGCTGAGAAATTCGCTGCGGGTGGCTGCGTTTTCGCGGAATTCACCGAGCATCACCGAAGTGATCATCGACGAATTCTGCTTCTCCACGCCGCGCATCATCATGCACATGTGCTTGGCCTCGATCACCACCGCCACGCCCAGTGCGCCGGTCACCTGCAGCACGGCATCGGCAATCTGGCGGCTGAGGTTTTCCTGGATCTGCAGACGACGCGCATACATATCGACGATCCGCGCCACTTTGGACAGGCCCAACACCTTGCCGCTCGGGATATAGGCCACATGGGCCTTGCCGATGAACGGCAGCAGGTGGTGTTCGCACAGCGAGTACAACTCGATGTCCTTGACCAGCACCATTTCGCTGTTGTCGGAACTGAACAAGGCACCATTGGTGACTTCTTCGAGCGTCTGTTCATAACCGCGGCAAAGGTATTGCATCGCCTTGGCGGCACGCTTGGGCGTGTCGAGCAGGCCCTCGCGGGAAACGTCCTCGCCGAGTTGGCCGAGGATCGCGGTGTAATTCTGTTCCAATGTCACAGGACTGTTTCCGTATGGGTTTCAGGACGGTACGGTGTATGCCTGTACCAAGATGGAGCGCTGCGCCGTATGCAGCGGCAGCAGTTAATGTGGCGCACATAGTAGCCTAGGTACGCGGACAGTTGTATTCCTGGGCGATGTCAGTGCTAGAGTCGACCTCCGTTCAGAGGGAGGATCTGATGACCTTGCAGGATCGCAGTGTTTCCGAGCGTGCGCTGATCTTGCCAAGGCAAATCGCACGCGTATCGCGCGTGAGTTGGCCTGCTTGACTAAATATCCGGGTGAACGCTGCCCAGTGTCGGTATTTATGGCCGGCTCTCCGGGGGCGGGGAAGACAGAAGTCTCTAAATCCTTTATTCGCCTAATGGAGGATGGCGGGACTAGCGCATTGCGAATAGACCCCGATGATTTTCGGGTTTATTTTCCTGAATACAACGGAGCGAACTCCAGCCTGTTTCAACGTGGCGTAACTTTGATGGTCGAACGGACCATAGACTTGGTTTATCAGCAGAACCAATCCTTCTTGTTGGACGGGACGTTGGCGAATTTCGCAGTGGCTCGTAAGAACATTCAGCGCGCGCTGGATAAGGAAAACAGGTCTGCACAAATCATTTATGTTTATCAAAAACCTGAGCTTGCCTGGGAGTTTGTGCTGGCACGGGAGGCGGTAGAAGGTCGAAACATTCCGTGTAAGGAGTTCATCCGTCAATTTTATGCCTCAAAGACGACAGTGTGCGGATTGAAGCGAGAGTTTCTGGGACATCTGCAAGTCGATGTTCTTATTAAAGATACCGATGGAGGCGAGGCGGAAATTGGCATCGATCTATCGGCCGAGGAAATTGACGAACTGGTCAGGCAGCCCTACCATCCAGACCAACTTGAGCAAATTTTGACCGGAGTAGCCTTATGAAAGGTGAAGTCACAGAAGTCATAGGGACGTCTTCAACCACGATGTCGGATTTTTTTCGAAGTGGTTCGGTGGAGGAAAGGCGTGCGGTATACCGTTGTGTCGCCAATGCTGCGATAACTCTGCAAAAAGAAATGATCTTGCAGGCGAGGGAGAAGAAAGCAAGAGAGCTTTTCGACAGTTGAACCTCTGAGAGGCTCCTTTAAAGCCCAGCTAATCCGCTGGGCTTTTTGTTGAATTACCTACTCGTCACGCCCTTCCATCATGGTCCGCTTGAGCATCACATACACCGCCCCCGCGCCGCCGTGGCGGGCCTGGCAGGAGGTGAAGCCGAGTACTTGTGTGTGCTGACGCAGCCAGGTATTGACGTGGCTCTTGATCATTGGCCGCTTGCCGTCGAGCCGCACGGCTTTGCCATGGGTAACGCGCACGCAGCGGATTTCGAACTTGGTGGCTTCGGCGAGAAAGGCCCATAAGGTTTCCCGGGCTTTTTCCACGGTCATGCCGTGCAGGTCGAGGCTGCCTTCGAAAGGGATCTGGCCGGCCTTGAGCTTGCGCATCTGGCTTTCCTGCACGCCGTCGCGGGCCCACATCAGCTCGTCTTCGGGGCCGACGTCGATGACGAACTGGTCCGACAGGCCATCCACGGTGGTGGCGTCGGTGCGCACGGTCGCGGCCTGACGCAGTTTGGCGATCTGCGCGCGATCGGTCTTGGGTTTACCGGTGTCGGCACGGTCATGCTTGATCGGCTTGACGCCGCGCAGCTCGTTTTTGAACAGGGAAAAATCGTCGTCTTGCATGTCAGCCTCCGCGAAGGGCGGGCAGTTTACCTAAATCGCGGCGGCCGGGCGCAGGAAACGCTATCCAAGCGCCACTAGTCGTGCTTCTTCATCAGGTGTGAGGCAATGTTCAACGACAGCGGCTGCCGCATGCGGCGTCGGCTGCGGCGCCACAACCACACACCCAACCACAGCACCAGCAGGCCAATGCCCAACAGCAAGGCAGAACCGCCCGGGCTGGCATTCAGTTCGCCCAGGGCCGGCGAATGGCCAAACAGACCAGCGCCACCGGCGCCCGCCAACAGCACACCTACAATCGCCAGCAGCGCGGCAATGCCGGCCACCAAGCGCAGACGCCAATTGCTCGGGCCCTTGGGGCGCAAGCGACGAGCGTCAAAACCATCGGATATCTTCATCCCGACCTTTCCTCCAGGGTATCGGCCCTTCGACCGGAAGATACCCGGCTTGTTCCGGGGGCAGGGGTAATTGCGCCAAATGAAAGGGCTTAGCGGATGAGCGGGGCAATAAACCCGCCGCTCATCCCGGCGGCGATCAGATCAGATCTTTGGTCAAAGCGAGGGTGGCGAAGTTGTCGGCCATGATGGCCATTTCGGTTTGCTGCACCTGCTCGGCGCTCAGCACGCCGCCTTTGTACGGCAGGTCGCGGGTGGCGCAGGCGTCTTCCACCAGGGTGCAGCGAAAGCCCAGGTTCTTGGCGGCGCGCACAGTGGTGCTGACGCTGGAGTGGCTCATGAACCCGCAGACGATCAGATCCAGGGAACCCAGGTTCTGCAGGCAGTCGAGCAGTTCGGTGCCGTGGAACGCGCTGGGCAGCAGCTTGCCAATAATGGTTTCGTCAGCGCTGGGTTCCAGGCCGGGGATGAATTCACCGCGCTCACCTTGTGGGTCGAACAGGCCGCCGACGGTACCCAGGTGACGTACATGCACGATAGGGCGCCCGGCTTCCCGCGCCGCGGCGACCAATTGCTTGATATTGGCCACGGCCGCGTCCATGCCCGAGAGGGCGAGCGGGCCGCTGAGGTATTCCTTCTGGGCGTCGATGATCACAAGGGTCGCATGGCTGAGATTGGCAGCTGCGTAACCACGACCGCTGAGTTGAAACATCGTCTTTGGAACGGACATTCTGGGGCTCCTGTGAGGGGGGCGTTTGCGACATTGTCCACTGGCTGAGCGCTTCTGTGAATCGCTACGATCGTAAGGTACGCCGTTGCTGGCGTGCAGCGATGTCAAGAGGTGGGCGTGTGGGGCGCAATACTGGCAATTTGGATGAAAACCGACGTACGGCGCCAGGTTTTTCGTACATCGTCGGTACAGGCGAAGGCTGTTAGAATCGCCAGTCGTTTTTTCCAGGAGTCTGCCCCGTGATCACTTCCCGCCTGCGCACCTTGCGCGACCATATCCGTTGGGCTGTCAGCCGTTTCCATGGGGAAGACCTGTTTTTCGGGCATGGCACCGACAATGCCTGGGACGAAGCCCGCCAGTTGGTACTCGGCGCCTTGCACCTGCCTTGGGAAATGGCCGACAGCTACCTGGACTGCAACCTCGAAGAAGAGGAAATCTCCCACGTACAGCGCCTGCTGCATCGTCGCATTCATGAACGCGTGCCCACCGCTTACCTGCTGGGGGAGGCGTGGTTCTGCGGCATGTCGTTTATCGTCGATGAACGCGTGCTGATCCCTCGCTCACCGATTGGCGAACTGATCGAAAACCGCTTTGAACCCTGGCTGGCCCAACCGCCGGCGCGCATTCTCGACCTGTGCACCGGCTCCGGGTGCATCGGCATCGCCTGCGCTTACGAATTCCAGGACGCCGAAGTGGTGTTGGGGGATCTGTCCTTTGAAGCCCTGGAAGTGGCCAACCAGAACATCGAGCGTCATGGCGTCGACGAGCGCGTGTACACCGTGCAGGGCGACGGCTTCGACGGCCTGCCGGGCCAGCGGTTCGACCTGATCGTCTCCAACCCGCCGTATGTGGACGCCGAGGATTTTGCCGACATGCCGGACGAGTACCAGCACGAACCGGAGTTGGGCCTGGCCTGTGGCGACGACGGCCTGAACCTGGTGCGACGCATGTTGGCCGAGGCGGCGGACCACCTTACGGAGAAAGGCCTGTTGATTGTCGAGGTCGGTAACAGCCAGGTTCACGTCGAAACGTTGTACCCGGAGGTGGATTTCGCCTGGCTGGAGTTCCAGCGTGGCGGGCACGGTGTGTTTATGTTGACCGCCGAACAGTGCCGCGCCCATCAAGCGGTGTTTGCGGCCAAGGTGTAACGGCGGGACCACCGTTAAAGATGTGGGAGGGGGCCTCCTCCCACATCGATCGCCTTTCAAACGGCTATCGGTGCGTCGCAATCCAGATCAACAACCCCGCCTGAAACACTGTAAACGCCACCAGGCAGGTAATCGTAAAGCGCAAGCCGCTGTCTTCGCGCTTGAACTTGGTGACCTTTTCTTCTTCCTTTCGCAGCTTCACTTCCTGTTCCAGCAGATTCTGCTCGGCCTGCTGCAGCATTTGTGCGGCTTCGAGGATTTCCACGAACTGCACCTTCTCGGTGTTCCAACTGTCCAGCACCGCGCTGACCTTACCGGGCTGTACGTTGCCTTTGAGGTGCTGCACATCGGCGTAAGCCACATCGAAACCCTGGATGCGCAAAAAGTGATCGCGGCGCAGGCGCGTCGATTCGTTGAGGGCGTCCTTGTTGGACAGGTCGACGCCATCGACGCGGTAATGGGACCAGTGCTTTTTCGCCCAAGCCGCGGCCTGGGCCACCAGGAATCGACCGATGCCACGGTTGGGCGGCTCGATTTCCAGGCTGTTGCCGGGGCCAAAATGCACGCGATGTTTATCGTGGTCGACCCACACATCCAAATGGTTCTGCTCGCGGCGCACGCGCTGACCGGGCAATTGGATGACCATGCGCAACAAGCTGTGGTGTTTGTCGTTGCGCTCGGCATAGCCGAACTGCACAAACCGCAATGGCCGCGCACCGGTAGCGCGGTCGGTGGCCAGGGGAGCCAGGCGCAGCATCTTGAAATGTTCGGCTTGAACGTCCGCCCATGGCAAAGGCGCCGTGTCGGCGGCCTCGGGTGTTGCGGCCGAGGTGTCGGCGGTCGGTTCGGGTAGTGCTTCTGTGGTTGTCATGCGGTGCGATCCTGTCCAGGCCCTGCGAGTCGACGGTCTTTTTACTGTCGACCCTGGGCTTATCGGCCGGATTTGCCAGGACTGGAGGCCATTTGTTGCTTAACGGGGTTGAAGTCCGTCGATAAAGCTCACGATGCGCTTGCCCAATTCAGCGGCAAGGGGCAATTGCGGGTCGTTGTAGGACGCCAGTTGCTGTTTCACTTCCTTGGGCACGATGCGCATCACATGATTCATGCCGTCGATCACCACCAGTTGCGCGTCGGGCTTGGCTTGCTTGAGTTGCCGTGCATCGCCCACGCCCACTTGGATATCGTGGGTGCCCTGGATAATCAGCGCCGGCATGTTCAGCTTGGCGAACGCGGCCGATGGATCGGCGCGGAATAGGCTGATCAGATACGGCTGCACACTGGGTCGGAAAATGCCTTGCAGCGGGCCAGGCACATCGGCGTCCACCTGACCGGCCTTGAGGTGATCGAGGATTTCATTGCTGCGTAACAACAGGGCAGGGGGCAGGTGATCGGCCAGTTGCTGGCGGATCACTTGATCCACCGGGCGCGCGCTGCCGGACAGGGAAATCACCCCGGCAGGCTGCAACTGCGGCGCGGCCAGCGCGGCCACCAGTGCACCTTCACTATGGCCCAGTACGATCAATGGGCCCATGCGCTTATCGGCCTTGAGCAGGTTGCCCCACGCCACCGCGTCGGCGACGTAGGCATCCAGGGTCAGGTTGCGTTCGTCCGGGGTAGCGGCCAGGCTGGCGGCCACGCCGCGCTTGTCGTAGCGCACGCTGGCGATATTGTGCCGGGCCAACACCCAGGCCAAGCGCTTGAGGCTGTCGTTGCGCGCGCCGTCGGCGCTGTTGCCGTTGCGGTCGGTGGGGCCGGAACCGGCGATGATCAATACCACTGGCACGGGGCTGTCGGACGGCGGCAGCAACAACGAGCCGAATAGCTTGCCACTGCCGGTGTCGAGGCTGATGGGCCGTTGTAGGACAACAGGGGACGCGGCGTGGGCCAGGGTGGTCAAGAGGGTGAGGGTGAACAGCAAAACTCGCAGCATCATCGCGCCATCATCAGGGAAGTGCCGGTTGGACCCATGCCGACCGGTAAGGTTTCGAGGATGAACTAGTCGGTGTGCCCGCGTATACTGGCGCGCTTGGTTATCACCCCTGAGTGATTACAACTGATTTCACGGAGCGCCCTGCATGTCCGGCAATACCTTCGGCAAGCTGTTCACTGTCACCACCGCGGGCGAAAGCCATGGCCCGGCGTTGGTCGCCATTGTCGACGGCTGTCCGCCCGGCCTTGAGTTGACCCTGGACGACCTGCAGCGTGACCTCGACCGCCGCAAACCCGGCACCAGCCGCCACACCACCCAGCGCCAGGAACCCGATGAAGTCGAGATCCTCTCCGGCGTGTTCGAAGGTCGCACCACTGGCTGCGCCATCGGCCTGCTGATTCGCAATACCGACCAGAAGTCCAAGGACTACTCGGCGATCAAAGACCTGTTCCGCCCGGCCCACGCCGACTACACCTACCACCACAAATATGGTGAGCGCGACTACCGTGGCGGCGGCCGCAGCTCGGCCCGGGAAACCGCGATGCGCGTGGCCGCCGGGGCCATTGCCAAGAAATACCTGGCGACCCAGGGCATTCTGATCCGTGGCTACATGAGCCAGTTGGGCCCGATTGAAATCCCGTTCAAGTCCTGGGACAGCGTGGAAGACAACGCATTCTTCTGCCCTGACCCGGACAAAGTCCCGGAACTGGAGGCGTATATGGACCAACTGCGCCGTGACCAGGATTCGGTCGGCGCCAAGATCACCGTGGTCGCCGAAGGCGTCAAGCCGGGCTTGGGCGAGCCGATTTTCGACCGCCTAGACGCTGAACTGGCCCACGCGCTGATGAGCATCAACGCGGTCAAAGGCGTGGAAATCGGCGCCGGTTTCGCCTGTGTCGCCCAGCGCGGCACCGAGCATCGCGATGAGCTGACGCCCCAAGGCTTTCTCAGCAATAACGCGGGCGGCATTCTCGGGGGTATTTCGTCTGGTCAGCCCATCGTCGCGCACCTGGCCCTCAAGGCCACCTCCAGCATCACCACCCCGGGCCGTTCGATCGACGTGCACGGCAACCCGGTGGACGTGATCACCAAAGGCCGTCATGACCCCTGCGTCGGCATCCGCGCCACGCCGATCGCCGAAGCGATGATGGCCATCGTGCTGATGGACCACCTGCTGCGCAATCGCGGGCAGAACGCCGACGTGCAGGTGACGACCCCGGTACTGGGCCAGCTGTGACCGTCCGCAATATTGGCTGTGGTAAGCGAAATTGTTGTGGTGAGCGAGCTTGCTCGCGCCGGGCTGCGAAGCAGCCCCCCACACCATGCTGATCCCGTACTGGCGCCTTTCCAGCTTCTACCTGTTCTACTTCGCCCTGCTGGGCGCCACTGCGCCGTTCCTGGCGCTGTACTTCGATCACCTGGGGTTCTCCAGCGCGCGCATCGGCGAGTTGGTGGCCATCCCCATGTTGATGCGCTGCGTGGCCCCGAACCTGTGGGGCTGGCTGGGGGATTACACCGGCCGCCGCCTGGCCATCGTGCGTTTTGGCGCGGTGTGCACGTTGCTGAGCTTCTCGCTGATTTTCGTCAGCCACACCTATGCCTGGCTGGCGCTGGTGATGGCGCTGCATGCGTTCTTCTGGCACGCAGTGCTGCCGCAGTTTGAAGTGATCACCCTGGCCCATCTGCAAAAACACACCTCGCGCTACAGCCAGATCCGCCTTTGGGGCTCCATCGGTTTCATTCTTACCGTGGTCATCATGGGCCGCCTGTTCGACTGGCTAAGCCTGGACATCTACCCGGTGGTGGTTGTGGTGATCATGGCCGGCATCATCGGTGCCAGCCTGTGGGTGCCGAATGCACAGCCGGCCAACCACGGCAATCGCCTGGCCGGGGACGGATTCCTCAAGCAACTGCGCAGCCCCGGCGTGCTGGCGTTCTACGCCTGTGTGGCGCTGATGCAGATGAGCCATGGCCCGTATTACACGTTCCTGACCTTGCACCTCGAACACTTGGGTTACAGCCGGGGCGTGATCGGACTGCTGTGGGCGCTGGGGGTGGTGGCCGAAGTGCTGATGTTCCTGGGCATGAGCCGTATCCTTACGCGCTTTTCGCTGCGCCGGGTGCTGCTGGCGAGTTTTCTGCTGGCGGCGCTGCGCTGGGTATTGTTAGGCACATTGGCCGAATTCTTTTGGGTGCTGCTGCTGGCGCAGGTGCTGCATGCGGCTACCTTCGGCAGTTTCCATGCGGCGGCGATTGCCTTTGTGCAGCGCAGCTTCGGGGCTAAACAACAGGGCCAGGGCCAGGCGCTGTACGCCGCATTGTCCGGCACCGGCGGAGCCTTGGGCGCGCTGTATGCCGGCTACAGCTGGAACCTGCTGGGCCCGACCTTCACCTTTAGTCTTGCCAGCGTCGCCGCCCTGGCCGCGGCCGTTATCATCGGCTTTCGATTGCACGAGCAGAACCAAGGAACCCTTCAATGAGTTATGTCGCCGTCTACCATGTCGCTACACCGGATACGCCGAACAAGGTGCTGACCCATCTCGACGATATCGCCAGCACCCTGGCCGAGCACGGCGCGCGCTTCGAGCGCTGGCAACCGGCCGCGATCGAGAAGGGCGCCACCGATAGTGCGATGATGGAGGCGTATAAGGCGCCGATCAATGATCTGGGGTATGCCAACGTCGAGGTGCTCACGGTCATCGACCCGCGCCCGCCGCTTGCCGAGCAACGTTGCCGCGAAGCCCACGCCCACTTCTTTATCGCGGGGCAGGGGCTGTTCAGCCTGCATGTTGGCGATTACGTCTACAGCGTACGCTGCGAAAAGAACGATCTGTTGGTGATTCCGGCTGGCATGGCGCATTGGTTTGATCAGGGCGAGCATGGGCATTTTGTCATGCTGCGGTTGTTCAACAGTGCCGAGGGCACCAAGCCTGCGTTGACGGGCGATACCCTCGCCGAACGCTTCCCGGGTTTGGACGACTAACCTCAACGAATAGGATCTTCAACCCCGGCAAATTTGAAATTGCTGTGGGAAGTGGCTTAGTTATCTGTAGGGCTCTGCTGTTTATGCGGACCCCTGCCCACGACGTGCATGGGTTGTGTAACTCTTCTGCGGCCTCAGTGTTTATGTCACCTGTCAATAGGAGGAATCCGAAGGGTGATCGGGCATTAGCCAATAAAAAGGAGAGACGCAATGAATCGCCCAGAGGAGTCGTTTGAGTCGTCGTATACCGTGCCCAATGCCGTCAGAAGACGCCTTAACTTATGGGGGAAGCCGCTGACGCCGTCGGAGTTGGAAATCCTGCGATGGGCTTCCGAAGGCAAGACCGTCTGGGAGATCAGCCAGATTCGCTGCACCTCCGAGGCCACGGTGAAGTTCCACTTGCGCAACATCTACGGCAAGTTGCAGGTCAACAACCGCGTACAGGCCATGAACGAAGCCGCGCGCCAGGGCCTGTGTTAAGCCCATAAAAAAGGGCTGCGACGCTCAACGGCGTCGCGGCCCTTTTTGTGCGCGGCTGACTTACGCGGAGTGGTAGGTCGGCAGGGCGAAGCGATTCTGGCTTTGCAGCATGGAGATCTGCGGCAGCTCACTGGCTTGCTCAGCCAGGTCACGACGGATGGCGCTGATCACCCAGGTCAGTTGGTCGGCAGTGTGCAATTGCTGATAAGAGATCGAGCGTTTGACCTGCTTGCCTTCACTGTTACGCAAGGTCAACAGGATGCCCCCGTCCGGACGAGGCTGAGTGGTGACGTCGTAGTTGGAAAAAACCGAAGCGAATTTATCTTGGATCAGGCTCATGTTTATCAGCTCCATTGGCTCAAGTGGGCAAGCATGGAGTGATAGGTGCAGCGATTGTGCCAGCTTAACGAATACTAAAAATTCCTTATAAATCAGGGCCTTATAAAAAATAGAAGTTTTCGTTTTCGTGCAATTTGCATGAATGGCCATCATGCATCCTGCATTTTGCGTTACCCGGCGCGGTGCCACTGGTGCCTCATTACGTTTAAAGACTGTTTAAGCGCGGCTAAATTCCCTTTTTCCCGAGCGCATCCGTCGGGATACAAAACTTTTCAAATCCTGCGTGTACAGCTGAAGAAGGGCTGACGTATTTTCCTGCAAGGCATTTAGCAGCTTCCTACGGTGATGCTGCTGTGTGCGGATCATACGAAGAATAAGAAAAAGGACGTTCCGCCATGAACCCTCCGCATGACGACATGATCACCTGGGGCAAGATGCTACGTAAGGTGCCCGCCATTGTTCGCGCTTTGCCGCGCGTGGTGCGTGGCATGCGCGCGGCGAATGTCACCGACCCCGGCCAACCTTGCGGGCTGGGTTGGGAGTTTGAACAAGCCACCTTGCGCAACCCCGACGGCAACGCGGTGCTGTACGGCGACCGCGTGCTCAGTTACGCCAATGTCAACCGACAGGCCAATCGGATCGCCCACCACTTACACGCCCAAGGCATTGGCAAGGGCGATGTGGTGGCGCTGTTTATCGAAAACCGCCCGGAATTATTGCTGTGCGTACTGGCCGTGGCCAAGTTGGGCGGCATCTGCGCGATGGTCAACACCGCGCAAACCCAGGCCACGTTGGTGCACAGCCTTAACCTGGTCAGCCCGGTGGCGATCGTGGTCGGCGCGGAGTTGGTCGGTGTTTATGACGCGGTGCGCGATCAGGTGCCGATCCAGGCCGAACGGACATGGTTCGTGCCTGATCAGTCGTCAGCGTCGCTGCCCGAGGGCTATGTCGACCTGATCGCAGCCAGCGCCGACTGCGCGCAGGCTAACCCTGCCAGCACCGCCCAGGTGTTCTTCAACGACCCCTGCTTCTATATCTACACCTCCGGCACTACTGGCCTGCCCAAGGCCGGCATCATGAAACATGGACGCTGGACCAAGACCGCCGTGAGTTTCGGCCGCATTGCCCTGGACATGGGCCCCGACGACGTCCTGTATTGCACCTTGCCGCTGTACCACGCCACCGGCCTATGTGTGTGCTGGGGCTCGGCGATTGTCGGCGCGTCTGGGTTCGCCATCCGTCGCAAGTTCAGCGCCAGTCAGTTCTGGGACGATGCGCGCAAGTTCAACGCCACCACCCTGGGCTACGTGGGCGAGTTGTGCCGGTACCTGCTCGACCAGCCGTCCAGCGAAAACGACCGCGACAACCGCGTCACCAAGATGGTCGGCAATGGCCTACGCCCCGGCGTGTGGGCGCAGTTCAAGGCGCGCTATGGCGTGGCTCATATCTGCGAGCTGTACGCCGCCAGCGACGGCAACATCGGCTTCACCAATGTGTTGAATTTCGACAACACCATCGGTTTTTGCCTGCAGCACTGGGCGCTGGTGGACTACGCCCACGACAGCGGCGAACCGATCCGTGGCGGCGATGGCTTCATGCGCAAGGTCCAGACGGGCGGGCAGGGGCTGCTGCTGGCCAGGATCGATGACAAGTCGCCCTTCGACGGCTACACCGACCCAGAAAAAAACCGCAAGGTCATCCTCACCGACGTCTTCGAACCGGGCGACCGTTATTTCAACACCGGCGATCTATTACGCAGCATCGGTTTCGGCCACGCGCAGTTCGTCGATCGCCTGGGGGACACCTATCGCTGGAAAGGGGAAAACGTCTCCACCACCGAAGTCGAAAACGTCCTGCTGCAACACCCGCAGATTGCCGAAGTTGTGGCCTACGGAGTGGAAATCGACAACACCAATGGCCGCGCCGGCATGGTCGCCATCACCCCCAGCGAGTCCCTGGCCGCGCTGGACATGCGTGAACTGCTGCAATTCGCCCACGGCCAGTTGCCCCCTTACGCAGTGCCGCTGTTCCTGCGGATCAAGGTGCAGATGGAAACCACCGGCACATTCAAGTACCAGAAGGTGCGGCTCAAGGAAGAGGCTTTCGACCCGGCCAAGGCGGGCAACGACCCGGTGTATGCCTGGCTGCCGGGGTCGGATGGTTACGTGCCGATCACTGGCGAGCTATTGGCGCAGATTCAGGGTGGCCATTTCCGCTATTGATTGAGTGTGTCTATGGACACTTTTGACAAAAAAGCCATGACAGTGGGGAACTCCATCGCGACACTGGGCGCCATATTCAGTACTTGAATTCGCACCCGCCAAGGAGCCCCCATGTCTGCCCCCAAACAAATGACCGAAGACGAAGCCGCCGAATTTGCCGAACAGGTTTTCGATGTGGCTCGCAAAGGCGATGCCGCCATGCTCGCCGCGCTGCTGGCTAAGGGCTTGCCGGCCAACTTTCGCAATCACAATGGCGACACCTTGCTGATGCTGGCGGCGTACCACGGTCACGCCGAGGCGGTCAAAGTGCTGCTGGAGTTCAAGGCCGACCCGTTGATCGCTAACGATAAGAACCAATTGCCGATTGCCGGCGCGGCGTTCAAAGGCAACCTGCCCGTAGTTAAGGCCTTGATCGAAGGCGGCACGCCGGTGGAAGCCGCGTCGTCGGACGGTCGCACCGCATTGATGATGGCGGCGATGTTCAATCGCGTCGAAATGCTCGACTACCTGCTCGCCCAGGGCGCCAACCCCAAGGCCACCGACGCCCAGGGCGCCACCGCGTTGGCAGCGGCGCAGACCATGGGCGCGATGGATACAGCGGCGCGCTTGCAGAATCTGGTGTAGGCTTTGCGCCCTCGAAAATCAGCCCGCAACAGGAACGCCCCATGAAAACCGCCCTCGTCGAACTCATCAGCCACATCAGCGCCGGCGTCATGGGCGAGGATGAGGTGGCGCGCATCGCCGAGGAGGCCGCTCAGGCCTACGCCGATCCGGCGGCGTTTCTGGCCGCCAACCCGGATATCAACTACGACGACACTTTCCCGATCCCCCTGGGGGAGTGGGTGGTGGTCGGCAGCCTGCCGGACACGGTGCTGTTCCAGGCTGACACTTATGGCGACCTGTTTGCCCAGATCGTCGCGTCGTTCGGCCCGGGTGTGGCGTTCAACCTTAAGGCCAAACAACTGGCCAAGACCGAAGCGCTGACCGCGCTCAATCGCATCCAGGTGCAGATGAGCGCCCTGAGCCAGGAAGACGGTGGCTATGTGCTGGTGAACTTCAGCCAGTTGCTGGACGATGAGATTCAAGTGGTGCTGGTCCATGGCAACGTCCTGCCACGGGTGCTGGAATTGTGCGCCGAGGTCGGGATCAAGGCCGAGCCGTCCCTGGAAGCCCTGAAAATCGCCGTACATGTCTGAAATAAAACGGAACCCTGGCAGGGGCTGACTATCCTACAAGGGCATGCCCTCACTTAGGAGCGACACCATGGGTTCCACGTTCAATGGCCTGATCGGCCTGATCATCCTCGCGCTGGATATCTGGGCGATCATCAACGTCTTCAAAAGCGGCGCCAGCACCGGGGCCAAGGTGTTGTGGATCCTGCTGATCCTGCTGCTGCCGGTACTGGGCCTGATTATCTGGGCGATCGCCGGGCCGCGCGGTAACGTGCGGATCTGACTATAGCGTTCAGGTGTTACGTGTGGGAGGGAGCCATTCCCTCCCACACGGGCTTGCCGTCCTGTCTGGAAATTTGTGTATCGAAATATGCGTTGCACGGAATTTTCACATCCCCTCCAAGACAATTCCCCCCGGTTCCAGCTGCGCGCCAATCAAGGCGCGGTAAAGCTCCCCGTTCAGTAATTTAATAGCCTTGCCGGCCTTGATCGGGCACCATTCGCGCCACTGCAATACTTCGTCACTTCAACTTCCAATGGGTCCTGAAACGACATGGCAAACCCGGACGCCCTGAGCCAGCAGCGAGCCTCGACTCGTCTGCTGCAACCGACCGTCAAATCCCATCTGGCATACACGCTGCTCTGCGCACTGGTCATGATGGTGATGTTCTCCCTGCTGCGCCTGGCGCTGCTGGTATACAACCGCGAGATGATCCTCGACACACCGGCCTCGACCTTCCTTGAAGCGTTCGGCAACGGCCTGCGCCTGGACTTGCGCTTGGTGGTGTACCTGAGCATTCCGCTATTGCTGGCGCTGTTCAGCGTGCGCGCGATGGCCGCGCGTGGGTTCTTCCGTTTGTGGTTGACCGTCGCGTCCAGCATCGCCCTGTTCCTGGGCCTGATGGAAATGGACTTCTATCGCGAGTTCCACCAGCGCCTCAACGGCCTGGTCTTCCAATATGTGAAGGAAGATCCGAAAACCGTGATGAGCATGCTCTGGTACGGTTTCCCGGTGGTGCGTTACCTGCTGGCGTGGGCCGTGGGTACGTTGATTCTGAGCATGGCCTTCAAAGGCGCCGACCGCGCCACGCGCCCGCGCGGCCCGTTCAGCGGCGGCAGCATCGGCACGCGCCAAGTGGCGCCGTGGTATTCGCGCATCGCCGTGTTCGTGGTGTGCCTGCTGGTGGCCGTGGTCGCCGCCCGTGGCACCCTGCGCCAGGGCCCGCCGCTGCGCTGGGGCGACGTGTACACCACTGACTCCAACTTCGCCAACCAGTTGGGCCTTAATGGCACGCTGTCGCTGATTGCGGCGGCCAAGTCGCGCTTCTCCGAAGACCGCTCCAACATCTGGAAGGCCACTTTGGAGCAGCCGCTGGCGACCCAGACCGTGCGCGACATGCTGGTACTGCCGACGGAAAAATTGGTGGATACCGACACCGCCGCCGTGCGCCGTAACTTCCTGCCGCCGGCCGAGAAAACCCTGCCGATCAAGAACGTCGTGGTGATCCTGATGGAAAGCTTCGCCGGCCACTCGGTGGGCGCGCTGGGCCGTCCGGGCAACATCACGCCGTACTTCGACAAATTGTCCAAGGAAGGCCTGCTGTTCGATCGCTTCTTCTCCAACGGCACCCATACCCACCAGGGCATGTTTGCCACCATGGCCTGCTTCCCGAACCTGCCGGGTTTCGAATACCTGATGCAGACCCCCGAAGGCAGCCACAAACTGTCGGGCCTGCCGCAGTTGCTCAGCGCTCGCAAGTTTGACGACGTGTATGTCTACAACGGCGACTTCGCCTGGGACAACCAGTCTGGCTTCTTCAGCAACCAGGGCATGACCAACTTCATTGGCCGCAATGACTTCGTCGACCCGGTATTCTCCGACCCGACGTGGGGCGTGTCCGACCAGGATATGTTCAACCGAGGCCTGCAAGAGTTGAAGGCCCGTGAAGGCGGCAAGCCGTTCTACGCGCTGCTGCAAACCCTGTCCAACCACACGCCGTACGCGTTGCCGACGCCGTTGCCGGTGGAGAAAGTCACTGACCGTGGCAGCCTCAACGAGCACTTGACCGCGATGCGTTACTCCGACTGGGCCCTGGGCCAGTTCTTCGAGCAGGCGCGCAAGGAACCGTACTTCAAGGAAACCTTATTTGTGGTCGTCGGCGACCACGGCTTCGGCAACGAACAGCAAATCACTGAGATGGACCTGGGCCGCTTCAACGTACCGATGCTGATGATTGCGCCGGGCATGCAGGAAAAGTTCGGCGAGCGCGACCACACCGTGGGTACGCAGATCGACATCGTGCCAACCATCATGGGCCGCCTGGGTGGGGAAACTCTGCACCAGTGCTGGGGCCGCGACCTGCTCAACCTGCCGGAAGGGGACAAGGGCTTCGGCGTGATCAAGCCTTCGGGCAGCGATCAGACCGTGGCGTTGGTCACTGCGGACCGCATCCTGGTACTGCCCAAGGAAATGCCACCGAAGTTGTGGCAGTACGAGTTGGGTGCCAACCCGACCGGCAAACTGATTCCGGAGTCTTCGGATGAGGCGGCCCTCAAGCAGAAACTTGAGTCGTTCCTGCAAACGGCGACCAAGAGCCTGTTGGATAACACCGCCGGTGTGGTGGACGGCAAGCCGGACTGATTAACCGGCAATAAAAAAGAGGCCCTCTTGAGGGCCTCTTTTTTTTACCGCGGTTTTATATCTTGCCGAGCAACAACAGCACCAGCAGTACGACCAGTACCACGCCGAGAATACCCGACGGGCCATAACCCCAGTTACGTGAGTGCGGGAACACCGGCAGACCGCCGACCAGCAACAGAATTAGGATGATGATGAGAATGAGGCTCATGGTTTTATTTCCTTATAGGCCTTATGCAAGGACAGGTTATTTAACGGTAGGACCGTACTCTTAGTTACGGGCGCCTTAACAACTCCGACTGTAGTGCTTCACAGAAAATTCCCTGTTTTTTTAAAGCATTTCGATAACCTGGTTATTTCTTTTAAATACGTGGCTAAAACCCTGCTTAGTTGAAAAAGATTGAACTTAGAGAGAGCTGAGGCATCTGACCCGGCCGCGGGTTTGCCTGGGGCATTCATCACTCTGATGGTGCGTGGGGCGCGTGGAAACCTTCGCTACACTGCCGATCACTTCTACTGTGAACCACAAGGCTACTTCTTATGCAAAATCGCATGATGATCACTGGTGCCGGCTCCGGCCTGGGTCGCGAAATCGCGCTGCGCTGGGCACGCGAGGGCTGGCAGTTGGCCTTGTCGGATGTCAGCGAGCCCGGCCTGCAGGAAACCCTCAAGCAGGTACGCGAAGCCGGCGGCGATGGTTTCGTGCAGCGTTGCGATGTGCGCGACTACAGCCAGCTCACCGCGTTTGCCCAGGCTTGCGAGGTCAAGCTGGGAGGCATCGATGTGATCGTCAACAACGCCGGGGTGGCTTCCGGTGGGTTCTTCGCCGAGTTGTCGCTGGAAGACTGGGACTGGCAGATCGCAATCAACCTGATGGGGGTGGTCAAGGGCTGCAAGGCGTTCCTGCCGCTGTTGGAGAAGAGCAAGGGGCGCATCATCAACATCGCTTCCATGGCGGCACTGATGCAGGGCCCGGCCATGAGCAACTACAACGTGGCCAAGGCCGGTGTGGTGGCGCTGTCCGAGAGTCTGCTGGTGGAACTCAAGCAGCAGGAGGTCGGTGTGCATGTGGTCTGCCCATCGTTCTTCCAGACCAACCTGTTGGACTCGTTCCGAGGCCCGACGCCGGCCATGAAAGCGCAGGTCGGTAAGTTGCTGGAGAGCTCGCCGATTTCGGCGGCGGATATTGCCGACTACATCTACCAGCGTGTGGCCGAGGGAGAATTCATGATTCTGCCCCACGAGCAAGGGCGGATGGCGTGGGCGTTGAAGCAGAAGAATCCGCAGCTGCTCTACGATGAAATGGCCAGTATGGCCGACAAAATGCGCGCCAAAGCGCAGGCAACCAAAAGCTGAACTCAGCACAAGAACCTCAATTCTCAGGGTAAGTTTTCACCGAAGATGTGCAGCTACCTGTAGCCATAGCGGGGGCAAGCCCCCTCCCACCTTTTGAACTGTGAACACGTCCAACTGTGGGAGGGGGCTTGCCCCCGATGGGTTATGCGTCAGCGTTTGGATTTATGAAAGCGGGGAAAACCCTCTGCATCTTTCACTTAGTCTGTCAGCTAAATTACCAGTTGATGTAGGTCCTGCCTGTTTTAGTGGCAGGGCATTGATGCTTCTACATCGGGCGAGCATGGTCGGGATCCTGTCATTCTAAAAAGGACAACCGCCATGCTGGTTTTAAGCCGCGCTGTAGGCGAAAGCATTGCCATCGGCGATGAAATCGCCCTGCACATCGTCGAATTGAACGGTAACCAAGTGAAGTTCGGCATCCACGCACCGGCCGGGGTGAATGTTCATCGCGCCGAGGTGCATCAGAAAATCCGCAAACGCCAAGCTGCCGCCACACACCCGGCGGCAGTCCCCAACCCCTGAAGATCCTCCGTCAATCGAACAGATGCTTGGGCACGTCGTGCTTGAGCATCAGTTGGCACTGTTCGCTCTCAGGGTCGAACACGATCAGGGCCTGGCCCTTGGTCAGCGCCTGGCGCACACGTAGCACGCGGGTTTCCAGGGGCGTGTCGTCACCGTTGTCGGTGCCATCGCGGGTGACGAAGTCTTCGATAAGGCGCGTCAGGGTATCGACTTCAAGTGCATCGTAGGGAATCAGCATACAAGCCTCAGGTGTTGGACCCCGGCGATCCTACTGCGCCGGGACCCCAGTTGCCAGTGTCAGGACTTTTGACCCACCAGGCTGTCCACCGACGGCACTCGCGTGTCGCTCTCCATCTGCGTTTCGTGCTCGATCTGATGACTGAAGCGGTCCAGTGAGCCCTGGGCCGGTTGCGCATCGCTGGCGAATACCGGCGGGCTGAGGATATACGCGCCCAGCAAACGACTCAGGGCAGCAAGGCTGTCGATATGGGTGCGTTCGTAGCCGTGGGTCGCATCGCAGCCGAATGCCAGCAACGCGGTGCGGATATCGTGGCCGGCGGTCACTGCCGAATGGGCATCGCTGAAGTAATAGCGGAACAGGTCGCGGCGCACCGGCAGTTCGTTATCCGCCGCCAGACGCAGCAGGTGCCGGGACAGGTGGTAGTCGTAGGGCCCGCCGGAATCCTGCATGGCCACGCTCACCGCATGTTCGCTGGAGTGCTGACCGGGGGCGACCGGCGCGATGTCGATACCCACGAATTCACTCACATCCCACGGCAGCGCCGCCGCCGCACCACTGCCGGTTTCCTCAGTGATGGTGAACAGCGGGTGACAGTCGATCAGCAACGGTTCGCCGCTATCGACAATCGCCTTGAGGGCGGCGAGGAGGGCGGCGACGCCGGCTTTGTCATCCAAATGACGGGCGCTGATATGTCCGCTCTCGGTGAACTCGGGCAACGGGTCGAATGCCACGTAGTCACCTACGCTGATGCCCAGGGAATCGCAGTCGGCACGGGTCGCACAGTAGGCGTCCAGGCGCAGTTCGACGTGGTCCCAGCTCACTGGCATCTCATCCACGGCGGTATTGAATGCGTGCCCGGAGGCCATCAGGGGCAACACGCTGCCGCGGATCACGCCGTTGTCGGTGAACAGGCTGACGCGGCTGCCTTCGGCAAAGCGGCTCGACCAGCAGCCCACCGGCGCCAGGGTCAGGCGGCCGTTGTCCTTGATCGCGCGCACGGCGGCGCCGATGGTGTCCAAGTGCGCCGACACTGCGCGGTCCGGGCTGTTTTTCTGACCTTTGAGGGTGGCGCGAATGGTGCCGCGCCGGGTCATTTCAAACGGAATGCCCAGTTCTTCCAGACGCTCGGCCACATACCGCACGATGGTGTCGGTAAAACCGGTAGGGCTGGGAATGGCGAGCATTTCCAGCAGGACTTTTTGCAGGTAGTTGAGATCCGGTTCGGGAATGGTTCGGGTCATAAGAACTCCTGATGATTTAACACGGTGGTGGAGTGGGCTGACTTGCCCGACACGCCTGCTCAACCGAGCAGGCCGTCACCACAGAAAGCCAGTGCGCCAGCGGCTATAGAGCGCTGGGCTGGCTATGGGGAAATAACAGATCCACGAATTTTTCCGCCGTTGGCTGCGGCTCGTGGTTGGCCAGGCCGGCCCGTTCGTTGGCTTCGATAAACACGTACTCGGGTTGATCGGCGGCGTGCACCATCAGGTCCAGGCCGACCATGGGGATGTCCAGGGCCCGGGCGGCGCGCACGGCGGCGTCCACCAGCGTGGGGTGCAGGATCGCGGTGACGTCCTCCAGGCAACCGCCGGTGTGCAGGTTGGCGGTGCGACGCACAGCCAGGGTTTTGCCGCGTGGCAAGATGCTGCTGTAGTCATAACCGGCAGCGGCCAGGGTACGCTCGGTTTCGGCGTCCAATGGGATCTTGCTTTCGCCGTCGGTGGCGGCTTGGCGGCGTCGGCTCTGGGCTTCGATCAGCGCGCCGATGGAATGCTGACCATCGCCGGTGACTTCAGCGGGGCGCCGGATCGCAGCGGCGACCACTTCGAAGCCGATCACCAGAATGCGCAGGTCCAAGCCCTCGTGGAAGCTCTCCAACAGCACACGACTGTCGAACTTCCGCGCCGCTTCGATGGCCTGCTGCACCTCTTCGATGGTTTGCAGATCCACGGCCACGCCCTGGCCTTGCTCGCCGTCGAGGGGCTTGACCACGACGCGCTGATGTTCGTCGAGAAATTCCAGATTGTCGTCGGCGCTACCCGCCAACTGCTGGGACGGCACGTTCAACCCGGCCGCCTTGAAGGCTTTGTGGGTCAGACTCTTGTCCTGGCACAGGGTCATGCTGATGGCGCTGGTCAGGTCGCTCAGCGACTCGCGGCAGCGCACGCGGCGCCCGCCGTGGCTGAGGGTGAAGAGGCCCGCGTCGGCATCGTCCACCTGCACATCGATGCCGCGGCGATGGGCCTCTTCGACGATGATCCGCGCATAGGGGTTGAACTCCGCTTGCGGACCGGGGCCGAGAAACAGCGGCTGGTTGATGCCGTTCTTGCGCTTGATCGCAAACGTGGTCAGCGCGCGAAAACCCAGCTTGGCGTAGAGGTTCTTGGCCTGGCGGTTATCGTGCAGCACCGACAGGTCAAGGTAGCTCAGGCCACGGCTCATAAAGTGTTCGACCAAGTGGCGCACCAGCACTTCGCCCACGCCGGGGCGGGTGCACTGCGGGTCGACCGCCAGGCACCAGAGGCTGCAACCGTTTTCAGGGTCGTGGAAGGCTTTTTGATGATTCAGGCCCATCACACTGCCGATCACCGCGCCGCTGTCTTCATCTTCAGCCAGCCAGTAGACCGGGCCGCCCTGATGACGCGGGGTGAGGCGTTCAGCGTCCACCGGCAACATGCCGCGGCCTTGATACAAACGGTTGACCGCCTGCCAATCGGCCTCGCTCTGTACGCGACGAATACGAAACCCGCGAAACACACGAGTGGCCGGGCGGTAATCGCTGAACCACAGACGCAAGGTGTCGGACGGGTCGAGGAATAATTGCTGCGGGTCGATCCCCAGAATCTGCTGGGGCGCGGCCACATACAGCGCGATATCGCGCTCGCCCGGCTGCTCCTTGAGCAGTTCCTGGGCCAGGCTGGACGGGTCTGGGAAGGTGTGACCGATCAACAAGCGGCCCCAGCCGCAGTGCACGGCAATCGGCTCGGCGGCCAGGGGGCTGCCATCTTCGGCCAGGCGGGCTTGCAGGCGCTCATAGGTCGGCGTCTGGCCCTTCAGCAAACGTTGGCTGTAAGCCGCGGCGTGAGGTTTCATCAATCAGATTCCTTGTTCGCTGAGCCACAGGTTCAGCGCCGCCAGTTGCCACAGTTTGGAGCCGCGCAGCGGGGTCAATTGGCCTTGAGGGTCGGTCAGCAGACGATCGAGCATGGCCGGGTTGAACAGGCCGCGGTCTTGACTCGGGTCCAGCAGCAGTTCGCGGACCCAATTCAAGGTGTCGCCCTGCAAGTGCTTGAGGCCGGGCACGGGGAAGTAGCCCTTCTTGCGGTCGATGACTTCGCTGGGGATCACTCGGCGCGCGGCTTCTTTCAGCACTTGCTTGCCGCCATCGGGCAGTTTGAACTTACCTGGCACACGGGCCGAGAGTTCCACCAGGCGGTAGTCGAGGAAGGGCGTGCGCGCTTCCAGGCCCCAGGCCATGGTCATGTTGTCGACGCGTTTGACCGGGTCGTCCACCAGCATCACCGTGCTGTCCAGGCGCAGGGCCTTGTCCACTGCGGCATCGGCGCCCGGCATCGCAAAATGCTCGCGCACAAAATCGCCGGCAGCGTCGTTGACGGTCAGCCACTTGGGCGCGACGGTGGCCGCATAGTCGTCGTAGCTGCGGTCGAAAAAGGCTTCGCGATAGGCTGCGTACGGATCGCTGGCGCCATCGACCTGCGGATACCAGTGGTAACCGGCGAACAATTCGTCGGCGCCCTGGCCGCTCTGCACCACCTTGCAGTGCTTGGCAACTTCTCGCGACAGCAGGTAGAACGCGATGCAGTCGTGGCTGACCATCGGCTCGCTCATGGCGCGGAACGCCGCAGGCAATTGCTCAATGATTTCGCTTTCGGCAATGCGCAATTGGTGATGGCGCGTGCCGTAATGCTTGGCGATCAGGTCCGAGTACTGGAACTCGTCGCCGCGCTCGCCGCCGGCATCTTCAAAACCGATGGAAAATGTCGACAGGTCCTGCACGCCGACTTCACGCAACAGCCCCACGAGCATGCTCGAATCCACACCACCGGACAGCAGCACGCCCACATCCACCGCGGCACGTTGGCGGATCGCCACGGCTTCGCGGGTGCTGTCGAGCACACGGTCGGTCCAGTCTTGCAGGGTCAGGTGTTGCTCATCGTCATGGGGACCGTAGGGCAGGGTCCACCAGGTTTTCTGCTCGATGTTGCCCTGGGCGTCGATGCGCATCCAACTGGCCGGAGGCAGCTTCTCGATGCCCGCCAGCAAGGTGCGCGGCGCTGGCACCACCGCGTGGAAATTCAGGTAGTGATTGAGCGCCACCGGATCGAGGATCGGGTTGATATCGCCGCCCTTGAGCAGTGCCGGCAATGCAGAGGCAAAGCGCAGGCGCTGGCCGGTGCGCGACAGGTACAACGGCTTCACGCCAAGGCGGTCGCGGGCGATAAACAGCCGCTGCGCGTCGCGCTCCCAGATGGCGAAGGCAAACATGCCATTGAGCTTGGGCAGTAGCGCTTCGCCCCAGGCGTGATAGCCCTTGAGCAGCACTTCGGTGTCGCCGCCGGAATAGAACGCGTAGCCGAGGGCTTCAAGTTCCTCGCGCAGCTCCGGAAAGTTATAGATCGCGCCGTTGAATGCCAGGGACAGCCCGAGTTGAGCGTCGACCATCGGCTGGGCGGAGCCATCCGACAGGTCCATGATTTTCAGGCGGCGATGGCCCAGGGCAATCGGCCCTTGGGCATGGAAGCCCCACGCGTCAGGGCCGCGTGGCGCCAAATGATGGGTGATGCGCTCAACCGCAGCCAGGTCGGCAGGTTGGGCATCGAAACGTAACTCACCAGCTAATCCGCACATAAATTCCTTACCGGTTTTTCCGTTGGGGAGGGATAGAAGTACCGCGCGCCAAAACGGCGGGTACCCAGAGACTGACCCGAGCAGATTGTGGGAGTTTTAGAACAATACGTTATAAGGCAATGGGCCTTGTCGGCCCACGCGGCCTTGATTGGCCGCGCGGTGGGGGTGGCAGCTCAGGGTGGCTGGGGTTATGACGCGCCGCTGCCGCGAATCAGCGTGCGCAAGGCGAAACGGTTCGGATGGCAGGCTTCGGCCACGCTGCGCGGCAGTGGCAACGGTTCGTTATCCAGCCAGGCCGCCAGCAGTTCCGCGCACAGCGGCGCCGTGACCAAACCGCGCGAGCCATGGCCGCTGTTGATGTACAGACCGTCGAGCCACGGGCAGGCAGTGGCGGGGATCTGGCGTGCATCCTTGCGCAGGGCGGCGTAGGCCTGGTCGAACGCGTCGCGCTCGGCCAGTGGCCCGACGATCGGCAGGTAGTCGGGGCTGGTGCAACGGAACGCGGCGCGGCCTTGCAGCTGTTCGACGGGCAGTTGGTCGGCGTTCAGGCGCTGCGTGAGGTCTTCGGAGATCTCCCGCAGCATGTCCAGGTTGCCCAGGTGTTCGGCGTGCGTCGGCGCCAGGTCGTCGCTCTTGAAATCGAAGCTGGCTCCCAGGGTGTGCTCGCCCAAACGCGGTGGAGCCACGTAGCCCTCGGCGCAGACCACGGTGGCCAGGGCTTGGCTGGCGACGGTCTGCGGCAAGCGGGTGATTTGCCCGCGAATGCGTTTGAGCGGCAGTTCGGCGCTGGCCGGGAAGCGCTTGATTTCGGCGGCGCCGGCCAGCACCACCACGCTGGCGCTGGCCAATACGGTATCGCCGTCGAGGGCCTGCCACTGGCCTTGGACCTGTTGCAGCGCCAGCACGTCACGGTGTTGTAACACCTCGATCAACGGGTGCCGCGCCTGCCATTCGCACAGCGCCGGCGGGTGGACCCAGCCGCCTTCGGGGAAGAACAACCCCCCGTGTTCCAATGCCACCCCGGCCCGGGCCTGGGCCTGGGCCGGGTCCAATACATGCAGCAGCGTCGGGCTGAACGCCGCTGCCAGTTGGGCCTGGCGTTCGGCTTCCTTGGCGTTGAAGGCCAGTTGCAGTACGCCGCAGCCGTCCCAGTCGACGCCACGGTGCAGGTGTTCGAGCAGGCGCCGGGTGTGGCCGAACCCGCTGAGGATCAACTGCGACAACGCGGTGCCGTGGGCCGATAACTTGAGGTACAGCACACCCTGAGGATTGCCCGAGGCTTCCTCGGCCAGGCCCGCGTGGCGCTCCAGCAATTGCACGCGCCAACCGCGCGCGGCGAGGCTGGCGGCGGTGGTGCAACCGGCCAGGCCGCCGCCGATCACCAACGCGCTGCGTTCGCCGTGGACCGGCGCGGGGCGCGCGAACCAGGGTTTGATCGGTGCTGGCGCCGCTGTGTCGGCCGGCCAGCCGAGAAACTCGCCGCGCAGGATCTCCCATTTATGCCCGATACCTGGCGTGCGTTTCATCTTGAACCCGGCGGCATTGATCAAGCGTCGCACCCAGCCGGTGCTGGTGAAGGTGCTGATGGTAGAGCCAGGGGCCGCCAGCCGCGCCAGTTCGGCGAACAACTCGGCGGTCCACATGTCGGGGTTCTTGGCCGGGGCGAACCCGTCGAGAAACCAGGCGTCGACCTGGGCGTCCAGTTGCGGCAATTGCTCCATGGCATCGCCGATCAGCAGGGTCAAGGTCACGCGGCCGCTGTCCAGCAGCAGTCGTTGAAAACCGGGATGGATGGCGTGGTACTGCGCCAGCAAACGCGCGGCGAACGGTTGCAGCTGCGGCCAGAGGGCGAGGGCGCGTTGCAGGTCGGCGTGGGTGAGGGGGTATTTTTCCACGCTGATAAAGTGCAGGCGCGCGTCGGCACAGGCGTGCTGCTCGAACAACTGCCAGGCGCAGAGAAAATTCAAGCCGGTGCCGAAGCCGGTTTCACCGATGACCAGGCGCTCCCCAGGTTTGAGGGCGGCGAAGCGTTCGCGCAGGCGGTTCTGTTCCAGAAACACGTAGCGGGTTTCTTCCAGGCCCGATTGGTCGGAGAAATACACGTCGTCGAACACCCGCGAATGCGGGCGACCTTCTGCGTCCCAGTCGAGCTGGGCGTTGGGCGATACGGGGGTCATGGGCGGCTCGTAACTAAGCAGGCGAAAGCAAGGCGGCCATTCTAGCCGATCAACCTCATTTGAATTGACCCACGGCAAGGGCGCGTTGAATTTCCTTCCGCACGGCGTTGCCCAATCCGCTAGTCTTGCTCACTTCTGGAACGGAGCCGCCCATGTTCGAATCTGCCGAAATCGGTCACGCCATCGACAAAGCCACCTACGACGCCGAAGTCCCGGCCCTGCGCGAAGCCTTGCTGGAGGTGCAGTACGAACTGCATCAGCAAAAACGCTTCCCGGTAATCGTGCTGATCAACGGTATAGAAGGGGCGGGCAAGGGTGAAACGGTCAAATTGCTCAACGAGTGGATGGACCCGCGCCTGATTGAGGTGCGCACCTTCGATCAGCAGACCGACGAAGAACTGGCGCGCCCACCGGCCTGGCGCTACTGGCGCCAACTGCCTGCCAAGGGCCGCATGGGCGTGTTTTTCGGCAACTGGTACAGCCAGATGCTGCAAGGCCGCGTACACGGCCAGATCAAGAATGCCCGGCTCGACCAGGCCATCGCCGGCGCCGAACGTTTGGAAAAAATGCTCTGCGACGAAGGCGCGCTGATCTTCAAGTTCTGGTTCCACCTCTCCAAGAAGCAAATGAAGGCGCGGCTCAAGGCCCTGGCCGACGACCCGCTGCACAGCTGGCGCATCAGCCCGCTGGACTGGCAACAGTCCCAAACCTACGACAAGTTCGTGCATTTCGGTGAGCGCGTGCTGCGCCGCACCAGCCGCGACTATGCGCCCTGGCATGTGATCGAAGGGGTCGACCCGTATTACCGTGGCCTGACCGTGGGCAAGATCCTCCTCGAAGGCTTGCAAAACGCTCTGAAAATGGCCAAGGCCAGGAGCAGCGGCATGAACCCCGCGCCGCTGGTGGCCTCGGTGGACCGCAAGAGCCTGCTCGACAGCCTCGACATGACATTGCGCCTGGACAAAGACGATTACGAAGAACAGCTGATCACCGAGCAGGCGCGCCTCTCCGGTTTGATGCGCGACAAACGCATGCGCAAGCACGCGCTGGTCACGGTGTTCGAAGGCAACGATGCGGCGGGCAAGGGCGGCGCCATCCGTCGCGTGGCGGCGGCGCTGGACCCGCGCCAGTACCACATCGTGCCGATTGCCGCGCCGAGCGAAGACGAACGAGCCCAGCCGTACCTGTGGCGCTTCTGGCAGAAAATCCCGGCGCGCGGCATGTTCACCGTGTTCGACCGCTCATGGTACGGCCGCGTGCTGGTGGAGCGTATCGAAGGCTTCTGCACCTCGGCGGACTGGATGCGCGCCTATGGCGAGATCAACGATTTCGAAGAGCAACTGCGCGATGCCGGGGTGATCGTGGTCAAGTTCTGGCTGGCCATCGACAAGGACACCCAACTGGAGCGCTTCCAGGCGCGTGAGTCGATCCCATTCAAACGCTTCAAAATCACCGAAGACGACTGGCGCAACCGCGACAAGTGGGACGACTACCGCACCGCCGTGGGCGATATGGTCGACCGCACCAGCACCGAAGTGTCGGCGTGGACATTGGTGGAGGCCAATGACAAGCGCTGGGCGCGGGTCAAGGTGCTGCGCACCATCAACCGCGCGTTGGAGGAAGCGTTCGCCCAGTCCGAAAAGCACGATAAAAAGACCAAAAAATAATCCCCTTGTATGACAGACCGGACTGTCGTGGTGAAGGGACCTGCCGTGGTGAGGGGCCCTGTATGGTGAGGGGCTTGCTGTGGAGAAGGGGGCTGTTGTTGTGAGGAGCCAGTTATGGTGAGCAGGTTTTTTGTGGTGAGCAGGCTTGCCCTGCGCTGGGCTGCGCAGCGGCCCCAATCCTTGGAATACGGTGTCAGCTGATCCTCCGAGGTGCCTGGTTTTGGGGCTGCTTCGCAGCCCAGCGCGGGCGGTGCGACGATTCGACAAGCCCGCTCACCACAACTGGCCCCCTCACCACAATAAGTCTATCCACGCCAAAATTCCCTTCACCATAAAACCTGGCTCATCACCTCCCCAGTGCCCCCACCGAGCCATGCTTTTGCATACGCCGGATGAATGATCATCGCGGTCGGGCAGGTGCGGATCTATCCTCGATCCATCTCCCAACAATGACAAGATCGAGGTAGCCCATGCGTGAAGTAGTGATCGTTGACAGCGTGCGAACCGGCCTGGCCAAGTCTTTTCGCGGCAAGTTCAACCAGACCCGTCCCGATGACATGGCGGCCCATTGCGTCAACGCGCTGCTGAGCCGCAACGGCCTCGACCCGGCCAGTGTGGAAGACTGCATCGTCGGTGCCGGTTCCAACGAGGGCGCCCAGGGCTACAACATCGGGCGCAATGTGGCGGTGCTCTCGCAATTGGGCACCGGCACGGCAGGCATGACCCTCAACCGCTTCTGTTCCTCGGGGTTGCAGGCGATCGCGATCGCGGCCAACCAGATCGCTTCCGGCTGCAGCGACATCATCGTTGCCGGCGGCGTGGAGTCCATCAGCCTGACCATGAAAAGCGTCAACACCGATAACCTGATCAACCCGCTGCTCAAGGAGCAAGTGCCGGGCATCTACTTCCCCATGGGCCAGACCGCCGAGATCGTCGCGCGGCGCTACCACGTCAGCCGCGAAGCCCAGGACCTCTACGCCCTGCAAAGCCAGCAACGTACGGCCCAGGCCCAGGCGGACGGCTTGTTCGACGATGAAATCGTGGCCATGGCGGTCAAGTACAAAGTCGAAGACAAAAACACCGGCGCGGTGCAGATCCTTGACGGCGTGGTCGACCGTGACGACTGCAACCGTCCCGACACCACCCTGGAGAGCCTGGCCGGGTTGAAACCGGTATTTGCCGAAGACGGATCGGTGACGGCGGGCAACTCCTCGCAACTCTCCGACGGTGCCTCGATGACCCTGGTGATGAGCCTGGACAAGGCCCTGGAGCTGGGGCTCAAGCCCAAGGCGTTTTTCCGCGGCTTCGCCGTTGCCGGTTGCGAGCCGGACGAAATGGGCATCGGCCCGGTGTTCTCGGTGCCCAAGTTGCTCAAGGCCAAGGGCCTGCAAGTGGCGGACATCGACCTGTGGGAACTCAATGAGGCGTTCGCTTCGCAGTGCCTGTACGCACGGGATCGCCTGGAAATCGATAACGCCAAATACAACGTCAACGGTGGATCGATCTCCATCGGTCATCCGTTCGGCATGACAGGCTCGCGGCAAGTGGGGCATCTGGTGCGTGAGCTGCAACGGCGCAACCTGCGTTACGGCATCGTCACCATGTGCGTGGGCGGCGGCATGGGCGCCACCGGCTTGTTCGAAGCCGTGCGCTAAGCCACAGTTGGGGGGGAGACCTCTCCCACCGTTAAACAGCACCGTATCCCTATGCGTGCGCTTGCCCCTAGAATGGCCGCTCCTCCACCTCTGGCATTTTTTGGGGCACTCATGCATATCTCTTCCGGCCGCTGGGTCTACGGTTTCCTCCTGACCCTGCTGACCGCGCTGCTCTGGGGCATTTTGCCGATCAAACTCAAGCAAGTATTGCAAGTGATGGACCCGATCACGGTGACCTGGTTTCGCCTGACGGTGGCCGGCAGTTGCCTGTTTGTTTACCTGGCCGCCACCAAGCGCTTGCCCAGTCGCAAGGTGTTGGGCCCCAAGGGCGGTTGGCTGGTGGCCATGGCGGTGTGCGGCCTGGTGGGCAACTACGTGTTGTATTTGGTGGGCCTCAAGCTGCTCAGCCCCGGCACGGCGCAATTAGTGGTGCAGATGGGTCCGATCTTTCTGATGATCGCCAGTGTGTTTGTGTTCAAAGAACGCTTCAGCCTGGGCCAGGTAATTGGCCTGGTGGTGCTGATCGTCGGGTTCGGGCTGTTCTTCAACCAGCGGCTGACGGAGTTGCTTACCTCCCTCGGCGCCTATACCGCCGGTGTACTGACGGTGCTGCTCGCCACCTCCATCTGGGTGTTCTACGCACTGGGCCAAAAGCAGTTGCTCACGGTGTGGAACTCGTTGCAGGTGATGATGGTGATTTACCTCTGCTGCGCCGTGCTGCTGACCCCCTGGGCGCATCCGCTGGAAGCCCTGCAACTGAGCCCGCTGCAAGGCTGGCTGCTGCTGGCGTGCTGCATGAACACCCTGGTGGCATATGGCGCGTTCGCAGAAGCCCTGGCCCATTGGGAGGCGTCGCGGGTCAGCGCGACCCTGGCGCTCACGCCCTTGGTGACCTTCGTCGCGGTGGCGCTGGCGGCGTGGCTGTGGCCCGACTATGTGCAGGCCGAAGAGATCAACGCCCTCGGCTATTTCGGCGCGGTGGTGGTGGTATTGGGCTCGGCGGCGGTTGCCCTGGCGCCGTCGTTGTTCGCCGGGCTCAAGGCCCGGCGATTGCGCATGGCGCCTTAATGCCCCGCCTCCAGCATGTTTTCCGGGCGCACCCACTGGTCGAACTCAGCGTCGGTGAGGTAGCCCAGGTCCAGCGCCGCTTGCCGTAGCGTCAGGCCCTCGGCGTACGCTTTCTTGGCGATCTGCGCCGACTTGTCGTAGCCGATATGCGGGTTGAGCGCAGTAACCAGCATCAAACCGCGTTCCAGGTGCTCGGCCATCTGCCCAGCATCCGGTTCAAGCCCGGCGATGCAATGCTCCTGGAAGTTGTTGCTGCCATCGGCCAGCAGGCGGATCGATTCGAGCAGGTTGTGGATGATCACCGGCTTGTACACGTTCAACTGCAAGTGCCCTTGGCTTGCCGCAATGCCGATGGTCACGTCGTTGCCCAGCACCTGGCAGGCCAGCATCGACAGCGCTTCGCACTGAGTGGGGTTGACCTTGCCCGGCATGATCGAGCTGCCCGGTTCGTTGGCCGGCAGTTTCACCTCGGCCAGCCCGGCGCGCGGGCCGGAGCCCAGCAGGCGCAGGTCGTTGGCAATTTTCATCAGCGCCACGGCCAGGGTTTTCAGCGCACCGTGCAAGGTCACCAGCGGCTCGTGGCCGGACAGCGCGGCAAACTTGTTGGGCGCGGTAACGAATGGCAACCCGGACAGCGCCGCCAGCTCGGAAGCCATTGCCTCGCCGAAACCCTGAGGGGAATTGAGCCCGGTGCCCACCGCCGTACCGCCCTGGGCCAGCTCGCACACGGCGGGCAGGGCGCTGCGGATAGCTCTTTCGGCATAGTCGAGCTGGGCGATGAACGCCGAGATCTCCTGACCGAAGGTGATCGGCGTGGCGTCCATCATATGGGTGCGGCCGGTCTTCACCAGGTTCATATGCCGCGCCGAGAGTTCCGCCAAGCCGCCGGACAGGTAGGTGATCGCCGGTAACAGTTGTTGATGCACCGCCTGCACGGTGGCGATGCTCATGGCTGTGGGGAAGCAGTCGTTGGAGCTTTGCGAGCGGTTCACATGGTCGTTGGGGTGGACCGGGCTCTTGCCGCCACGGGTCTTGCCGGACAGCTCGTTAGCGCGGCCGGCGATGACTTCGTTAGCGTTCATGTTGCTCTGGGTGCCGCTGCCGGTCTGCCACACCACCAGGGGGAATTGATCGTCGTGTTGACCGTCGAGCACCTCATCGGCGGCCTGTTCGATCAGGCGCGCGATGTCGGCGGGCAAGTCGCCATTGCGGTCGTTGACCCGCGCCGCGGCTTTCTTGATCAGGGCCAGGGCATGTAGAACCGCCAGGGGCATGCGTTGCTCGCCAATCGCGAAATTGACCAGCGAGCGCTGGGTCTGCGCACCCCAGTAGGCGTCATCAGGCACCTCTACGTCGCCCAGGCTGTCGGTTTCGATACGGCTCATCGTGCATCCTCCTTATCCAGTCGAGAGAGGTCAGTTTAGGCCCTGGGCACGCAGATGGGTTCCACAAACTTTCTTCACTGCGTCTGCGCCCCGCAAAACCAGGGCTGACAAGGGGTGGGGTTGAGCCGCGAGGTTTTTTAGGCGCAGAATGGTCGCCCTTGGGGTTTTACCTCGCCAGCTAGAAAGGAAACTCGATGACTCGTCTTCGTGCCATCTGTACCGCGGTTGCTCTGGTTTGCGCCAGCGGCCAGGTTTTTGCCGATACCGCCAGCCACAACGCCAGTGCCGAAGCCTTCCTGACCCTGGCCCATGCCGACAAGCTGGGTACCCCGGTGTACATGCAAGTGCAGCAAATGTTCGCCCAGCGTTTCGAGCAGACCAAGGCGCCCGCCGCCAAGCAATCGGTGCTCGACAGCTACCAGGCCAAGGCCAATGCCGCCCTGGACCAGGCCATCGGTTGGCCGAAGCTGAAACCGGACATGGTCAAGCTTTACACCACCAACTTCAGCGAATCCGAACTCAAGGACCTGGTCGCGTTCTACCAGTCGCCGCTGGGTAAGAAAGTCCTGGAAAAAATGCCGCAACTGACCCAGCAATCGGCTCAGATGACCCAGGCCAAACTGGAAAGCGCCGTACCGGTGGTCAACAAGCTGTTGGAAGACATGACCAACGAGCTGACCCCAAAAGCCGCACCGGCCAAGAAGAAGTAAGCAGCAATGACTATGCAACAGCGTATCGAAACGGCGCTTGCCGCCCTGGCCCCGGATCACCTGAGCGTGCTGGACGAAAGCCATATGCACAGCCGTGGGTTGCAGACCCACTTCAAGGCAGTGTTGGTCAGCCAGCAGTTCGCCGGGCTTAATCGCGTCAAGCGCCATCAAAAGGTCTACGCCACATTGGGTGACCTGATGAGCGAGTTTCATGCGCTGGCGCTGCACACCTACACGCCCGAAGAATGGGCGACCATCGACGCAGCGCCGGCCTCGCCGACCTGCGCTGGCGGGCACGCGTAATGTGGCGGGCTTCAACCGGTGTTGACCGGTTGAAGCCCACATACCCGGCTACCGCCGCTCCCCGTTCAGGCTCCTTAGGCTCAGGTGACCATTGTGTCCTTGGAGTCATGAGTCCATGCCTGCTTCACTTCATCGCAATACCCCCTCGCTGACGGCGTTCGACCCCCGTGGTCTGCCAGTGCGCAACGTCGCTTACCACCGTGCCAGTGCCGAGGATGCGCCCACGCCCCGCGTGCGACGTGCTGTCCACAGTGCTAACGGTTTTGTGCTGGAGCAGTGGGACCCGCGCCTGCAAACCCAACCCAACCAACGTTATCTCTACAGCCTGTCCGGCGCGGTAGTGCGGCGTCAGGACGTGGACGCCGGCCTGCGCCTGCTGCTGGCCGCGCCGTCCGGGCAGGTGGTGCAGGCGTGGGATGGGCGCGGCGCCCATCAGCGGCATGAGTACGATGCGCTGCTGCGTCCGGTGGCGGTGTTCGAGCAAGCCGCCACGGATGCGCAACCGCGTTGTGTCGAGCGGCTGGTCTACGCCGCGCCTACCGAAGAACATCGCGCCTTGAACCGCAATGGCCGCCTGCTGCGGCATGCCGACCCGGCGGGCACCCAGGTGTTTGACGCGTACGGGATGGGGGGCCAGGTGCTCAGCCAGACCCGGCGGTTTTGCCAGCTCGGCGCTGACGTCGACTGGCCCCAGGCCGCCGCCGCCCAGGATGGGCTCCTGCAAAACCAGGCCTACACCACGCGCTGGCGCTTCGATGCATTGGGCGCCACGCTGGAGCAGATCGACGCCAGGGGCAATAGCCGGCAGTTCCTGTATGGCGCCGACGGGCAATTGCAAACAAGCAGTCTCAGTTTCAAGGACGGCACGCGCAAAGCCTTGATCAAGCGCTGCGTTTATAACGCCGCCGGCCAAGTGGAATCGGCGCTGCTGGGCAACGGGGTGAGCCGCCAGGCGCACTACGGCGTCGAGGATGGCCGCTTGCAACGCTTGACCGCGCAGCGCGCGGGGGAGACTTCGGCGCTTTTGCAGGACCTGCGCTACGCCTACGACCCGGTCGGTAACGTGGTCAGCCTGCTGGATCAGGCGCAACCGACGCAGTGGCACAGCAATACTCAAATCGAGGCCTCCAGTCACTATGCCTACGATTCGCTGTACCAGTTGATCCAGGCCACGGGGCGTGAAAGCGCGGTGGCGAGCATCGGCCCGGGTTTGCCGGCGCAAGTGTCTTTCGGCGCGACCGACATCGGCCTGTGGCGCAATTACACCCAGCGCTATGAGTACGACGCCGCCGGCAATCTGACCCAGTTGCGCCATGCGCCGTCGACGGGCAGCGGTTACACACGCACCCTGCAGGTGGCGGATAACAGCAACCGCGGGCTGCGCGACGAAAGTTCGGCCCAGGGTTTTGATGCCAACGGCAATCAGCAATGGTTGGCGCGGGGCCAGCCGATGCATTGGAACGTGCGTAACCAATTGGCCAAGGTCACCCTCGTGCAACGCGAGGCCGAGCCCGACGATGAAGAAACCTACGTCTATGCCAGCGATGGTCAGCGCGCCCTCAAGCTTATCCATCGCCAAGTCGCCGGGCAGCGGCAAACGGCGCGAGTCTATTACTTGCCGGGCCTGGAGGTCCGCCACAGCCCGTCCCGTGAGCTGAATGTGCTGCGCGTCGAGGCGGGGCCGTGCGCGGTCGAGGTGCTGCAATGGGAGCAGGGGCCGGAGGCGGGCGCCGGCCACGAAGCGTTGCGCTTTTGCCTGACGGACCATCAGTCCAGCCATACGCTGGAGCTGGACGAACAGGCGCAGTTGCTCAGCCAGGATAGCTATTTTCCGTTTGGCGGCACGGCGTGGTGGGCGTCGCGCAATGCCTTGGAGGGGCACGGGAAAAGCCGGCGTTATTGCGGCAAAGAGCGCGATGCCAGCGGTTTGTACTATTACGGTTTTCGCTACTACGCGCCGTGGTTGCAGCGCTGGATCAACCCCGACCCGGCGGGCGCTGGCGACGGCTCGAACCCCTACCTGATGGCCAATAACAACCCCGTTACGTTCGTCGATGTGATGGGCCTTCAGCCGGCCGCCGCGGAAACCACACGCATAGCGGGCGGGCTGATCATCCTGTTGCTGTTTGCCTTGATGGGGCTGAGTGCCGGGACGTTGCACGGCGACGCGGCCAGCGGCGCGGCCGTGGGCGCGCTGATCGGAGGGCTGTTGTTCGGCGCCAGTCGTCTGCGCGGTTACCGTGAAATGCAACCCCAGGCCATGGCCAGGGCAGATGAGGAGGCCGAGCAACAGTTCGCCCGGTCGGTCACGGAACTGGCCCTCGACTTGGCCCAGCAGGCGGGTTTGAGCCACCAAGAAACAGAGCGGCTGGTCAACTTCGCGTATGAGCGCCGCCATGGTGAAGAGGGCGTTTCGATTTATTTGTCGGTGAAGGAAGACCGCGTATTGGGTTATGTGGGGCCGGTGGATAGAACCGGACGGGTCGATACCTTGCTGACGGATACGCGTAACCCCGGCGCCGAGATGAGACGCATGGGGTTCAGCACCCTCGTGTTGCGTGGCCCCGCTCGGGCGTTGTCCTCCACCGGCGCTGCGCAAGGGGGGGCCGGCACCTTCGAGGTCGTCGCGACGACGCAGGCGGCGAGCGGCGGACGTGCGCGCCGAGGCCGGCAGTCCAGCGCCGCAGTGCCGGGCATGACGCCTTCGGCCAGCTCTGCCGCGCTGCCGGTGATGCGCATCGACAGCGCATCCGTGGCCGATATCGACCCCCGTAGCCGTGCCGGACGCAGTATTGCCCTGACCCTCAGCCACCTGCGTGAACGTCGGTTTGGCGCGATTCACTGGCATCAGCACGACGATCGCCTGTGGTCGGCAGACCTGCACGGTTATGCCGCGACGCGCGGGCGTGGCGCCTACCGTTTGATGTTCAGGCACTTGGGCGGCAGCCACTATCGCGTGGAAGGCGTGCGTCAGCCGCACCGGCGCTGACGCCAGGCGTGGCTGCCAAGGACTTGTTCGGTCCCCTGGCAGCCGCGCGGCTCACGGCTCGGCGGTGTCGTTTTCATCCTCGCTGACCGTGTACCAGGCCCAATAGCTGCTGCGCGTGAGCGAACCGTTGGCGTTGAGCGTGCGCACCAGGCGGCCTGTTGCATCGTAGACGAGCTGGTCGCATACGCCGAAGTTGCGCAGTGACGCGTCGTCGATAAAACCAGGCCGGTCGGCGAAATACGGCCGGTATACGCGGATGGGCAAACCTTGCGGGTTGTATTCCACCCGTTCACTCACGCGCCAGCGCGGATCGGCGCTGACCTGCTGGAGGCGCTGGTTTTCCACGATTAATGTGCCGTCCGCCGCCACGGCGTAGGCAAGGCCGGGCTCGGTCTTCTGCTTGCTTTGTAATGCGCGACCCCAGCCGTCCCAATGGGTCAGCCGTTGGTGAATCTGCCTGGCTTGGTCGTCGGGGTAACGATCGGCCTGCAGCATCAGGCAATGCACCGGCTCGCGCTGCGCCTGGTTGATCAAGCGGTACAGGGCCTGCAGTTCCTGGCTGGCGGCCGCGCCGATCTTTTTCAGACGCAGCCGGGCGGTGGCGCGGATCTGCCCGCCCGGTAGCAGGTAGTTCTGGCTCACCCATGATGGGCGCACGTCGGCCTGGGCAACGGTGCCCATCCAACTGAATGGCGCATACACCCAGGCACTGGCGGCGCCGCCGAGTAAGGTCTCGGGCTTTTGGATCACCTGGGTCATCGGCAGCGCCTGCGTATGGCCGAGGGAGGACAACGACGCAAAGCCCACAGCTTTGCCAGCCTCCTGTCCGTGAATACTGCTGACCATTACCCGCCCGAAGCCGTCATAGCGCACCTCCTGCTGTGTGCCGTTGGGGTCCACCACCTTGACCGGCAGCAGCAGGCGGTAGTCGTAAGTGGCCTGGGTCACGCAACCGTCTGCTTGGGTGATCTGGCTGACGTGACACCAATAGGGGTCGTAATCCAGCGTGGTTTCGCCCGCATCCTCGGTCAGGCGCCAACTGCGCAGGCGGTAAAAGCGTTTGGCACTCAGGTAGCGGGGGAACTGCCGGCGTACCGACCACAGGCGCGGTGGCGCACTTCGTTCCGCCGCGTTGGCGAAAAAAAACACCGCCATGGGCTGGTAGCCCAGGTACTGCAATTGGCGGTCGGTGTCCCAAGTCGGCTGGCCCGGCAGGCTGGGGATCTGCGTGTAGGCCGCCAACGCTTGGGGATCGAGTTCGGCGGTTTCCAGGTAGTCGCTGAGGGCTTGGAACGTGGCGCCCCCCGGCGCGAGGGTTTTGCCCTTGCCGCCCGGCTCGCGGTAGTGCTGTACCGACAAGCCACTGAGTTCACGCGGTGCTTGCGGCCCCAGCGGCCCGCTGTGGCGGTCGATAAAGCGTTCATAGCGCACGGCCGCATCCGTGAGGCCGTGCGCCGCTTCGCCCTTGGGCAAAGTCCAGGTATTGGTGCGATGGCGATAGGGCAGGGCCAGGCGCCATTGATCCGGTTGATCGTGATGAATCCACTGGCTCAGGGTTTCGCTCAGGTAATAACGCTGTTGCGCGCTGTCGTGGGTGTCCCGCCACCATTGTTGGGCGTGGGGATCGGTGAGGTGTGCCGGCGGCGTGTCGTCGGCGGTTTTTCGCCGCGCGTGGTGCACCGTGACGCTGTGCACCGGGCAACCATAGGCGTCCCAGCGCAGGTTGAGTTGGTGTTGGCACACCGGATCGTCGCGCACCCGTTCGTAGCGGCACTCCACGCTCTCCAGCCTCAGCGGCAGCAGCCGTGCCCAGGGCTGTGCGCCGTGTGCGGGGGCCAGGCGGCGCACCAGATAGCGATGCTGCTGCACGGAAAACGGCACGCCGTCGGCGGCATCCAGCGCAAACAGTTCCTCCCGCAGTGGCAGGCCCCTGAGTGCATAGGCGGCCTCGCGCCGTTCCTGGAGCGTGGGGGCCGTGATCAGGCGGTCTTGGTGGTCGGTGGGCTGCGCCGTGTTGGGCGTGGTGGGCTGCCCGAGTAAGGTCGGGCCCAGGGTGATTTCGTCAGGGGCGTGGGTGCTGTAGCCGTCGCGGGGCATGTCGAGCGCCTGGCCGGTGTGGAACCAGCGCTTGCTCAGCAAACCGCCGACGGGGAGGTCGCTGTCCCGCTGCAGTACCAGGCCGAAGCCGTGGAATGCACGTTCGTCGGCGGCGTAATACGCCTGTCGATAGCTCAAGTGCTGTGTCAGCGTGTTACCGGTGATCTCGTCGTGCTGCATGTGCTGTTTGACCAGGTCCAAAGTGAACGGCAACCGACTGACGGCACGCGTTCCGGCGTCCTCAAGCTCCTTTTTCTCGTCCAGCCATTCCTGGGCGCTGCTGCGGTATCTCACCTGGGCCACCGTGCCCAGGTTATTGCACGTATAACGCAGCAGTCCCGGTTTGGCGTCGAAAAAGTCGTAGATCCAGTGACGCGGACGCGGGTGCATGACGCTGATGACCAGGCTGACAAAACCCTGCCCGCGTACATCCGCCAGGCTGACCTGACAGCGTTCGTCGTGCTGCACCCCGGCAGGCCAGGGCAACAGCAACGGCGTGGCGGCGAACCCATTGCCGCTTCGGTTAAGGTAAATGCGCACGGCATCGGGGGTCAGGTACAGCAGGTCGCTGGCGCCGCAGCCGTCCAAGTCGGCGAGCAACACATTGGCCGGGTTGAACGCGCTATGCCGGAACGGCAGCGTGGCCAGCACCCGGCCCTTGCCGAAGCGGCCACGGCCCAGGTTCGGCCAGCACTTGATCTCGTCGTGGCGGATGCGCACCAGGTGCGGCTGACCGCTGCCGAGCACATCGCTGAAGCCCACCCAATCGCTGGGTGATGGGCTCAATGAAGGCAAGTCATCGTCCTCGACCACATGCGCCACCTCAATGCCGGCGGCAAAGCCCTTGGCTTGTTGATGGGCATACAGGCGCACGCTGCGCGGACCCACCAACGCCAGGTCGGCCAAGCCGCTGCCCATCAAGTCGGCGAACACCGCATCGCGGTGCAGCAACTCCACGGGCAATGCCTCGAAAGGGATAAAACGCGCTTCGTCCGGGTGTGGGTCAAGTCGGAAAAAACCGCGCATGCCCGGTTGCGCCGTAACCCACTCCGGGCGGCCGTCGCCATCCACATCCAGCAACGCCTGGACGCGCGGGCGCGACGGCCCGACTTCCGGTTTGACCGGCAACGTCTGGGCCGGGCCGTAACCGACGGCATCGGCGTCGGCGGCGTCCACGGCCCGCACGAGCGCGCGGTAATACCAGGCGTGGTCAGTGCGGTATACCAACCCCGGCACGCCTTCGCCGTAGAGGTCGAGCAACTGGTATCCATGGCCGGGGAGCGCCTCAAACGGTCGATAACGTGTGCTGTCCAGCTTCAATGCGACGCTCTGGTACAGGTATTCCTGGGGCGGTTGATAGCTGAGCGTGCCGTGGGCATCCACCGCCTGCTCGTGGGTGGCCATCAGCTGGGTCAAGCCATTGCGGCCGACGTGATGTTCGAGCAGCAGGCGTTTGACCAACACTGGGTCTGGCCCCATGCCTGGCTCGTCGGGGAACGCGTGAAACATCAGGATTTGTCGACACAGGCGCAACGTGCGCTGTTCAAAACCGTAGGCGTAGCGGGAAAACGGGTCCTGGCGCACGGCCCAGTCAGTGGTCGGCGCATAGGTAGGCACCTGGTCGAAAGCGGCGCTGCGCTGCCCATAGTCGAATACCAGATGAAAGTGCCAGGCTTGGCGCGAGAGGTCGTCGGTCTTGAACAGGTACGGCGTGGCTTTTTCCCGGGCGTTGACGTTGCCGTAATACACACTGTGCAGATAGCGCTGGGCTCGGCTGTCATGGGGGAATGTGCGGGTATCGGTTTCGGCCTGATAGCGATAGCCGATATGTTCGCCGTGCGCATTGAGGCTTTCCTCCAGCAGCCATTGCGCCACATGCGTGGGGTGTTCGGGGTCGGCAATGCGCGCCGCGAGGCTTTTGCCGTACAAGTGCTGAGTGCCGTCGCTGGCCTGCACCCGCCAAAAGCCGGCGGGGTCGAGGGCCGAGTGCCAATGTTCGATGCGCGCGAAGTCGCTCTCCACCCTGGGGAAGTGGCGGGTAACGGTGTAAGTCGTGCCCAGCGCCTGTTGATTGAAGGTGTCGCGCTGGGTCTGCACCGGCGTGCCGTTGGCGTCGCACTCGGGCATCCATGCCTGGGCGTCCGGCCCCAGCAGGGTGTCGGCCTCGGTATAACTCGGCACGGCACGCCGGGTGCAACGGGTCACGGCCGCGACGTTGACGTCCCAACCGAAGCCGAACGCACTGTTGCCGGCGTTGCTACGGTAGGTGAGGGCGAGTGCCGGTGCGTAGCCGCGACCGGGGCTGATCGGCAGCGCGATCTCCAGACGCGCGACACCGTCGGCGCCGACAGGCGCCCAGCCCTTGGCGGCGCCTGGTGGCGTGCCGCTGTTGGGCAGCGCCGGCAGTTGGATAGGTGATGAATTAGCGGGGGTACTCATGCGTCGCTCCTGGCCGGTCGGGCGGTGTAGCGCACATGCACAATGATGTCGGTGATCGATTCCAGCAGGTCTTTTTGGCGTTGCGGATGGGGAAAATCCAGGCGCCAGGAGGACACGGCACCGGTGTATTCGAACGGCAGGTAGCGCGGGTCGTTATCGAAGTCGAGGCTGAACTGGCCGTTGTCGTCCAGCCCCCGCGACAACGCGATCTGCTGGCGCGCGCGCCATTCGGTACGCGGGCCGCCACCGGCGCTATCCACTTCGTTGCGGGTTTGGGTCAGGGTGGCCTTGATGTCCTCGTAGGGCCCCAGGGTGCCGGGCAATGACAGGCTGACCTGCTTGATGCGGCGCAAGGTGTGGCCGGGGTAATCCTCATCGAACAACGCTCTGGTCAGCTCGAAACACAAGGTGCCGTGCTGCACCAGCGCGGCTTTGTGATCGGCCCAGGTCTTGGTGGGCAAGGTGTTCGGGCTTATCTGCGGGACCATCACCCCGCACTCGATCAGGCGATGGCGCAGCGACACGGTTTTGCTGATCTCCAGCTCCCGTGGCGTGTGTTGCAGGTACGCCGCATTCATGCGCAGCAGGTTCAACTTCAAGGCTTCGGCGCTCAGCAAACCGTGGTGGGCCTGGCGCCAACTGTCAGTGGAAAAGAACGTGCGCTGTTCGGCGGTTTCGTACTGCCAGCACGCCTCGGCGGCCAGGCACAGTGATTGGGCGCTGTCATGCAGGGCGTAATAGAAAGTGCCCAACTGTGTATTGAGCCACTCATACAGCTGGGCCCGGGCGGTGCGGGTGCTCAGCAGTTGATAGGTCGACTGGGCCTGGGCCAGGGCCGTCTGGGCACTGCGCAGGTGCAGGCGGGTGGCTTTTTCCTGTTCGGCCTGGGTATGCAGCAGGGCGTCGACCTGCGCCAGTTCCAGGCGCGCTTGTTGCTCGGCATGGGCCCAGTCCTGGGCGCGCCGGTTGAACTGCTCGGTGCGCTCCAGCTCGTTGGCGTTGGCGCGGGCTGCGTTGGCCTCGCCCTGGGCGAACGCCTGATAGCCTTGAAACAACCCCTCAAAACGCATGCCGCCAAAGGCGGTGCCGAAAATGTTCGGCGCCAGCATGGCGGCACCGGCGCCCATGCCGGCGATGGCCACTTTGCGCTCCCAGGCGGCGCTTTCGAGGTACTGCTGGCCGGCGGCGATTTCACCGGCGCTGATGCCTTCGTTGAGCCGTTGGGTCAGGAAGTCCAGGCGCCCCTTGATCACCGCACGGCTGTGCAGCAAGGCTTGGCGGTTTTTTTCGTCGATCGCCAGCGCCTGGGTATGCTGGGTCACCACCAGGCTGGCCAGCTCCCAAGCCTGCTGTTGTTGCACGTCGAGCAGGTGCGCCTGCTCTTTGCGTTCGATCAGCGCCAGCAGCGTGGCGCCGAACTGCGCCAGGCTGTCGACCGCATTCATGGCGTGCCCGGCGATGACTTGGAAGCGGTAGTGGCCGACTTCCGGGCGCGTCGTCAAAGGCGCTTCGGCGCCACCCATGGCACTGTGCGCCGCCCGCGCGAGCAGCGCGGCAGGCGCTAAAGGCGCGGCGAACAACGACGGGCGCAACGGCTTGCCGGTGATGTCCAAGTGGGTGCGCAAGCCGTGCAGGCGAGCTTCCAGAGTGTCCCAACGCGCCACCTGTTGCGGGCTTAAAGGACGATGCAGGTTGGGGCTGTCCATAAGCCAGGCGCGTTGGCCGAAGGTGACACACTGGCGCGACAACGAGCGCAAGTACTCCGGTTGGTGCTCCAGCGCGCGTATGGCCAGCGCTGCGGTACTGGCCAGGTCACCGAGGGCGCGCGGGGTCCAAGTATCGGCGCGGGTCAGCGTCGGGCGCGTGCCCAGCAGGTGCTGCGCCTGGCGGTACCAGAGCTTGGCTTCGGCCAGGCTGTCGGGGCTTAACTGACGATAGGCCGCGTCGCCGCGGTTGATCAGGATATCCACATTGAGCAAATGCAATGCCTTACGCAGGTAACGCGGAAAACTCAGGGCCAGCTCATGGGGCTGCTCGGGCTGCATGCAGGCGTAACTCAGCTCCACAGGGGCGGCTGTCAGCGCGCTCAGTGTGCCGGTATGCGGCTGGCGAGGGTTGTATAGACCGTGCAGCCAACGTTCTGCTTCGGCGTATTGCTGTTGCCGGTTGAGCTGATGGGCGATGGTCCACGGCACGTAGATCAACAGCTCCCGCAGGTACTGGCCGTGCGCTCCGTGGAAGTCCGCCGATTGCGCTGCAACCCCGTCAACCGCTGTGAAACCACAGGCAAGCGGCGGATCAAGCGCGGCCGTGGCGGTCTTGAACAGTTGGCTGGCGAGGCGGCTGTTCAGTGGGATCGCCGGCAGCGACGGTTTGAGGCTCGCGGAAAAGTCGAGGACTTCGAGGCGCTCCCCGCTTTCCTGGCGTAGGGAGCTGATCCGCGGGGAACGGGCCGGTTGGGTAACGCTCAGGGAGTGGCTGAGGGTGCAGGTGACGGCCTTGAGCGCATACCCCAGCACCCGTGCGCCATCCTCTTGGCTCTCCAGGGTAATCACGCCGTGGATCACCGTGACCGCCGAGGACGGTTGCCCACTGGGCAGTTTGATCCGTGTGGTCGTGACGTGCCCGACCGGCAACTCCGGTGCCGAGCCGGCCAGGCTTTCGTGTTCGCTGTCGGTGAAGTTAAGTATCTGCGCAGTGTTGTTGCTGATCGCGTGCGGGGTGGGCCGGTCCTTGAGCCGGGACTGCATGATGACGTGGCGATAAAGCCGGATGGGCATCGACGCGCTGCTGTACACCAATCGCAAGTCATTCACGAAGTGCAGTTTTTTGCTGGAGGATTGATCGCCCGGCAGGCCGTAGTCACTGTAGCGGTCGAGGATTGCCAGCACGTTGTCCTGCGCATGGGCATATAAATGCAGGAAGGCATTCTTGGCGATGAATTTGCCTTCCAGCGAATACTCGGTGACGTTCTTGGTCCCGTCTTGCCCGGCGCGCCAATCCTGAGCGGCCTTCGCTTGGCCCGTCAGGGTGAGCAACAGGCTGCCTTTGTCATAGATGGCATTGGCGAAGGTCTTGCCGGTCTTGGGGTTTTTGAAAAACATCGCGTAGTGCGTGACGTCGACGTCCGACACAATCGTGCTGTCCAGGATGATGGCCGAGCCCTCGCTCAACTCGACATCGGCCATGGCCGAATCGTGCATGGCTGATTCGGTGACCAAGGTAATGCTCGCTTCGGCATGCCGGGTTTTGAGGGTGACTTTGTAGGTCTGCAAAAAGCGCTTGGCGGTTTTCGAGGTGAATACTACTTCGTTGGTGATCGGGTCGAACGTGGTGCTGATGCTGTCGGCGTCGAGGATGTCTTGGCTTCTGGCTTCGAAATCCCAGGTTTTCAAGGGGGCCTGGGGCGAGCCTTCAGGTGTCAGGGTCAGCACGGGCTCGGTTGAGTCATCCGTTAGGCTGGCCTTGAATTGCAGGCTGTCCTTGTTGATGTCGAAGAACAACCCGAAGTAACGGTGGGCGAATGGCGGCAGCAAGGCGCTGGAAAATACATTGGCTTCGTCGAGCCCTCCGAGCAGGGCGGTCTGCAACGGTGTGTTCTGCGTGGACTCGTAAGCTTCCAGCAGACGGATGGTTTCCAGCGCAACGGCCGAGCCCGGCACGATCTTGTAACGCCCCGGGCTGCCGGCGGACGCCACCACCTTGACGTCCAGTGCCTGATCGACACTGATGGCTTGAAAGAACTCCCCCGGCTGTTCGCCGCCATGGTTCAACGTGTTGGCGCGTATACCCAGGAACAGACTTTGGGGGCTGCGACTGTCGACCACCGCAATGGTCTGGGTGATGCGCTTGAGTTGTTCGGGGGCTAGCGCATTGATCCCGCGTGTGACGCAATGTTCCTCCAGGCCCACCTGGGGAAGGCTCCAACTGCCATCGCGTTTTTGATAGGAAAAACACAGGCGCAACTTCACGAAGCGGCTGTTGAGCCATTCGGCGTGGCGCTGTTTATCATCGTCGTCCTCGTCTTCGCCATTGTCGTTTACCGGGCCGTGCACGGCGTGATACGGCGCCGGTTTGATGCACTCGGCCCATACGATAAACAGGCGCTGATTGAACAGCACCGGCCGCACACTGTGGGCCGGAATGTCGGCGGAAAACGTCAGGTTGATCGGCTTCCAATCGCTCCATGCCCGAGGCGCGGGTGCCCTGGGGTTGGCGCTGGAGCGTTTGGACAGGTCCAGCGAGCGCCAGTAATAGAGGTCGTCGCTGACCGACTTGCCGACAAAGTAATAGGTGCTGGTGTCCAGTTGTCGCACGTCGCCATCGATGTAGCCGTTGAGGGTCTGTAAGCGCGCGATGTGTTCGAACCGTGCCAGGTAACCTTGCACGGCGCTTTGCACCGTGGCCGGTTGCAGCCGGTGCTGGTTGAGGTCGTTTTCCAGTTGCTCGAAGCTGGCGCTCTTGTCCTCGCGCAGCGTGGGGTCGAGGAAGTGGTGGGGCTGGTAACGCAGTTGCTGACTGGCGCTCCACAGCGGGTAGGTGCGCAGGCTGTCTTGCCAGGCGCGCGCTTCGTCAGGCAACGGGCCCTGTGTTTCGTAGCCCGGTTCCAGCCCGCCCAGGATGCGGTTGATGTAGTGCTGCAGGCTGGTGATCGCACTGGCCACCGGGCTGCTCGGCACGGCCTGGCTGACCTGCACATCCAGCAGCCAATAGTCGTACAGATCCTCTGGGGTACGCAGGGTGGTTTTCAACGGGGCGCTGATGCAATGCGCCAGGTAGAAGCCGAGCATGGCATCGCGGCAGGCTTCGTTGAGACGGTGTTCGAGGGGCTCAGACATAGTCGTTCCTTGAGTCCGGGTGGGAGGCGGCCCTTAGTGGCGCGCGGCAATGACCGCTTCGCCGAGGGCCTTCCATTGGCTGAAGTCGCTGGAGAGGCTCAGGTGGCTTGCGTCCAGCAGGGCCTGGCAGGGCAGGCGCGTGGCGGCGCATGCTTGGTGGCAGCGCAGGATCCAATCCAACTGATCCATGGCCGTGACACGCCTGGTGGGCAAGGTATCGGTGAGCACCCGCAGTTCTGTTTCGCTCCAGCCCAGCCAGTGGCTCAGTTGTGTGTCGAGTGGCTGCGCGCCGTTGCCGTTGGCGCGCCGAAAGAAGTCCAGAAGCTCGTCCTGGGTCAGGCCCCAGGTGTCGCAGCACGCCTTGAAGCGCTGCAACAAATACAGAGTGCCCAGGTTCAGTTCGAGCAGGGTCGACGGCGCCAGCGCGCGGTCCAGCCAATGGGGGTTGAGCAGCAGTTGACGCAATGACGTGTCGTTCACCGGCAAGGCCAGCAGTGTGGTGACATCCGGCGCCAGCAGGATCAGGTGCTTGAGCGCGGGCGGGGTTTTTGCGCTGTTGAGGAACTGGTTGTAGTAAAGCGTGAGCTCCTTGCTGTAGGGCGTCGGCACCGGGGTATCCAGGAACTGCTGGATGCACACGCGTTGGCCTTTGTCCGCGATGCGTTGCAGCCAGGGCGTCAGTCGATCCTTGGCTTGCTGTTTGAGGACTGCGTCCTGGGCGGGCACCGGGCTCAGGCTCAAGGCCGCAATCGCCTGGTCCAGGGCAAGCGAGGGTTGTCGAGGTTGGGACAGGTCCGCTGACGCTCCGAACGCCTGGGCGAGCACGCCGGCCCATTCGATGGGGGGCAGGTTGTCGGCGGTAGCCGGCTGCGGCAACGGCGCCAGTTGCCAGGCCGACGGCAGTTCATAGGGGGGGTGACGCAGCAAATCGACCCAGCGCGCCAGGGCCGGGTTCTCGCTGACCGGCTCCAGCAACAGACGCTGGCGCAATTGGGGGACGCTGGTGTGGCTGTCCTTGAGCCAAGTGACGGCCCAATCCAGTTGCATAAGCCCGTCGAGAAAGTCTGCGGCAACACTTTCCCCGCTGCGCAAGGTCGGGGCGGTCAAGTGGCTCCACGTCGCAGGGCCGAGCAGGTCGGCCAACTGTCGGCAGTGCTGCACCGACAGGCCGAAGGTGCGCGCGATGTGTGCCTGCCGATACAGCGCCGAGTAGGTCGCCAGGTTACGCAGCACCGGGGTGGGGCAGGCGTCGATCAGCAGGTGCAACGAGTTCGGCGTGTCGGTGAGTTCGAGCGCGGCGCACAGGCGCTGGCGGGTCGGCCTATCCAACACCTGGTCGTCCAGCGGCAGGGGTTGGCTGCCTACCGGTGTGGGATTGAACACCTGGTCGAACAACGGCTGCGCAGTGGCGCTGGCCTGCAACGGCACGCGATCAAGCCAGGCGCTGAATGCCAGGGGCGTCAGTGCATAGCGGCGATTGAGGTAGCGAAACACTCCCAGCGCACGCAGGGTGCCGTGGCTGATACGCAGGTCGGCGTTGATCGGCCGTTCACAGGCCATGGCGCTGACGATCAAGGTATCCAGTTCGGCAAATGGCAAATCGACCCCGTGTTGCAGGCGAATCATGCGCTGCAGGCGGTCGAAGCGCTCATCCGTGATATTGAGCAACTGCGCGTTATTACTCGCCACTGTCATCGGCGACTCATCGGTGCCGTTGACATAGCGAGCCCCGTAAAGGGGCAACGGCATATCTTTGACCGAGGGGGAGGCATGGGGGGCGAAACGTTCCTCTGCCAGCAACGCGTGCAACTGGGCGGTATTCAGGGCAGTGGCGTCGAGCAGCGCTTGCAGGGTCTGCGGTGCGCCAGCCAGGCCGAAGCAGGTTTGAAACAACGTGCCGGCTTCAAGGGGCGGTTGCAGCAGGAGCGTTTGTAGCCCGGGGTTCAGGTCGCTTAACAGGCATTGCACATCGGGGTTGTGCGTCTGCACCCAGCCATATTGCGCGCTGCCGGCGGCATCGAACGGTAGCCGTTTGCTGATGCGGTAATTCAATTCGCCCACGCGGTGCCGGGTGCCGGCCAGCCCGAGGCGGCATTGATAGTGGTGATGGTGATACGGCAGCGTCAGGGGGTAGTGCTGGGTACTGAGCAGGCGATACAGCTTCTGGCGCGGATGGTGGTATTTGATGTGTTTGCGCAGCATGTCATCGACCAGCGTCAGCAGGGGGCGCTGGGTGAAGGTGCTGTCGTGGTCGATCACCAGTGCTTCCAGATCCGGGCGACGTTGGCTCAGCAGGACTTTATCGCAGGTGCCCACGCCGTTCTGTTCCAGCTGCCGCGCGAACAGGTACAGCGTGCGCAGATAAGCCACCGGCGAATCGAGCGCGGCGAGCGCATCGGGCGCGCAGGCATTGGCCCAGTCTTCAGCCAGCAGGGATGACCCGCTCGCGTCCAGCTCGCGCTTGCTGCGTGCGGGCGGCGTGTCGGTCGGCTGCAGCTCGTACAGCCATTGCAGCTGGGTGGCGTAGGCCAGCGCGGTGTCGTAGGCCTGGGCGCCATCGTCATCGTTGACGCGGCCCAGTTGCCGGATGAAGTCGGCGCGGGGCAGGCGCACAATGTCAAAGACGCTGGTAACGCCGAGTTGATGCAGGGCCGTGCTGAAGTCGACCTTCCCCTCGCCTGGAGGGGCGGGCCGTTCCAGCAGTCTGGCCAACAGAGGACTGCTTAGAGTGTGCATGACAACGATCTTCCAGTGAGCCCACCGGTGGATCCAATGGGCAACGCCTGACGCTATCACGCAGGTTTTGCGGCCGAGGTCGGCCAATGCCGCGCGGGTGTCGAGGAAATATCGGCGACTGAGTGTCGATGCGGCGCCGCCGGGGTTTTGCTAGAATGCGCGCCGCGCGGCATGGCCCGCGTTTTTTTGCATCCGGTTCACCCTTTACGAGGGTAGCCACCTGGAGAGAACACCCATGACTCAACCGATTGTCGTGGCGGCACTGTATAAGTTCGTCACCCTCGAAGATTACGTCGCCTTGCGCGAGCCCCTGTTGCAGGCGATGGTCGACAACGGCATCAAAGGCACCCTGCTGATCGCCGAAGAAGGCATCAACGGCACCGTTTCCGGCAGCCGCGAAGGCATCGATGGCCTGATCGCCTGGTTGAAGACCGACCCGCGCATGGTCGACCTCGACCACAAAGAGTCGTACTGCGACGAGCAGCCGTTCTACCGCACCAAGGTCAAGCTCAAGAAAGAGATCGTGACCCTGGGCGTCGAAGGCGTCGACCCCAACAAGCAGGTCGGCACTTATGTCGATCCCAAGGACTGGAACGCGCTGATCAGCGATCCGGAAGTGTTGTTGATCGACACCCGCAATGACTACGAAGTGTCCATCGGCACCTTTGAAGGCGCGATCGACCCGAAAACCACCAGTTTTCGCGAGTTTCCCGACTACATCAAAGCCCACTTCGACCCGGCCAAGCACAAGAAGGTCGCGATGTTCTGCACCGGCGGCATTCGGTGCGAGAAAGCCTCGAGCTACATGCTCAGCGAAGGCTTCGATGAGGTGTACCACCTCAAGGGCGGCATCCTGAAGTACCTCGAAGAGGTGCCGCAGGAAGAAACCAAGTGGCAGGGCGATTGCTTTGTGTTCGATAACCGCGTGACCGTGCGTCACGACTTGAGCGAAGGCGACTACGATCAATGTCATGCCTGTCGTACACCGGTCAGTGTCTCCGACCGCGCATCCGAACACTATGTGGCCGGCATCAGTTGCCCGCACTGCTGGGATAAGCTGCCGGAGAAAACCCGTCGCAGCGCGATCGACCGGCAAAAGCAGATTGAGCTGGCCAAGGCCCGCAACATGCCGCACCCGATTGGCTACAACTACAAGCAAACCCCTTCCGAGGCCTGAGCCATGTCCGCGCGCCTGCTCTACGTAATGGACCCGATGTGTTCCTGGTGCTGGGGCTTTGCCCCGGTGGCGCAGGCCCTGGTAGAGCAGGCCCAAGTGGCCGGCGTCGACGTACATCTGGTGGTGGGCGGCCTGCGCACCGGCAGCGGCGCGGCGCTGGAACCGACCACGCGGCGCTATATTCTCGAACACTGGCAAGCCGTCACCGACGCCACCGGCCAGCCGTTCAAGCGCGAAGGGGCGCTGCCCGATGGCTTTGTCTATGACACGGAGCCTGCGTGCCGCGCCATCGTCACCGCGCGTAGCCTGGCGCCGGATTGCGCATGGAAGCTGTTGGGGCTGATCCAGCAGGCGTTCTATGTCGAAGGCCGCGACGTGACCCTGGCCAAGGTGTTGGTGGAGCTGGCCGAACAGGCCGGCATCCCGCGTATCGAGTTTGCCGGCGAGTTCGATCGCGCCGAGCAACACGCCGCCACGGCCGCCGATTTTACCTGGGTGCAGGATTTGGGCATCGCCGGTTTCCCGACGCTGCTGGCCGAGCGCGACGGCCAGTTAGCGCTGCTGACCAACGGTTATCAGCCGCTGTCCGAGTTGTCGCCCTTGCTGGCCCGATGGCTGAAGCGAGGCGCCTGTGCATGACCAGCCCGCCACGCCCGAGCAGCCCAAGCGCACCGACCGACTGACCTGGGCGGAAGTTCGCCGCCTGGCCCTGCGTCACAAGAAATCCCTGTGGATCGCCAATGGTGTCGCCGTGCTGGCGACCCTGTGCAGCGTGCCCATCCCTTTGCTGTTGCCGTTACTGGTGGACGAAGTCCTGCTGGGCCGTGGCGATGCCGCGCTCAAGGTGATGAACCACGCGCTGCCCCTGGGTTGGCAGAAAGCCGCCGGCTACATTGGCCTGATGCTGCTGGTGACCTTGCTGCTGCGCTGCGGCGCGCTGCTGTTCAACGTGGTGCAGGCGCGGCTGTTCGCACGGTTGGCCAAGGACATCGTGTACCGCATTCGCGTGCGCCTGATCGAACGGCTCAAACGCATCTCCCTGGGCGAATACGAAAGCCTGGGCAGCGGCACGGTGACCACGCACCTGGTCACCGACCTGGACACGCTGGACAAATTCGTTGGCGAAACCCTGAGCCGTTTCCTGGTGGCGATGCTGACGCTGGTCGGCACCTCGGCGATCCTGGTGTGGATGCACTGGCAACTGGCGCTGCTGATCCTGCTGTTCAACCCGCTGGTGATCTACGCCACGGTGCAATTGGGCAAGCGCGTCAAACACCTGAAGAAACTCGAAAACGACAGCACCTCGCGTTTCACCCAGGCCCTGACCGAAACCCTCGACGCCATCCAGGAGGTACGCGCCGGCAACCGCCAGGGCTTCTTTCTAGGGCGGCTCGGCCAGCGCGCCCAGGAAGTGCGCGACTACGCCATCCACTCGCAATGGAAAACCGACGCCTCCAGCCGCGCCAGCGGGTTGCTGTTCCAGTTCGGCATCGACATCTTCCGTGCGGCGGCGATGCTTACCGTGCTGTTTTCCGACCTGTCCATCGGCCAGATGCTCGCGGTGTTCAGCTACCTGTGGTTCATGATCGGCCCGGTGGAGCAATTGCTGAACCTGCAATACGCCTATTACGCAGCGGGCGGTGCGCTGACGCGCATCAATGAACTTTTGGCGCGTGCCGATGAACCGCAGTATGTCGGCGGCGAAGACCCGTTCAGCGGGCACGACACCGTCGGCATCGAAGTGCGCGGGCTGGATTTCGGTTACGGCGAAGAGTTGGTGCTCGATCAGTTGAACCTGAGCATCGCGCCTGGTGAGAAAGTCGCCATCGTCGGCGCCAGCGGCGGCGGCAAAAGTACGTTGGTGCAACTGCTGCTGGGGCTTTATACGCCCCAGGCCGGCTCCATCCGTTTTGGCGGCGCGACCCAGCAGGCGATTGGCTTGGAGACCATCCGCGAGCACGTCGCGGTGGTGTTGCAGCACCCGGCGCTGTTCAACGACACGGTGCGCGCCAACCTGACCATGGGCCGCGAACGCAGTGACCAGGCTTGCTGGCAGGCGCTGGAAATCGCCCAGCTGGACGCCACCGTCAGGGCCCTGCCTCAGGGGTTGGACAGTGTGGTGGGGCGTTCCGGGGTGCGTTTCTCCGGCGGCCAGCGCCAACGCCTGGCGATTGCGCGGATGGTGCTGGCCGAGCCCAAAGTGGTGATCCTCGATGAAGCCACCTCGGCTCTGGACGCCGCCACCGAATATAACTTGCATCAGGCGCTGGCGCGGTTTCTCAGTGGCCGTACTACACTGATCATCGCCCACCGTCTGTCGGCGGTAAAACAGGCGGACCGGGTATTAGTGTTTGATGGCGGGCACATTGCCGAAGATGGCGACCACCAGCAGCTGATCGCCGATGGCGGCCTTTACGCCAAGCTTTATGGACACTTGCAACAAGTACGTTGATTTAGCTTAGGCTGTGGCAGGGAAGCGGGTTTTAGCGTGCGTATTGAGCAGTGCATATGCAAGGGACTTCATGAAGCGAAAGCGGACTTTCGGAACGCCTCGGCTGCTGGGCATTGTGTGGCCCTTTATCGCAGTCGTGCTGTTTCAGGCATTGCTGGGCTGTGGCAGCCTGTATGTGCTGTCGGCTGTGCGTGGTTACGTGGGCGGCGAGAGTCTGTGGTCCAAGGGCCAGAAAGACGCCATCTATTACCTCACGCTGTACGCCGATAACCGCGACGAAGCCACCTACCTCAAATACCAGCACGCCATCGCCGTGCCTCAGGGCGGGCACGAACTGCGCGTTGCCCTGGACCGCCCAACCCCTGACCTCGATGCCGCACGCCTGGGAATACTCAAGGGCGGCAACCACCCGGACGATGTGTCGAGCGTGATCTGGCTGTACCTGAACTTCCGGCATTTCAGCTACCTGGAAAAAGCCATCGAGTTGTGGACGGTGGGCGATGGCTACCTGGTGCAGCTGGATAACCTGGCCCAGGAGATGCACGCCGCGATCAGCGCCGACCAGGTCAACGCCAACGATGTGCGCCAATGGAAGGCCCGTATCACCGCCATCAACGACGGCGTGACCCCCGCCGCCAAAGCCTTCAGCGATGCCTTGGGCGAAGGCTCGCGGGTGATCCTGCGCCTGCTGTTGATCACCAACCTGACCACTGCCCTGGGCTTGATCGTGCTGGCGTTGTTGCGCACCCACAAGTTATTGAGCCAGCGCCATGCGTTCGCTACAGCGCTGCAGGTGGAAAAGGAACGGGCGCAGATCACTCTGGCGTCGATTGGCGACGGGGTGATCACCACCAACGTCGACGGTGCCATTACCTACATGAACCCGGCGGCCGAGGCACTCACCCATTGGAAGTCGAGCCAGGCCCAGGGCTTGCCCCTGGCGGCGCTGTTCAACCTGCTGGACGACGATGCCCAGCCTGACGGCTTCACCCTGATCGAGCAAATCGTAAAGGGCCAGCTCAGGGGCGGTAGCGAGCATGCCAAGACCATCCAGCGCCTGGACGGCAGCACGGTGTCAGTCACCTTGGTAGGCACGCCGATTCGCAGTGGCGATCGGGTCAGTGGTGCGGTGCTGGTTCTGCACGACATGACGCAGGAGCGGCAGTACATCGCCAACCTGTCGTGGCAGGCGACCCATGACGCCCTGACCGGCCTGGCTAACCGGCGTGAATTCGAATTCCGTCTGGAGCAGGTGTTGTACCCGTTGGCGCATCAGCAGGTTGGGCGCCACGCCTTGATGTTCCTCGACCTGGACCAGTTCAAACTGGTCAACGACACCTGCGGGCATGCGGCGGGCGATGAACTGTTGCGGCATATCTGCGCGCTGCTGCAATCGGACCTGCGCGAGGGCGATACCCTGGCGCGCCTGGGCGGCGATGAGTTCGGCATCTTGCTGGAGAACTGCCCGCCGGCGGCTGCGGAAAAGATCGCCGAGAGCCTGCGCCACACTGTGCAAAGCCTGCATTTTTTATGGAAAGGCCGGCCATTCGTGACCACCGTGAGCATCGGTCTGGTGCATATCTCCCATACCCCGACCACCCTGGAAGCGTCGCTGCGCGCTGCCGACATGGCGTGCTACATGGCCAAAGAGAAGGGGCGCAACCGCGTGCAGGTGTATCACGCCGACGACTCCGAGTTGTCCGTGCGCTTCGGCGAAATGGCCTGGGTGCAGCGCCTGCACATGGCCCTGGAAGAAAACCGCTTCTGCCTGTATTCCCAAGAAATCGCGGCCTTGAACCACACCGAGGGCGGCAGCGGGCATATCGAGATTCTGCTGCGCCTGCATGACGAATCCGGTCGCATCATCCTGCCCGAGAGTTTTATTCCGGCGGCCGAGCGCTATGGCCTGATCACTTCTCTGGATCGCTGGGTGGTGGAGAATGTGTTCGCGATCATTGCCCGCTGCCTGCACGAGCGTCCGGGCCGGCCCATGGCCATGTGTGCGATTAATCTGTCAGGTATTACCATCGGCGATGACGATTTTTTAGGATTTTTACGAGATAAGTTCGCCTCCTATTGCATCCCGCCAGAAATGATTTGTTTTGAAATTACCGAGACTAGTGCGATTGCCAATTTAGCCAGTGCAATTCGTTTTATTAATGAACTCAAAGCCTTAGGTTGCCATTTCTCACTTGATGATTTTTGTGCCGGAATGTCCTCATTCGCGTATCTGAAACATTTACCTGTAGACTTCCTGAAGATCGATGGAAGTTTCGTAAAGGATATGCTGGACGACCCGATTAACCGCGCCATGGTCGAAGTGATCAACCACATCGGCCACGTCATGGGTAAGCGCACAATTGCCGAGTTTGTCGAAACACCCCAAATCGAACAGGCACTGCTCGAAATAGGAGTGGATTACGCTCAGGGCTACCTGATCGAACGACCGCAGTTGTTTACCTTTGATAGCTTGCAATGTCGACCTGTGCGGCCGCAGCCCCTGTTATTCAAGGCGCCCGGCACATTCCGCTGAAACATTTGCCGGTCTGTAAACATCACACTTAAAAAGGAGCCTTATAGTGATCGACACATTCAACAGAACCGGCCCGCTGATGGAAGCCTCAAGTTACCCAGCCTGGGCACAGCAATTGATCCAGGACTGTAGCGAGAGCAAGCGCCGGGTTGTCGAACACGAACTGTACCAGCGCATGCGCGACAACACGCTCAGCGCGCGGACCATGCGTCACTACTTGATCGGTGGCTGGCCCGTGGTAGAACAGTTTGCCCTGTACATGGCACAGAACCTCACCAAGACTAAGTTTGCCCGCCATCCTGGGGAGGATATGGCGCGGCGCTGGCTGATGCGCAATATTCGCGTGGAACTCAACCATGCCGACTACTGGGTCAATTGGGCGCACGCCCATGGGGTGAGCCTGGAAGAGTTGCAGGCCCAGCATGTGCCGCCGGAGTTGCATGCACTGAGCCATTGGTGCTGGCATACCAGCTCGGCCGATTCGTTGATCGTGGCAATTGCCGCCACCAACTACGCAATCGAAGGGGCGACTGGGGAATGGTCAGCCGTGGTCTGCTCCACGGGTGTCTACGCCGCGGCCTTTCCTGAGGAGGAGCGCAAACGGGCAATGAAGTGGCTGAAGATGCACGCCCAGTACGACGACGCGCACCCGTGGGAAGCCCTGGAAATCATCTGCACCCTGGCCGGGATGAACCCGAGCAAGGCCTTGCAGGTGGAACTGCGCCACGCCGTGTGCAAAAGCTACGACTACATGTACCTGTTCTTGGAAAGCTGCATGCGTCTTGAGAAAGACAAGCCTGTCAGCCTCGCCAGCGCCGCCGTGCGCGAGCGCAAGGAGCGTGTCGCCAGCGAAGCCTGATGTAACGCGGTGGCGGGGTGCTTACCCCGCCATTGCCAAGCGGTTGCGGCCTTCGCGCTTGGCCACGTACAACGCATTATCGGCCCGGCGCAGCAGGCTTTCGGCCGACTCGGCGGCCAGCAATGTCGAGCAGCCCAAGCTCACCGTCAATTCAATCCGTTTACCATCGGCCCAATAGTCCTGGGCCTGGGTCGCTTTGCGCAGGCGTTCCCCGACCACCGCCGCCGCCTCCCGGCTGGTGTTGGACAGCAGGATCAGAAACTCTTCCCCGCCGAACCGGAACACCATGTCCACGTTACGCAGCTGCGCCTTGATGACAGCCGCCACCTCGCGCAATACGTCATCGCCGGCGGCGTGGCCGTGGGTATCGTTGATGTGCTTGAAGTGATCGATGTCCAGCATCAGCAAGGACAGTGGGTTCAGGTGCCGGCGAGCCATGTCGATTTCCCGTTGCAGCGTCTGATCCATGGCGATGCGGTTGCCGGTCTGGGTCAGCGGGTCACGCAGGGCGCTGCGAGTGGCCGCGCGGTAGAGCAGGGCATTGCGCATGGGATAGAGCAGGGTGGCCAGCAGCGATTCGAGCTGGCCGAGTTCTTCTTCGCTCAGGCGTTGGTTACGGCGAAAGATCAGTTCTCCCAGATGCTCGCCCTCGTGGCTCAGGCTGTAGCTCACCGAGTGATGGCCGCGCTGGCCGAACTCCAGGCGCAGGTCTGCGGCGTCGTGACGATAATGCAGGGCATCCAGGGGCACCAGGCGTTGGATCTCACGGAAGAACACACTGAGGATGCGCTCCGGTTCCAGACTGGTCTGCAATTGCAGGCCCAGTTGCTGGCGCAGTTGAGCAACGGTAGTGGGGCGGCGGGGTGGCGGGAACGGCTGGCCGAAGCCCAGACGTTGCAATTTGGCTGTGTCGAAATCAATTGCGTTGGTCTGGGTAGGTGTTTTCATAACCGTTCGGCCTCTAAGAGTCTTACAGGCCCGATGCGTGTGGCGAGTGCCGGGGTCTTACTGTTCCGTCAGTTTCGTAAAACATTGAAACAGTCTAAACCGCTTTACAGTGGGTTTTAACCCCTGGGCACCGCCGCACGTCTTGTCATCGCTGGACCTGCTTGGAACAGGTTAGAGCGAGATTCATGCCACTTCGTTTAATTTAATAAAAAACCTTACGAATCAATGGTCGCTGTAGCAGGCCAGCCCCAGGTGTGGAGGGCCCGCGCCGGTTATTTGGCTGCTTGTACCAAGGTGTCGGCGTTAATCTGCTCGATTGAGGTCACACCGGTCAGGGTCATGGCTACGCGCATTTCCTTGGCGAAAATATCCAGCAGGTTTTCGACCCCGTGCTGGCCGTCGGCGGCCAACGCGTAGGAGGGCGCGCGCCCCAGCAGGCACGCTTTGGCGCCCAGGGCGAGCATGCGCACTACGTCGAGGCCGGAGCGGATGCCGGAGTCCACCAGCACCGTCAGGTCATCGCCCACGGCCTCGGCAATCGCCGGCAACGCTTTGGCGGTGGACAGCACGCCATCCAATTGGCGGCCGCCATGGTTGGACACCACGATGCCATCGGCGCCGAAGCTCACGGCGTCCTTGGCGTCCTGGGGGTCAAGGATGCCTTTGATGATCATCGGACCTTTCCAGAATTCGCGGATCCACTCCAGGTCGCTCCAACTGATCGACGGGTCAAAATTGTTGGCCAGCCAACCAATGTAGTCTTCCAGATGAGTGGGTTTGCCCAGGTACTTGGAAATATTGCCCAGGTCATGGGGGCGACCCATCAGGCCCACGTCGAAGGCCCACTGCGGCTTGGTCACAGCCTGCAGCATGCGCCGCGAGGCCGCGTACGGCCCGGACATGCCCGAGTGAGCATCGCGATAGCGCGCCCCCGGCGTGGGCATATCCACGGTGAACACCAACGTCGTCACCCCGGCTGCCTGCGCGCGTTCCAGCGCGTTGCGCATGAAACCGCGGTCCTTGAGTACATAAAGTTGGAACCAGATGGCCTGCGGACTTTGCGATGCCACTTCCTCAATGGAGCACACCGACACCGTCGACAGGCAGAACGCAATGCCCTTGTTGGCGGCCGCCTTGGCTGCCTGCACTTCGCCACGGCGCGCGTACATGCCGGTCAACCCTACCGGGCTGAGAATCACCGGCATCGCCAGCTTCTGGCCGAGCACGGTGGTGTTGAGGCTGAGGTTATCCACATTGCGCAGGATGCGCTGGCGCAGGCTGATGTCGGCCAGGTCCGCGCTGTTGGCCCGCAGTGTGTGCTCGGCGTAGGCACCGCCGTCGATATAGTCGAACAGAAAACGCGGCAGTTTGCGTTGGGCGGCGGCGCGGTAGTCGGAGGCGGACGAAATGATCATCAACGGTCAATCCACAGGGCAAGGTGGCTCCACCTTAAGCGAACTTCTGTCATGATAAAAACAACTTTTATCACTGGCTTCCAGTCGCCAAAGGAATACCGATGAATCTGCGAACACTGCGCGCCTTTGTCGAGGTGGTGCGCCAGGGCGGTTTTTCTCAGGCAGCCGAGGTGGTGTCTCTGACACAGTCCACCGTGAGCAAGGCGGTCAAAACCCTCGAAGAGGAACTGGGCATGCCGCTGCTCAACCGCCTTGGGCATCGTAACCAACTGACCGCCGCCGGCGAAATTGCCTACCGTCGCGCCCAGGTGTTGTTGGCCGAACACAGCGACCTGCTCGGCGAAATCAACGACCTGCGCGGCCTCAAGCGCGGTATGTTGCGCATCGGCTTGCCACCGGTAGGCTGCGGCGTGCTGTTTGCGACCATGTTCGCCACCTACCGCAGCCGCTACCCGGACATTGACATTGAGCTGACCGAATACGGCAGCAAGCGCCTGCGCGAATGCCTGGAAGAAGGGGAGGTCGACCTGGCGGCACTGTTGTTACCGATTGACGAGGGCTTCGACTATCAACCGGTGCGCAATGAGCCGCTGATCGCCGTGCTGCCCATGAACCATCCCCTGGCAGGGCGTGAGTGTATCGACTTCACCGACCTGGCAGACTCGCCCTTCATCCTGTTCGAAGCCGGTTTCGCCCTGAACGCCAAGATCCTCGCGGCCTGCGAGCGCAAAGGCGTAACCCCCCGCGTGACGGCACGCAGCGGGCAGATCGATTTTATTGTCGACCTGGTCGCGGCTGGCCTGGGCGTCGCCTTCCTGCCACGAATGTTGGCGCACAAGCATCAACACGCCGGCATTGCCTTGGTCGCGTTGGACGAGCCCCATACCGATTGGCACATCGCCCTGGCCTGGCGCGCCAACGCCCACTTACCACCGGCCGCCCGCGCCTGGCTGGACCTGGCTGCAGAACAGCCGCTGACGGGCGAGCCGGGGAATTAATCCTCACGTTTGCCAGGCAATGCTTGACTTCTCCTTTTCAATCAGTAACATACGGCGCATTCCGCGATAGCTCAGTTGGTAGAGCAAATGACTGTTAATCATTGGGTCCCTGGTTCGAGTCCAGGTCGTGGAGCCAGATAGGGAAAAGCCTGCAGCGATGCAGGCTTTTTTTTGCCTTGGATTTTTCCGGGGTGATTCGAGCGCACAGCATAAGCGCGTCTCTAAAGCCGCCACAAACGGCCGTGGCCTGCTACGTTCTCGCCACCCCCGGCACATCCATATTGATCTTGCGCCAGAAGGCTTCAGAAAAACTGTAAGCCGAGAAAGCGATCAGCCCCAAGGCCATTACCATCAAAAGCAACCACCCAGCGGGTAGGTTCTGGAGGGCGTCCAGCGCCTCCTTCATGCCGGGTGGGTCAATGGCTTGATAAGTGGAACCGCTGATGGCCAATAACACTGCAATCTCTAAAAACACCACGCCGCGGGCGATCAATCCGAATCGCGATACGGGGCGCACGTAGCGCATGACATCTTCATCGGCCTCAAAATATTTTTCGAACGATGCCTTCCATCCCTTGATGATGTGAGCAATACCGACCCCAAGCGGAATGAGGGCGATCAGGTAAACCAACATGTTCGAATGTTCCCAGGACAATAGATGGGACAGCCAGTCTTTGGCCTGCCCCCCGGAATTACCCGAGCTTTTAATGCCGCTTATAAGCAGGCCCAATGCAAAAAACGCCAGCGCGCCATTAACGACGCCTCCGGCAAACAGGCCGGTTCGAATCACCAAACCCTTGAGTTCTTTGCCATGATGATCGACATCACGGGTAGCCTGCAGCATGCGCCAAGAGGCAAATGAGAGCAGGCCCGCCACCACAACCCCAATTAAAAAATAGCCGAATGGTTGGCTGAGCAATGCTTCCAGACTTTTGTGGCTATCCTTCGGTTTTGTCGAGTCCTGTGCTGCCAGCAGCGCGAAGATACCGATGATCAGATACAGCACTCCCCGAGCGGCGTAGCCTCCTCGAGCGAGCATGACAAGACTGTTTTGCGCTGACATTCGACGTATTCCTGAGATCTGATTCAAGAGCAGACCCTGCTTGCAGAGCAGGGTTCTATCCCGATACGCCCTCAAGCCAAGCTTTAAATGCCAGAATCCCCGCACTAGATCGTTCTGGAGAACCCTATGCTTCGTGCATTCGAACAACGCCTCGACCCTTTCCCGCCCGACGAGGCGCCTCCACCCCCCGAGGGCCTGGCGCGATTTTTGTGGGCCTGTACCCGTGGTGCCCGGGGTTATATCGTTGCGCTCGCGCTGCTCAGTGCCGGTGTGTCGATCTACGAAGCCTGGTTGTTTGCTTTTCTCGGACAGGTGGTGGACCTGCTGTCGACCTGGCAAGCCGGCGGCGATGCAGGCGGGCAGGAAAGCCGGGTGCTGTGGGGGATCGGTATCGTGCTGGTGACCAGCATCGGGCTGGTAGCGCTGCGCACGCTGGTGCAACACCAGGTATTGGCGATCAACCTGCCGTTGCGGCTGCGTTGGGATTTCCATCGACTGATGCTGCGACAAAGCCTGTCGTTTTTCTCCGACGAGTTCTCCGGCCGTGTCACCACCAAGGTCATGCAGACGGCGCTGTCGGTGCGCGAGGTGCTGTTCACCCTGATCGAGATGGCCCCCGGAATTGGTGTGTACTTCATCGCGCTTATCACACTGGCCGGCGGCTTCGACCCGAAGCTGATGCTGCCTTTCATTGCCTGGTTGGCGTTGTTCGGCCTGGCCATGGGGTACTTCGTGCCGCGCCTGGGCAAAGTCGGGCAGGAGCAGGCGAATGCGCGCTCGTCCATGACCGGGCGTATTTCGGACGCCTACACCAATATCACCACGGTCAAGCTGTTCTCCCATTCCAAGCGTGAAGCGCATTTCGCGCGCGCGGCGATGGAGGACTTCAAGCAGACCGGTTTTCGCCAGATGCGCCTGGTCAGCCAGTTCGAGATCGTCAATCAGGCACTGGTGGTTGCGTTGATCATGGGCGCGGGCGGTTATGCCTTGTGGCTGTGGCACCAAGGGGCTGTGGGCACCGGCGCGGTGGCGGCCATCACCGCCATGGCGTTGCGCGTCAATGGTATGTCGCATTGGATCATGTGGCAGATGACCTCGCTGTTCGAGAACATCGGCACCGTGCAGGACGGTATGCAAACCTTGACCCGCGGGCCCAAGGTGCAGGACGCACCGGATGCCGCCACGCTGGTCACCCACGGCGGCGCGGTGACGTTTAACAACGTGAGCTTCAATTACAACGGCGAACGCCAGGTTCTCGACGGCCTGAGCTTGAGCATCCGCCCAGGTGAAAAAATCGGCCTGGTGGGACGCTCCGGTGCCGGTAAATCCACGCTCATCAATCTGTTGTTGCGCTTCTATGACGTGGACAAAGGGCAGATCTGCATCGATGGGCAGAATATCGCCCACGTCACCCAGGACAGTCTGCGCAGCGCCATCGGCATGGTTACCCAGGACACATCCCTGCTGCACCGCTCGATTCGCGACAACATCGCTTACGGGCGCCCCGATGCAACCGATGAGCAAATCCGCAGTGCCGCCGCGAGTGCCCAGGCTGACGGCTTCATCAGCCAACTGAGCGATAAACAAGGCCACTGCGGTTACGACACGTTGGTGGGTGAGCGGGGCATCAAGTTATCCGGCGGCCAGCGCCAACGGGTCGCCATCGCCCGCGTGATGCTCAAGAACGCTCCGATCCTGCTGCTTGACGAGGCCACCAGTGCGCTGGATTCGGAAGTCGAAGTCGCCATCCAGGAAAGCCTGGATGAAATGATGAAGGGCAAGACCGTCATTGCCATCGCCCATCGACTGTCCACAATCGCCGCCATGGATCGACTGATCGTCATGGATAACGGTCGCATCATCGAGCAAGGTAGCCACGCCGAGTTGCTAGAGAAGAACGGCACCTATGCGCGGTTATGGCATCACCAGAGCGGCGGGTTTCTGGGGGAGGATCAGGGCGTGGCCGAGACTGCGGAATAGACCTGTTCTGATATCTCATTCCGAGGGGCCAAACAGCCGTTTGTCGGCAGGAAAATTTTTTTTGGGTCGTCGCTTGAAATTTTTTCCCCTGAACCTACTTAGGTTTTACGCGATGCCGAATACGGGTCGCGTATCAAATCACTTGGAGAAAACTCAGGAGATTTTGCAATGGCTACTACTCTCTCGTTGGCCCCACTGTTCCGCCACTCCGTTGGCTTTGACCGTTTCAACGACCTTTTCGAATCGGCGCTTCGCAGCGAGGCCGGTACCACGTACCCACCCCATAATGTCGAGAAGCACGGTGATGATCACTACCGCATCGTGATCGCCGCTGCCGGCCTGGTGGAAGACGACCTGGATATCCAGGTGGAAAAAGGCGTGTTGACCGTCGCCGGCGGCAAACGCGAACACGACGAAAACATCACCTACCTGCATCAAGGTATCGCCCAGCGCGCGTTCCGCTTGTCGTTCCGCCTGGTCGACCACATTGAAGTGCAGGGCGCGCAGCTCTCCAATGGCCTGCTGAGCATCGATCTGCTCAGAGTGGTGCCGGAGGAAGCCAAGCCTAAACGCATTGCGATTGGCGGCGCGAACAAGGCTGAAGTGAAGTCGATCAGCGAGCAGTAATACAGCAATGAATAAAGGCGCTCTTCGGAGCGCCTTTATTTTGCGCCACCGACTTCAGGCTCAGCGGCCGGCACGGAAGAAGCCGCAGCGTCCCACGTCACCAACAGTTGGCTGATCGCGGCATCAAGGATTGCATGGGGCACGTTATCCCGCGCCAGGATCGATACTCCCTGCAAAAAGCTGTCAAACACGGTAGCCATCACCGCAGCTTCGGTTGTTTCAGGCAACTGACCTTCACGCACGGCCCGCTCCACACACGCCACAATCCCCGCCCGCGTGCGCAGTCGCGATTGGGTCAGCGCATTCGCTACCCGCGCGTTTTCCGGACTGGGCGCACTCATCACGCCGAGTGCCACCATGCAGCCCTTGGGGTGACCGTCTTCGCATTGCATACGCACCGATTGGCGCAGCGCGGTTTCGATGGCTTGGCGCGGCGGTAGGGATTCGTCCCACAAACATTCGGTGACTTGGGCGTAGGTGGACAGGTAGCGCTGCACGCACTCCTCGAACAGCGCTTCTTTGGAGCCGAAAGCGGCGTAAAAACTCGGTGCGGAAATGCCACCGCCCAAACCCGCTTTGAGCTGGGCAAGGGACGTGGCGTCATAGCCGTGCTGCCAGAACAGATGCAACGCCTGTTCCACAGCCTGTTCGCGATCAAAATTACGCGGGCGGCCCATCTGTGCCATGTGAGGTCTCCTTCGGAAAGCGAAATAGATACTAGTCGATACATAAGTCGTTGACAACGCGCTGCGCCCGCCTGCAACATTTGTATCGATCAGTATTTAAATCAACTTGCCCAGGAGTTTCCCTTGACCCCCTCACTGACGTTATCGGCTTCGTCCGACCGCTTGCCCGTCGGCGCCTTGCTCGCCCTGGCGATGACCGGCTTCATCTGCATCGTCACCGAAACCCTGCCCGCCGGCCTGTTGCCGTTGATCAGTGACGGCCTGGCGATTTCGCCGTCAATGGCCGGGCAGATGGTCACCGCGTATGCGCTGGGTTCAGTACTGGCGGTGATCCCCATGACCATCGCCACTCGTGGCTGGCGCCGACGCAACGTATTGCTGCTGACCATCGCCGGTTTCCTGCTGTTCAACTCCATTACCGCGTTGTCCTCCCACTATGGGGTTACGCTGGTGGCGCGCTTCTTCGCCGGGGTGGCGGCAGGGTTGGCCTGGAGCTTGCTCGCCGGTTATGCCCGCCGGATGGTCGCGCCGCAGCAACAGGGTAGGGCGCTGGCGTTGGCCATGGTCGGTACGCCGATTGCGCTGTCGTTGGGTGTGCCGCTGGGCACTTGGCTCGGTGGCCTGCTGGGCTGGCGCACCACCTTCGGCCTGATGTCGGGCGTGAGCCTGGTACTGATCGGCTGGGTGCTGGTGAAGGTCCCGGACTTTGCGCCACAGCCCGCGCATCAGCGCCTGTCATTGCGCAAGGTGCTGACCACGCCGGGCGTGCGCCCGGTGCTGGCGGTGGTAATCAGTTGGATGCTGGCCCATAACATCCTCTACACCTACATTGCCCCATTCGTGGCACCGGCGGGCTTGGCCGAGCGGGTGGATCTGGTGTTGCTGGTCTTCGGCATCGCTGCGTTGGCGGGGATTTGGGGCACGGCCAGACTGGTCGAACCGTTGTTACGCAACACTGTGCTGGTGAGCTTGGCGGCGTTTGCGGCGGTGAGCGTGCTATTGGGCTTACTGGGGAACGTGCCGCAAGTGATCTACCTCGGGGTGGCGGTATGGGGCCTGAGTTTCGGCGGCGCTGCGACCTTGTTGCAAACCGCCCTGGCGGACGCGGCGGGTGATGGCGCGGATGTGGCGTTGTCGCTGAACGTGGTGGCATGGAACAGCGCGATTGCGGGCAGCGGTGTGGTGGGTGGCGTGCTACTGGACACATGGGGCGTGGCCGCATTTGCGTGGGCGATGCTGCTGTTGGTCGGCGTGGCGTTTGCCATTACCTGGGCGGCCAGCGCCCATGGCTTCAGGCCGGGCGCGCGGGGTGCGGGAAAACCTACGTCGCTCGGGCACTAATCTGACATCTGTTAGTCCATAATCCTCGAAATATCATTCACTTGGCTCCGTACGCGGAGCCTGCCGCGTCGCTCTCTTTCGAAGATTCAATCCATGTACCTACGCAAAATTGCAGTTGGGCTATCGGCCTTTGTTTTGTTTTCGGCCGGGGCACATGCCCGTGGCGCGATAGACCTTTATTCCACCCAGGAACGGCAGTTGTCGTTCGACACCTGCGCCGATGTATTCCCCGGCGCCACACCGATCAAAACCGCGACCGTCCCCGCCAGCCTGAAACCCCTGGCGCTGTGCTCCGACCATTTCGCGGTGCTGTATTCGCAAACCAGCAAGACACCGCTGGTGGTGGTCGAGCGCCTCAACGCCCGCCAGCTCAAGGACGCCAAAGGCGAAGAGCGAACCAACCATTTCTACGCGGACCCGCGCATTCCCAAGGGCGCGCGCGCGGAGTTGAGCGACTACCGTGGCGTGCAGCCGGCAATGGACCGCGGCCACCAATCCCCGGCCGCCGACGCACCCGATGCCAAGGCCATGGCACAGTCATTTGCGTTGTCGAACATGGTGCCGCAAGACCCTACCAACAACCGCAAGATCTGGAGCAAGGTCGAGGCGGACGTGCGCAAGTTCGCCCTTCGCGCCGGCGGCGATGTGTATGTGTTCACTGGGCCGCTGTTCGATGAGGGCCACGGCACCATCGGTGCTAACCGGGTGTGGGTGCCGACGCGGCTGTTCAAGCTGGTGTACGACGCATCGTCCCAACGGGCGTGGGCTTATGTGCTGCCGAATGCTGAAACAAGGATTCAGCGGCCGATGGATTACCCCACTTTTGTGAAGAGCACCGGGCTGAAACTATTGGGGAATCTGCCGGTGTCGGGTTCGATCGGCCGCGGCTGACACCAGACGGCTTCGGGCTTATCTATACTGTCGCCCTTGCCCCTCATTTATTTCAAACCCGCGAGAGACCCATGAACGCCTCAATTCCCCTGACCCGCGCGCGCGCACCCGTCGCGCCGCTGGTGGCCTTTGCCCTGCTGGTGCTGGGCGCGCTGTTCCTGCACAACGTTGTCGGCTCGCGCCAGATGCTATTGCTTATGGTCGGCGCGGCCCTGGGCCTGACGCTGTACCACGCCGCCTTCGGTTTCACCTCGGCCTGGCGGGTTTTTATCAATGATCGTCGTGGCGCCGGCCTGCGTGCGCAGATGGTGATGCTGGCGTTGGCGGTGCTGTTGTTCTTCCCGGCGCTGGGGGCGGGCACGTTGTTGGGTCAGCCGGTTGTCGGGCTGGTAGCGCCGGCTGGAGTGTCGGTGGTGTTCGGTGCGTTCATCTTCGGTATCGGCATGCAGTTGGGCGGCGGATGTGCCTCGGGCACGTTGTTCACCGTGGGCGGCGGTAATGCGCGCATGCTGGTGACCCTGTTGTTCTTTATCTGCGGCTCGCTGATCGCTACGCACCATGTGGATTGGTGGTTTGCGTTGCCGGCGTTCCCGGCGGTGTCCATCGTCAAAAGTTTCGGCGTGGTGCCGGCCTTGATCCTGAGCCTTGCGGTGTTTGCGTTGATCGCAGCCGTCACGGTGCGCCTGGAAAAGCGCCGCCACGGTCAGCTTGAAGAGGGGGTGAAAAGCCCGCATTCAGGTGTGCGCCGCTTTCTGCGCGGGCCGTGGCCGCTGGTGTGGGGCGCCGTTGGCCTGGCATTGCTGAACTACGCGACCCTGGCGTTGGCCGGGCGGCCGTGGGGCATTACTTCGGCGTTCGCACTGTGGGGCGCCAAGGTGGCGAGCGGTGTGGGCGTGGACGTCAGCGCCTGGGCATTCTGGCAGATGCCGGGTAATGCCAAGGCCCTGGCCGCGCCGGTGTGGGAAGACATCACCAGTGTGATGGACATCGGCATCGTCCTCGGTGCGTTGCTGGCCGCCGGCCTGGCCGGACGTTTCGCACCGAGCCTGAAGATCCCAGCCCGTTCGTTGATCGCGGCGGTGATCGGCGGGTTGCTGCTGGGCTACGGCTCGCGCCTGGCCTACGGCTGCAACATCGGCGCGTACTTCAGCGGCATCGCGTCCGGCAGTCTGCATGGCTGGATGTGGTTGGTGGCAGCGTTTATCGGCAACAGCGTGGGTGTGCGCCTGCGGCCGTTTTTCTTTGCCGGTGAGCGGCCGCAAGTGGCGTTGAGCGGCTGCTGAGTCAGGCTTCGGGGGACGGGCTGGGCGCCTCGGCAGCTTCAGCCGCCAGCCTTTCCCGCTCGGCCTTGCTGATGTAGCGATCCTTGGATTTGGGCGCCAATTTGGCGCTGGCTTTCTTGGCCTTGGCCTTGAACAGTTGCTGGAGTTTTTTCTGGCGATTCATGGGTTTTTACCGGGGCTGTCAACGCGCGGATCATACCAGCTAAGCAAGCTGCACCGTGGGGCCTAGGCGCAATCCAGGCGTAGATCGCGCTTTGGCTGTATCGTCCGGGTGTTTCATAAGGAGGAACATCCCCCAGGCCCAAGTATCAGTTGTGAAATGAACGCTGCAGGAATGCATCGATCAGGTCGACCACCTGCTGCTGGACCACTGACCGTGGCCTCGCCCCGTTGCCGTCCTGGCAGATCATCCCATCGCCCGGCGAATCCGCTTCAATCAACGCCACGGCGCCTGGTTTGCAGATCGACATAAAGCTGAAGTGGGTGGCGTCGGCGATCTCCATATATTGAGTCGTGGCTTTTGGCAGGCGCTTGACCATATTGGCGGACTCCAACTGCGGGTCCATGTCCTCGGACGGCACGCCTCCCGCAATCACCAGCACCGGCACTGGCAATGTCGCCAGGCTGGCATCGGTGAAGCCGCGCGACAGGCCCAGGTCCAAGGACACAATGGCGGTGACGCGCTGGTCGCTTAAATCCGCAGCCAAGCGCTCTTTACCCTCTGGCGTACCGGCGGGGTTCATTTGCCGGTAACCGAGGCAACCGCCGAGCTTAGGGTGAACGGTGCAGTCTTGGGCAAACCGGTCGGGATCGAACCGCGCGCCGGCCATTTCCAGCACAGTCCAGCCGCCCAGGGAATGGCCCATGGCGGCAATCTGGCCTTTGGCGACCACACCGAACCGGCCCGGCTCGGCCAGCACCCCATCGATCGCCCGGCTCAAATCCCTGGGCCTTTGCCATAACTGCGCAGCGCCGGCGGGGCTGCGGTCTTTGCTGGTAGTGCCTGGATGATTGACCGCCGCCGCGATATAACCCCGCCGTGCCAATGCGCTGGCCAACCACACCTGATTGCGCCAATTGCCGCCATAACCGTGGGAGAGCACCACCAGTGGATGCTCCCCAGCCACCACCGGCGCGTTCGGCACCGCGAGAGCGCCGACGAACACCGTATCGTCGGCGATCGGTTCGGGGGCCGCAGTGGTAGCGGCGGGATACCAGACGGTCAGTTGCAATGGGCGATTGTTTTGCGCATCGGGGAGGGTGGCGGTCTGAAATCCGATAGGGATATCAACTGCAAGCACGGGTCCGGCAAGGCAAGTCAGCAGCAAAGCGGCGAGGCTGATTTTCACTTTTTATCGTCCTTGAGGTGAGCGAGGCATCATGCACGGCATCATGACTCCAGCGCCATGGTGCGGGCTATTTTTGATCAGCACATGGGTAAACCTTCGGGATACGGCAGCAAGTCGATCACTGGTTTTTTGAAATTCCGCGTTTGAAGTGACGGTCGCCAGATGGCTTAAAACAGGCGGTTTTTATAGTAGAGAGGCAGGACTAGGGAGTTGCTGACGGCTTCCTACTTGGATGTCTTACAGATAGAGGCTTCGTGTTTTTAGGAAGTTGATACCTTTATTTGGTTTAAAAATCTTGCAATGTTAGGGCGAACTTTAAGTTATTGAGCCGGGACTCATGCAGCACTATGGCTGCTTCCTTAAGAAAGGAGCGATGTTCATGGTCAATCTCAATCCTGATGCGTCCTCGTCTTACCGTCATTTGACACGCACTTCCGTCAGTGCGGCTAACGACTACGCTGCTATGGCTGCCCATGAGCGTGCAAGTGTGCGTGTCTCAACCAATAGTCACCCAGCTACCGAGACCGTTTCGACCCTTGCGCGCCAGTTAAGTGACGCCGCAACGCACGCTGAAAACCGTATCGTTCAGCGAGGCTCCAATTTGGTCGACCCAATTACAGATGGCAACTACTTCGCCAACAAAGTGCGGCACGACGCACAGACCCCCGATACCGATGACCCGGATCTCCTGGCGCGTGCTCGGCAGGCCACCGGCTTCGTCAACGGTACTGACATCAACCCGTTCAAAGACCTCGCTCGCGACCACCTGAGCTTGATCGCCCACGACGACGGCGGCACTTTCACCATGAATGAGCGACGTGCAGCTTGGTTGCAGATGCAGTCTGCGGTGTCCCCCGCAGCACCCAGCTCAAGGTCAGTAGCTGGCCGTGACTTGATGATTGCGCGCTTGTTCGGTAGCCACGAGCCGCCGGTCGCCCTGCCGCCTGCGACCTACGAAAATGCAGGCCAGAACGTTTTTGAATTTTTACGTCACGATGATCGTGCACTGATCGCGGATATGTTCGCTTACGCACAGGAGGAGGGTGCCAGTCTGGGCTATGTGGATCAATTGGCTCATTCACTCGGCAGCTATCGTCGTGCAAGCGACGGGCGCCAGCAGTTGAGTTCCAATAACGGCTACGATGCACAGGGGTATCGCGTAACGTTCAACTTTAAGCAAGAAGACGCGGCAACGGCCTCACGAATTCTGAACGGCACGGCCATCACCAGTACCCGACTTGATCAGGGCTATTTGCGACATATCCTCAATCCGGATTACGGGGCGCTTTCCAATATTGGCGGCCTGCCGTTCCTGGAAAAAATGGTGAATAGGTTTTCGGACGAAGGTGGCAAGCAAGCTGGGCTCGGCGATGAGTTCACCACCTTTAAAGTGATCCCTGTCGAAGACAACATCGTCGTTACCACCGACGAATCCATAAGGCGCCCGCCCTCCGAGGCGCTCGCTGATAACGTAAACGGCGTCTGGACCCTCACCGAAAAAGGCAAGGCAGCGGGGTATACGATAGACCCGGCTACCGGCTCGTTGATCAAGCCAGTCGAACCTTCTGACGTTCCAGGTCCGCAGCGCTCAGAGCCGGGCCTTGTCTCAGGCTTAGCGCGTGAGCGCACCCTACTTGATGCGCTTTCGGACAACCGCGAAGCGCCCAGCACGCGTTGGGTCTGGACCCGTCAATTGTTCAATCTGATCAAACAGTACAAACCTTGAAGTGGCCTATCAGCCAGGTGCGGCGGCTAATGGCGGATCAGCGTGCAGCCCTGGCGACCCGACGGATGCCTACGCATGTGTAAGCCCCGTCAACGTATCCGCAATTGTCTTGGTCCGCTGCGCCGTGCCCTCGGTGGCGCGGCTGGACGCCTCCAGAGCGTCGAGCATTTCGCGCAGTGCGCCGACCCCGGTGGATTGGTCCTCGATCTGCTGGGCAACGCGCTGGATCTCACTGGACAGCAGGTCAATATCCACGCCGATTTCCGCCGCATTCTTACGGGTGATTTCCGCCAGTTTGCGTACTTCGTCCGCCACTACGGCAAAGCCACGGCCCAAGTCACCGGCGCGTGCCGCTTCAATGGCTGCGTTGAGCGCCAGCAGGTTGGTTTGCCCGGCGATCTGTTGGATCACCTGCACGATCGACTGAATACGCAAACTCGACCCCGCCAGCGTACGCGCACCTTCCACCGCCACGTCCGCCTGGCTGGACAGCCCCTCTACCGTGGCCCCGGCCTGGGCGGACACGGTGTTCTGCTGGCCGATGGTCCCCACCAGTTCATCCATCGACGCGTGCAACTCACCCGAGTAATGCTTGAGCTGCGCAGCGATGTCTTCCTGCTGACGCTCAGCCTGGGCCAACACCATGCCCAAGTCCGCCAGCCCTTCGAATACCGGCAGAATATTGCTGTCCAGCCCCCGGGTATTGAGGGTGTTGGCGAAGTCGTTGTTTTTGAACGCGGCAATCTGCTTGACCACCACATGGTTCAAACCGGCCAGTTTCTTCACCTGGCGACGTAGGAAAAACGCCTTGAATTCGCCGTAATGGGCGATGAAATTATCCACATACTCGTCGGTGAAACTCGCGCCTTTGCCCACCCGGAAAAAGAAAATCGCCGTCAGTGTCTGGTTGAGGTTCAAACCCAGGATTTCCCCAAAGGTGGAGAACCCCGCCAGCGGTACATCGCCGAACGTGCCGGCCATGCTGCCCAGCTCGGCGCCATTGTTCAGCCGCCGCAAGATGCAGTCATTCAAGATGCCCGCCACCGGCTGGCCACCCTTGCCGCGCAAGAACTGCTCGTAGTCACGGCGCGTCGCCTCCCGCAACGGCGTACGCCGCACCATCACCAACTCTTCGCCCGGCGCCACGTCGCAAAACAGCTGCACAATCTGCTGCTCATAGTCGATGCGCGCGATGGAGCGCACAAACAACTCACTGCCCACGCGGATAGCAAACGAATAATCCGCCAGCTTCGGCTCCAGCGCCTGGGGCGAGCAATTGAAGGCATCGCACAGCGCCTGCACCATGCTCTTGATGTTGCCGCTGCTGTCGATGACCTGGTCAATAGTGCGGTCTTCCACCGAAGCGGTCAGCACACTGAAGGTCAGGTCGGCAGGTTTGAAATTCTGACTTTTGAACACGCCAAAACGCACATCCGCCGCGGTTTTCACGAACACGATTTGCGCGTGGTTTTGATAACTGCGCTGGCCGTCATGAATCAGCGTCTTCTGGAAATCCGACTTACCCCCGGCTGATCCCCCTACAAACAAACACGGGAACCGCCCCGACTCGTACAGCGCCTCCATAAAAAACGACTCCGACGCCGACAGCCCGTCGAACACCACGTACGCCAAGGTATCGCGATGATCGATTGGTGTATTCACCTGCACCCGCTTGATATTGGCCACCAACTTGGCAATCCGCTCCTGCATTTTGAGGCGCTTGCCACCGCTGCGGATGTCCTCGCACTCCAACGGCACCATCACCACCTCGGCCGAGGCGATCACACTGGCATCGAACAACTGCAACACCATCCGATCCCAGCGCTCGCCGGTGCTGCAGTAGAGAGCATTGGGTGCGTTGCACAACTCGCCGGAGGTGGTGCACAGACTGATGGTGGATTGCGGGAAACGGCGCTTGAGCTTGGCGGCGATGGCGTCGATGTCCAAGTGCGGCGAGATGAAGCCCGTGATCAACGTCGGCGTGAGGCGCTGGGCGGCTAAAGCGGCGTCCAGGTCGCTGGCGGTACAGGTGAGGGTGGTGGTGCCTTGGCGAGCGGGCCGGGTTTTTTTTATGAGGGCGAGTGGATTCATGGGGTGGGCTCGGTCGGGTGGGGAAGCGGGGTAAGGCATGTGGTTAGTGA